>NZ_JDWI01000011.1:0-175609 GCF_012932765.1 Rhizobium sp. 57MFTsu3.2
CAAATGGCAAAGAGTAAGTTTGAGCGCAACAAGCCGCACGTTAACATCGGCACGATCGGCCACGTTGACCACGGCAAGACGTCTCTGACGGCAGCGATCACGAAGTACTTCGGCGAGTTCAAGGCGTACGACCAGATCGACGCGGCTCCGGAAGAAAAGGCTCGCGGCATCACCATTTCGACGGCACACGTCGAATACGAGACCCCGAACCGCCACTATGCCCACGTTGACTGCCCCGGCCACGCCGACTACGTCAAGAACATGATCACCGGTGCTGCGCAGATGGACGGCGCGATCCTGGTTTGCTCGGCTGCCGACGGCCCGATGCCGCAGACCCGCGAGCACATCCTGCTTGCTCGCCAGGTTGGCGTTCCGGCGATCGTCGTGTTCCTCAACAAGGTCGACCAGGTTGACGACGCCGAGCTTCTCGAACTCGTCGAGCTCGAAGTTCGCGAACTTCTGTCGTCCTACGACTTCCCGGGCGACGACATTCCGGTCATCAAGGGCTCGGCTCTTGCCGCTCTCGAAGACTCCGACAAGAAGATCGGCGAAGACGCGATCCGCGAGCTGATGGCAGCTGTTGACGCCTACATCCCAACGCCTGAGCGTCCGATCGACCAGCCGTTCCTGATGCCGATCGAAGACGTGTTCTCGATCTCGGGCCGTGGTACGGTTGTGACCGGCCGCGTCGAGCGCGGTATCGTCAAGGTTGGCGAAGAAGTCGAAATCGTCGGCATCCGCCCGACCTCGAAGACGACGGTTACCGGCGTTGAAATGTTCCGTAAGCTGCTCGACCAGGGCCAGGCTGGCGACAACATCGGTGCTCTGGTTCGCGGTGTGAACCGTGACGGCGTCGAGCGTGGTCAGATCCTGTGCAAGCCGGGCTCTGTCAAGCCGCACAAGAAGTTCAAGGCTGAAGCCTACATCCTGACGAAGGAAGAAGGCGGCCGTCATACGCCGTTCTTCACCAACTACCGTCCGCAGTTCTACTTCCGCACGACGGACGTCACCGGCATCGTCACCCTGCCGGAAGGCACGGAAATGGTCATGCCTGGCGACAACGTCACTGTAGACGTCGAGCTGATCGTTCCGATCGCGATGGAAGAAAAGCTGCGCTTCGCTATCCGCGAAGGCGGCCGTACCGTCGGCGCCGGCATCGTCGCCTCGATCGTCGAGTAATCGAAAGACCGGCCGTTTCGCCTGAAGCGGCCGATTCGATGACATTATTATGATGCAAGCGGCGCTAGCCGCTTGCTTATTACAGAGAAATGTTGCAAATGGCGCGCGAGCGCGATTTGCGCCCTGCTTCGTTCATTGGAGCGGGTGACTACAACAAGCAATAAGGTGGCCGTAAGGCCTGAAGACTGGATAGGGATGCCGCATTCCGGTGCCCCTCTCGATCTTTGAAACCGGTGGTCCGCCTTAGGAAAAAAGAACAACCCGTGTCTGCCTAACAGGCACGTGGGAAACAAACACAAGGATAACGTCGAATGAACGGCCAAAATATCCGCATTCGCCTGAAGGCGTTCGATCACCGCATTCTCGACGCTTCGACGCGCGAGATCGTGTCGACGGCGAAGCGCACCGGCGCAAGCGTCCGGGGCCCCGTTCCGCTTCCGACTCGCATCGAGAAGTTTACGGTCAACCGGTCCCCACACATCGACAAGAAGAGCCGCGAGCAGTTCGAGATGCGCACGCATAAGCGCCTCCTCGACATCGTAGATCCGACCCCGCAGACGGTAGACGCGCTGATGAAGCTCGATCTCGCCGCCGGTGTCGATGTTGAGATCAAGCTCTGAGCCTTGCTCGAGCGGATTTGGAAGGATTGAACCGATGCGTTCAGGTGTGATTGCACAGAAGGTGGGTATGACCCGCGTCTACAACGACGCTGGTGAACATGTCCCGGTAACAGTACTGCGTCTGGATGGCTGCCAGGTTGTGGCCCAGCGCACTGTTGAGAAGAACGGCTATGCCGCAGTCCAGCTCGGTGCTGGCACGGCGAAGGTCAAGAATACGTCGAAGGCGATGCGCGGTAACTTTGCTGTTGCCAACGTCGAGCCGAAGGCCAAGCTTACGGAATTCCGCGTCACGGAAGACAATCTCCTCGAGGTTGGCACCGAGCTCAAGGCTGGTCACTTCGCAGCTGGTCAGCTCGTCGATGTGACGGGCACGACGATCGGTAAGGGCTTTGCCGGCGTCATGAAGCGCCACAATTTTAGTGGTGGCCGTGCTACGCATGGTAACTCGGTTTCGCACCGCTCGCACGGTTCGACCGGTCAGCGCCAGGATCCCGGTAAGGTATTCAAGAACAAGAAGATGGCTGGTCACATGGGCCAGACGCGCGTAACGACTCAGAACCTGGAAGTGGTTTCGACCGACGAAGATCGTGGTCTGATCCTGATCAAGGGTGCAGTACCCGGTTCCAAGGGTGCCTGGATCATCGTGCGCGATGCCGTCAAATCGGCAGCGAAGTAAGGGAGCCGGACCAATGGAATTCAACGTCAAGACCCTCGAGGGAAAAGACGCAGGGAAGGTTTCTCTTTCTGACGCGATTTTCGGTCTCGAGCCCCGCGAAGACATTCTCGCCCGCGTCATCCGCTGGCAGCTTGCCAAGAAGCAGCAGGGCACGCACCAGGCAAAGGGCCGCGCGGACGTCTCGCGCACCGGCGCCAAGATGTACAAGCAGAAGGGTACGGGCCGCGCTCGTCACCATTCGGCTCGCGCTCCGCAGTTTCGCGGCGGTGGTAAGGCCCACGGGCCGGTCGCTCGCAGCCACGAACACGACCTTCCGAAGAAGGTTCGCGCTCTCGGTCTGCGTCACGCCCTCTCGGCCAAGCTGAAGTCCGACGATGTCATCATCATCGACAGCCTGGTTGCTGCAGAAGCAAAGACCAAGGCACTGGCATCGGCTTTCGAGACGCTCGGCCTGACCAACGCGCTCTTCATCGGCGGCGCTGAACTTGATGGCAACTTCAAGCTCGCAGCTCAGAACATCCCGAACATCGATGTTCTGCCGATCCAGGGCATCAACGTTTACGACATCGTGCGCCGCGGCAAGCTCGTGCTTTCCAAGGCTGCCGTCGAAGCTCTAGAGGAGCGTTTCAAGTGACCGACCTTCGCCACTATGATGTGATCGTCTCGCCGGCGATCACCGAAAAGTCCACGCTGGTATCGGAAAACAACCAGGTTGTTTTCAACGTCGCCAAGAAGGCGTCGAAGCCGGAAATCAAGGCTGCAGTCGAGGCGCTGTTCGGCGTCAAGGTCACGGCCGTCAACACTCTGCTCCGCAAGGGCAAGACCAAGCGTTTCAAAGGTTTTGTCGGCAAGCAGCAGGACGTGAAGAAGGCAGTTGTGACGCTGGCTGAAGGCCAGACGATCGACGTCTCCACCGGTCTCTGAGGAATAATAAAATGGCATTGAAAACATTCAATCCTACGACCCCGAGCCAGCGTCAGCTGGTCATCGTCGACCGCTCCTCGCTCTACAAGGGCAAGCCGGTCAAGGCGCTGACGGAAGGTCTGACCAAGAGCGGCGGTCGTAACAACCTCGGCCGCATCACCGCCCGCTTCATCGGCGGCGGTCACAAGCGCACCTACCGTCTGGTCGACTTCAAGCGTCGCAAGTTCGACGTTGAAGGCACCGTCGATCGTATCGAATACGATCCGAACCGCACGGCTTTCATTGCGCTGGTGACCTATGCTGACGGCGAAAAGGCCTACATCCTCGCTCCGCAGCGCCTCGCTGCCGGCGACAAGGTCATCGCTTCCGAGAAGGCTGTCGACGTAAAGCCCGGCAACACGATGCCGCTGCAGTTCATCCCGGTCGGCTCCATCATCCACAACGTGGAAATGAAGCCGGGCAAGGGTGGTCAGATCGCTCGCTCCGCCGGTTCCTACGCACAGCTCGTCGGTCGCGACCAGGGCATGGCGATCCTTCGCCTGAACTCTGGCGAACAGCGCCTCGTGCACGGCACCTGCCTTGCTTCGATCGGTGCGGTTTCGAATCCGGATCACGCCAACATCAACGACGGCAAGGCCGGTCGTACTGTTTGGCGCGGCAAGCGTCCGCATAACCGCGGTGTCGTCATGAACCCTGTCGACCACCCGCACGGCGGTGGTGAAGGCCGCACCTCTGGTGGTCGTCACCCGGTTACTCCGTGGGGCAAGCCGACCAAGGGCAAGCGCACCCGGTCGAACAAGTCGACCGACAAGATGATCATGCGCTCGCGTCATCAGCGTAAGAAGTAAGAGAGGAAGTCTCCAATGGCTCGTTCAGTATGGAAAGGTCCGTTCGTTGACGGCTATCTTCTCAAGAAGGCTGAGAAGGTTCGTGAAGGCGGACGTGCAGAAGTAATCAAGATCTGGAGCCGTCGCTCCACGATCCTGCCGCAGTTCGTCGGTCTCACCTTCGGCGTCTACAACGGCAGCAAGCATGTTCCGGTCAGCGTCAATGAAGACATGGTCGGTCACAAATTCGGTGAATTCTCTCCGACCCGGACCTACTACGGTCACGGTGCGGACAAGAAGGCAAAGAGGAAGTAACAATGGGCAAGGCAAAAGCCGAACGCCGGCTGAAGGACAACGAGGCGCAAGCAGTCGCCCGCACGCTCCGCGTCAGCCCACAGAAGCTCAACCTCGTTGCTGCGGTTATCCGCGGCAAGAAGGTCGATCGTGCACTCGCTGAGCTGGAATTCTCCCGCAAGCGTATCGCAGGCGCCGTCAAGAAGACGCTCGAGTCTGCGATCGCCAACGCCGAGAACAACCACGACCTCGACGTCGACTCCCTGGTCGTCGCCGAAGCCTATGTCGGCAAGTCGATCGTCATGAAGCGTTTCCACGCTCGTGGCCGCGGCCGCGCTTCTCGCATCGAGAGGCCGTTTGCGCACCTGACGATCGTTGTCCGCGAAGTGCAGGCACAAGAGGAGGCCGCATAATGGGTCAGAAAATTAATCCAATCGGTTTCCGTCTTGGCATCAACCGTACCTGGGATAGCCGCTGGTTTGCGGACAATGCCGAGTACGGTCAGCTGCTGCACGAAGACCTGAAGATGCGCAAGTTCGTGATGAGCGAACTGAAGCAGGCTGGTATCGCCAAGGTGGTCATCGAGCGTCCGCACAAGAAGTGCCGTGTCACGATCCACTCGGCTCGTCCGGGCCTGATCATCGGCAAGAAGGGCGCAGACATCGACAAGCTCCGCAAGAAGCTGTCGGACATGACGAATTCCGAAACGCACCTCAACATCGTTGAAGTTCGCAAGCCGGAAGTCGACGCTACGCTCGTCGCACAGTCGATCGCTCAGCAGCTCGAGCGTCGTGTTGCTTTCCGTCGCGCCATGAAGCGTGCCGTTCAGTCTGCAATGCGTCTTGGCGCCGAAGGCATCAAGATCACCTGCGCAGGCCGTCTCGGCGGTGCTGAAATCGCTCGTACGGAATGGTACCGCGAAGGTCGCGTTCCGCTGCACACGCTGCGCGCTGACATCGACTACGGCACAGCTGAAGCGGAAACCGCTTTTGGCATCTGCGGCATCAAGGTTTGGATCTTCAAGGGCGAAATCCTTGAGCACGATCCGATGGCCTCCGAGCGCCGCGCACTCGAGGGTGACGCTCAGGGTCCGGCAAGCCGTGATCGCGATCGTCGCCGCGACAACGCCTAATAGCGTTGGTGGATAAGTTCGGAGAATAAGAAAATGTTGCAGCCAAAGCGTACCAAGTACCGCAAGCAATTCAAGGGCCGCATCAAGGGCGTCGCCAAGGGTGGTTCTGACCTGGCCTTCGGCGAATTCGGCCTTAAGGCTCAAGAGCCGAACCGCGTGAATGCACGCGAGATCGAAGCGGCCCGCCGCGCGATCACGCGTTACATGAAGCGCGCCGGCCGTGTATGGATCCGCGTGTTCCCGGATGTTCCGGTAACCGCAAAGCCGACCGAAGTCCGTATGGGTAAGGGCAAGGGCTCTGTCGAATACTGGGCATGCAAGGTCAAGCCAGGCCGTATGATGTTCGAAATCGACGGCGTCAGCGAAGAAATCGCTCGTGAAGCGCTTCGCCTCGGCTCTGCCAAGCTCTCGGTCAAGACGCGCTTCGTTCAGCGTATTGCAGAGTAAGGAGCAAGGCACATGAAAGCCGAAGAAGTACGCGGCCTCACGGCCGATCAGCTCAAGGACAAGCTCGCCGACCTGAAGAAGGAGCAGTTCAACCTGCGCTTCCAGAAGGCAACCGGTCAGCTGGAAAAGTCCTCGCGCATCAACGAAGTCCGTAAGGACATCGCCCGCGTGAAAACCATTGCCCGCCAGAAGGCGGCAGAAGCAAAGGCGTAAAGGAAAACATCATGCCGAAGCGCATTCTGCAGGGCGTTGTCGTTGGCGACAAGAACGAGAAGACTGTCGTAGTTCGCGTTGAGCGTCGTTTCGCTCACCCGCTGCTCCAGAAGACCGTTCGTCGTTCCAAGAAGTACAAGGCCCACGACGAAAACAACCAGTACAAGATCGGCGATACCGTATCCATCGAGGAATGCGCGCCGATTTCCAAGGACAAGCGCTGGACGGTCGTTTCCGCCCAGGCCAAGTAAGATTTTTGCGCGAGGCCTTGCGTCTCGCGGAAATATCTGTATGAAGCAGCGTCAGAACGCTCGTTCGTCGAGCGTTCTTTTGCTTTGAGCGCACGGAAGGTCCCGACGGGAAACCACCCTGGCACGATCGATCCCGCGCTATTCAAGCTATTGCCGTGTTTTCGCCTGTCCTTGTGGCAAGCGGCCGGCTGACAATTTTCATAAGCCGGGGTAGGGGGCGAAAGCCCAACCATTCCGGTAAACCAAAAAGGCGACCTGATATGATTCAGATGCAAACAAACCTCGACGTGGCGGATAATTCCGGCGCACGTCGTGTCATGTGCATCAAGGTGCTGGGCGGCTCGAAGCGCAAGTATGCCGGGATCGGCGACATTATTGTCGTTTCGATCAAGGAAGCGATCCCGCGCGGCCGCGTGAAGAAGGGTGACGTGATGAAGGCGGTGGTTGTTCGTACCGCCAAGGAAATCCGTCGCGTTGATGGCAGCATCATCCGCTTCGACACGAATGCAGCAGTCCTCATCGACAACAAGAAAGAGCCGATCGGCACCCGTATCTTCGGACCGGTTCCGCGCGAACTTCGCGCCAAGAACCACATGAAGATCATCTCGCTGGCTCCCGAAGTACTGTAAGGAGCGCGAAGGATGCAAAAGATTCGTAAGGGCGACAAGGTCGTCATGCTCGCAGGCAAGGACAAGGGCCGTACCGGCGAAGTCCTTCAGGTTCTGCCCAAGGAAGATCGCGCCGTTGTTCGTGGCGTCAACGTCGTAAAGCGCCACCAGCGCCAGACGCAGAGCCAGGAAGCCGGCATCATCAGCAAGGAAGCTTCGGTTCACCTGTCCAACGTCGCAATCGTCGACAAGGACGGCAAGCCGACCCGCGTTGGCTTCAAGGTTGTTGACGGCAAGAAGGTCCGTGTGGCCAAGCGTTCCGGTGAGGTGATCTGATGGCTGACGCAAAGTACGAGCCACGGCTCAAGAAGGAATATGTCGAGCGCATTCGTGCGGCGATGCAGGAGAAGTTCTCCTACGCCAACGAGATGATGATTCCGAAGCTCGACAAGATCGTAATCAACATGGGTGTTGGTGAAGCAACGGCTGATTCGAAGAAGCCGACTGTTGCTGCAGCCGACCTGGCCGCTATTGCCGGCCAGAAGCCGGTCATCACCCGTGCACGCAACTCCATCGCTGGCTTCAAGGTCCGCGAGCAGATGCCGATCGGCGCAAAGGTCACCCTGCGCGGCGCTCGCATGTACGAGTTCCTGGACCGTCTCGTGAACATCGCGCTTCCGCGCGTTCGCGACTTCCGCGGCCTGAACCCGAAAAGCTTTGACGGCCGTGGCAACTTCGCCATGGGCATCAAGGAGCACATTGTGTTCCCTGAGATCAACTACGACAAGGTTGATCAGATGTGGGGCATGGACATCATCGTTTGCACGACGGCAACGAAGGACGACGAAGCGCGGGCTCTCCTGACAGAGTTCAACTTCCCGTTCCGTCAGTAACCGTAACGACGAGCGTAGAAAAGGAACCGCACATGGCGAAGACAAGCGCAGTTGAAAAGAACAAGCGCCGCCGTACTACGGTCGCTAACCAGGCTGCCAAGCGCGCAGCTCTGAAGGCGATCATCATGAACCAGGCTCTTCCGATCGAAGAGCGGTTCAAGGCCTCGATCAAGCTGGCATCCCTGCCGCGCGATGGATCCAAGACCCGCATTCGCAACCGTTGCGAAGTATCGGGCCGTCCGCGCGCATACTACCGCAAACTGCGCATGTCGCGTATCGCGCTGCGTGAACTCGGCAATCTCGGCAAGGTGCCGGGCATCGTCAAGTCGAGCTGGTAAGGAGCAGGTTAGATGACAATGACTGATCCGTTGGGCGATATGCTCACTCGCATCCGTAACGGCGCTTCTCGCCGCAAGTCGTCGGTCTCGACGCCTGCTTCGAAGCTCCGTGCACGTGTTCTCGATGTTCTGCAGTCTGAAGGCTACATCCGTGGCTACTCCGTTGTCGATTTCGGCAATGGCAAGTCTGAGCTCAACATCGAACTCAAGTACTATGAAGGCGCATCGGTGATCCGTGAGATCGGCCGTGTGTCCAAGCCGGGCCGCCGGGTTTATGTCTCGGTCAAGTCCATTCCGCAGGTCGCGAACGGCCTCGGCATCACTATCCTTTCGACCCCGAAGGGCGTGATGGCCGATCACCAGGCTCGCGAACAGAACGTTGGTGGCGAGGTTCTTTGCTCGGTCTTCTAAGGCTGAGCAGGGATCTCCATAGCGAACAGACAGGATATAAAAATGTCTCGTATCGGTAAAAAGCCCGTTCAGGTGCCTGCTGGGATCACGGCTACGGTCGATGGCCAGAAGGTTACCGCTAAGGGCCCGAAGGGCGAGCTGTTCTTCGTCGCAAACGACGAAGTCGGCGTGAAGCTCGAAAATAATGCGGTCGTCGTGACGCCGCTCAGCCAGACGAAGAATGCTCGTGCAAAGTGGGGCATGTCCCGCACGATGATCGAGAACATCTTCAAGGGCGTTAAGGACGGCTTTGAGCGCAAGCTCGAAATCAACGGCGTCGGTTACCGCGCGTCGCTTCAGGGCAAGAACCTGCAGCTGGCACTCGGCTTCAGCCATGACGTTGTGTATGAGCCGCCGCAGGGCATCACGATCACTGTGCCGAAGCCGACGGAAATCGTCGTCACCGGCATCAACAAGCAGCAGGTCGGCCAGGTTGCCGCTGAAATCCGCGAATACCGCGGTCCTGAGCCTTACAAGGGCAAGGGCGTCAAGTATGCCGAAGAGCGGATCGTCCGCAAAGAAGGCAAGAAGAAGTAAGGATCACGCGAAATGGCTAGCAGGAAAGAAGCACTTGCACGTCGTGCCAACCGCGTGCGTCGTCACCTCAAGTCGGTGGCCAACGGCCGTCCGCGCCTGTCGGTTCATCGCTCGTCGAAGAACATCTATGCTCAAGTCATTGACGATGTCGCTGGTAAGACGCTTGCGTCTGCCTCGACCCTCGACAAGGACCTGCGCGGTTCTCTGAAGACCGGTGCTGACACGGCAGCAGCTGCCCTCGTAGGCAAGCTCGTTGCTGAGCGCGCCTCGAAGGCAGGCGTCAAGGACGTCGTATTCGACCGTGGCGCCTTCATCTACCACGGCCGCATCAAGGCCCTGGCAGAAGCAGCCCGCGAAGGCGGTCTGTCCTTCTAATAAAGTTTCCGGCCGGCAGCCTTAGGGTACCGGCCGGATATCACCGGACCGCAGGCGTCCCGAAAAGGGGAGGCCGATGCGGTCCTCGTTTTGTTTGCCGATTGCACCCGGAAAAGAAAAAGGAAGAGGACAATGGCACAGGAAAGAAGGCCGCAGCGGGAAGACCGCCAGGCCCGTGAAGAGCGCGATAGCGAATTCGTCGACAAGCTGGTCGCGATTAACCGCGTTGCCAAGGTTGTTAAGGGTGGCCGCCGTTTCGGTTTCGCCGCTCTCGTCGTCGTTGGTGACCAGAAGGGCCGCGTTGGCTTCGGTCACGGCAAGGCACGCGAAGTGCCGGAAGCAATCCGCAAGGCGACTGAAGCTGCCAAGCGCGAACTGATCTTCGTACCGCTGCGTGACGGCCGTACGCTGCATCACGACGTTCATGGCCGCCATGGCGCCGGCAAGGTTCTGCTTCGTTCGGCCAAGGTCGGTACCGGTATCATCGCCGGTGGTCCGATGCGCGCTGTTTTCGAAACGCTCGGCGTTCACGACGTTGTCGCCAAGTCGACCGGTTCCTCGAACCCATACAACATGGTTCGCGCTACCTTCGACGCTCTGAAGCACCAGGTTCACCCGAAGGACATCGCAGCTCAGCGCGGCATCAAGTATGCAACGCTCCAGGCTCGCCGTGCCGCTTCTGGCAATGCCTCTGAAGAATAAGAGGAGTCTGACAGATGGCTAAGGCTACCAAGAAGACTGAAGCGAAGACGGTTATTGTCGAACAGATCGGCAGCCCGATTCGTCGTCCGGACGTCCAGCAGCGCACGCTGATCGGCCTCGGACTCAACAAGATGCACCGTCGCCGCACGCTGGAAGATACTCCTTCCGTTCGTGGCATGATCCGTGCTGTCCAGCATCTCGTTCGCGTCGTCGACGAGAAGTAAGCCGGGAGATTCGCTATGAAACTCAATGAAATTAAAGACAACGAAGGTTCGACCCACAGCCGCAAGCGCCTCGGCCGCGGTATTGGTTCGGGCTCGGGCAAGACCGGTGGTCGCGGTGTGAAGGGTCAGAAGTCCCGTTCCGGCGTCGCTATCAATGGTTTCGAAGGCGGTCAGATGCCAATCTACCGTCGCCTGCCGAAGCGCGGCTTCAACAACATTTTCAAGGCCGACTTCGTCGTCGTGTCGCTTGAGCGTGTTCAGGCTGCGATCGACGCTGGCAAGCTCGACGCCAAGTCCACGGTTGATGCAGCAGCTCTCAAGGCTGCCGGCGTTATCCGTCGCGTCAAGGACGGCGTTCGCGTTCTCGCCGACGGCGAGCTGAAGGCAAAGGTCAAGTTCGAAGTTGCTGGCGCTTCCAAGCCGGCTGTCGAAAAGATCGAAAAAGCTGGCGGTTCCGTCACGCTTCTTTCTGCCGCAGCTGCAGAATAATTAATCTTATGATAAGTCGCCCGGGGTGCTTCACACCGGGCGATTTTGCTCCCATATGTGAGCCTCACAAAAACCGGCTGAACGCACGTGCGTCATGGACGGTAGGAACGAACACAAGGGTGAGGCATAGGTTGCGTTCGCAATCCGTCCGAAACCCGCTTTTGAATAATTCAGAATGCTGATACCGGGTCCTGCACCTCGCTTGGCTAGAGCCCGGAATTGGTAGCGCGGAGAATCGCATGGCGTCTGCAGCGGAACAGTTGGCTTCTAACCTCAATTTCTCGACCTTCGCCAAAGCCGAGGATCTCAAGAAGCGCCTGTGGTTCACACTGGCAGCTCTCCTCGTGTACCGGCTCGGTACCCACATTCCGCTCCCCGGCCTCAATCCAGAAGCTTATGCCCAGGCCTTCCGTGGCCAGGCAGGCGGCATTCTCGGCCTCTTCAACATGTTCTCGGGCGGCGCCGTGCAGCGCATGGCAATCTTTGCGCTCGGCATCATGCCTTACATTTCCGCTTCGATCATCGTGCAGCTGATGACTTCGGTCGTTCCGGCGCTCGAAAACCTGAAGAAGGAAGGCGAACAGGGCCGCAAGATCATCAACCAGTATACGCGCTACGGCACGGTACTCCTCGGTGCGCTTCAGGCTTACGGCATTTCCGTCGGTCTTGAGAGCGGCAACGGCCTTGTTGTCGATCCTGGCATCTTCTTCCGCATTTCGACGGTCGTGACCCTGCTCGGCGGCACGATGTTCCTCATGTGGCTCGGCGAGCAGATCACCTCGCGCGGCATCGGCAACGGCATCTCGCTGATCATCTTCGCCGGTATCGCCGCAGGCCTTCCGCAGGCTCTTGCCGGCACCCTCGAACTTGGCCGCACCGGCGCCCTGTCGACGACGCTGATTCTCGCCGTCATCGTCATTGCGATCGCCGTTATCGCGATCATCGTTTTCGTCGAGCGTGCGCAGCGCCGCCTGCTGATCCAGTATCCGAAGCGCCAGGTCGGCAACCGCATGTTCCAGGGCGACACGTCGCACCTGCCGCTGAAGCTCAACACCTCGGGCGTTATCCCGGCGATCTTCGCGTCTTCGCTGCTGCTGCTGCCGGCGACCGTTGCAGGCTTTGCCAACACGACCGCACTGCCGGCCTGGGCGACCTCGATCGTCGCCGCGCTCGGCCACGGCCAGCCGCTCTATATGCTGCTCTACGGCCTGCTGATCGCTTTCTTCGCCTTCTTCTATACCGCTATCGTCTTCAATCCGAAGGACACCGCCGACAATCTGAAGAAGCATGGCGGCTTCATCCCGGGTATTCGCCCGGGCGAGCGGACTGCTGAGTATATCGACTACGTGCTGACCCGCATTACGGTGATTGGCGCGATCTACCTCGTCTTCGTGTGCATTCTGCCTGAAATTCTTGTGTCTCAGACGGGCATTCCTTTGTCCTTGGGTGGCACTTCGCTCTTGATCGTGGTTAGCGTAACTCTCGATACGGTGGCGCAGATTCAGGGTCATCTGATCGCACAGCAGTATGAAGGCCTGATCAAGAAATCGAAGTTGCGCGGAGGAAAGAGGGGGCGATGAGACTCATACTGTTAGGGCCGCCGGGCGCGGGTAAGGGGACCCAGGCTCAGCGGATCGTGGAGAAGTACGGAATTCCGCAACTTTCCACGGGTGACATGCTGCGTGCTGCCGTTGCGGCTGGCACGGAGGTGGGCAAGCGTGCAAAGGCCGTCATGGATGCTGGCAAGCTTGTTTCCGATGAGATTGTCAATGCCATCGTCTCCGAGCGTCTGGATGCACCGGACTGCACCAAGGGTTTCATTCTCGACGGTTACCCGCGCACGCTGATTCAGGCCGACGCAACGGAAGCCATTCTGAAAAGCAAGGGTCTTGAGCTCTCGACCGTGATCGAGATCCAGGTTGACGACAACGTCCTCGCTGACCGTGTCTCGGGACGCTATACCTGCGCCAACTGCGGTGCAGGCTATCACGACACCAACGTCAAGCCGAAGATTGAAGGCGTTTGCGACCGCTGCGGTTCGACTCACTTCAAGCGGCGCCCGGATGACAACCGCGAAACGGTCGTCACGCGCCTGCAGGCTTACTACAAGGAAACATCTCCATTGATCGGCTACTTCTATGCCAAGGGCAAGCTGAAGTCGGTTGATGGCATGGCGGATATCGATCACGTCACCAGCGAGATCGATAAGATACTTTCGAAGCTTTAGTCTTTGAAAATAAACTTGGCGGAAGCGGTTGCTTTTCAGCACTGATTCCGCTAAACACCGCGCCAACTCGCGACATTTATGCGATCGGCGCGGATTTCCAGAGAAGTCCGGGTTCGGTCGTTTTGACATGTACGAACCCAAATCTGAACGAGCGGCCGGTTCGGCTGCATAACGAAAAGCCTCTTGCCGGATGGCAACGGGAACGCAAGGAGAATAGGCGTGGCACGTATCGCTGGCGTCAACATCCCGACTGCGAAGCGCGTCGTTATCGCGCTGACCTACATTCACGGGATCGGTCCAAAATTCGCGCAGGAAATCATGGAGAAGGTTGGCCTGTCGGCTGACAAGCGCGTCCATCAGCTGACGGACTCCGAGGTTCTGCAGATCCGTGAAACCATCGACCGTGACTATCAGGTCGAAGGCGATCTGCGTCGCGAAACCTCGATGAACATCAAGCGTCTGATGGACCTCGGCTGCTACCGTGGCCTGCGTCATCGTCGTGGCCTTCCGGTCCGCGGCCAGCGCACGCACACCAATGCCCGCACCCGCAAGGGTCCGGCAAAGGCCATCGCTGGTAAGAAGAAGTAATTTCCGGGAAACCGGAGGTGAGGGGGCTGGCGGTCTGCGCCGGCCTCTTTTGAGTTTGGGGCAGGGCCGTAAGGTCTCGTTCCGGTGTAGCCGCTGGTATTACGGCGGTGCAGAGATCCAAGAAAGGGATTTAAATGGCCAAGGAAGCCGTACGCGTTCGTCGTCGCGAACGTAAAAACATTTCGTCGGGTGTTGCCCACGTCAACTCGACCTTCAACAACACGATGATCACCATCACCGACGCTCAGGGCAACGCCATTGCCTGGTCGTCTGCTGGCGCCAAGGGCTTCAAGGGCTCGCGCAAGTCGACCCCGTTCGCTGCTCAGATCGCTGCTGAAGACTGCGCCAAGAAGGCTCAGGAACATGGCATGAAGTCGCTGGAAGTCGAAGTTTGCGGCCCGGGTTCGGGTCGTGAATCCGCTCTGCGCGCGCTCCAGGCTGCTGGTTTCATGATCACGTCCATCCGTGACGTGACGCCGATCCCGCACAATGGTTGCCGCCCGCGCAAGAAGCGCCGCGTCTGATCATCGCCATTCACAACACCGGTGAGCGGGTTTTCGCTCCCGGTGCTTCTCAAGCTCGGTTGCCACGATTGGATGGTGGTAACGAACGGAAGGCAAAAATATGATTCAGAAAAACTGGCAGGAATTGATCAAGCCGAACAAGGTCGAGTTCTCTTCGAGCTCGCGCACCAAGGCGACGCTCGTAGCAGAGCCGCTGGAGCGCGGTTTCGGCCTCACCCTCGGCAACGCGCTTCGCCGCGTTCTGCTGTCCTCGCTGCGCGGTGCCGCAGTGACGGCTGTGCAGATCGATGGCGTGCTGCATGAGTTCTCGTCGATCCCGGGCGTCCGCGAAGACGTCACGGACATCGTCCTCAACATCAAGGAAATCGCCATCAAGATGGATGGCGATGACGCAAAGCGCATGGTCGTGCGTAAGCAGGGCCCGGGCGTTGTAACGGCTGGCGACATCCAGACGGTCGGCGATATCGAAATCCTCAACCCCGAGCATGTCATCTGCACGCTCGACGAGGGCGCCGAAATCCGCATGGAATTCACCGTCAACAACGGCAAGGGCTACGTTCCGGCCGACCGCAATCGTGCGGAAGATGCTCCGATCGGTCTCATCCCGGTCGACAGCCTTTATTCGCCGGTCAAGAAGGTGTCCTACAAGGTTGAAAACACCCGCGAAGGACAGGTTCTCGACTACGACAAGCTGAACATGACGATCGAAACCGATGGTTCGATCTCCGGCGAAGATGCCGTCGCTTTCGCGGCTCGCATCCTCCAGGATCAGCTTGGCGTGTTCGTCAACTTCGACGAGCCGCAGAAGGAAGCCGAAGAAGAAGCCGTCACCGAACTCGCTTTCAACCCGGCGCTCCTCAAGAAGGTGGACGAACTCGAACTGTCCGTTCGCTCGGCAAACTGCCTGAAGAACGACAACATCGTCTACATCGGCGACCTCATTCAGAAGACCGAAGCAGAAATGCTCCGCACGCCGAATTTTGGTCGCAAGTCGCTGAACGAAATCAAGGAAGTTCTCGCTTCCATGGGCCTGCACCTCGGCATGGAAGTGCCGGCATGGCCGCCTGAGAACATCGAAGATCTCGCCAAGCGCTACGAAGACCAATACTAACCATCAAACGGCGGGCGAGATGCCTGCATGTGAAGGAGAATAGCAATGCGCCACGGTAAATCCGGCCGCAAGCTGAACAGAACCGCTAGCCACCGCAAGGCAATGTTTGCCAACATGGCGGCTTCGCTCATCACCCATGAGCAGATCGTGACGACCCTGCCGAAGGCAAAGGAAATCCGTCCGATCGTTGAAAAGCTCGTCACCCTCGGCAAGCGGGGCGACCTGCATGCTCGTCGTCAGGCGATCTCGCAGATCCGCGACGCCGCTGTTGTTTCGAAGCTCTTCGACACGATCGCTTCGCGCTACGCAACCCGCAACGGCGGTTACCTGCGTATCATGAAGGCTGGCTTCCGCCAGGGCGACAACGCCGCTCTCGCCGTCATCGAGTTCGTTGACCGCGACACCTACGCCAAGGGCGCAGCCGACAAGGCTCGCGTTGAAGCCGAAGCTGCTGCAGCTGAAGCCGCTTAATCCTTTCCGGTTTGCCGGAAGCAAAACAGCCGGGCTGCAAAGCCCGGCTGTTTTCGTTTGTAGCCCTTGCTGGGCACGGGAGACGGCGGTCGTGGACGGGGTCGTCGTGTTTCCACCAAGACAAGGCGTATTCAGGAGCGGATCGCTGCCCTTGGATGCAGCCGCAGGCCAATGCTGTATCGTGCTGCCGCTTGGCATGTTGAGCAGTCTTGAGATCGGAGCTAGCTTGGTGTTCCCGCCAACGTCTCAAGGAGTGGGCGCTTGATAGACCATATAACCGTTGCTGTGAGTGACTTGGCAAAGAGCAAGCTCTTCTATGAGAAGGCGCTTGCACCGCTAGGATACAAACTTTCCTTCGGAAAGGAGAGCGTGTTCTGGGCCTTCGATATCGGCAATGGGTGCCTTTTCGAGATCCAGCAGGTCGACAGCCAGCCGCCTTTGACGAGTGTGCACGTCGCCTTTCGCACTCGAGGCAAGGCCGAAGTTGATGCGTTTTATCACGCCGCGCTTGATGCTGGCGCAAAGGACAATGGCGCCCCCGGCCCACGCCCACAATATGCATCAGGCTATTACGCCTCCTTCGTTCTCGATCCCGATGGCTACAACATCGAAGCCATGATCAATCAGCCAGCGACAGAATCGTGATTGGTCGCTAGCCGATAGTCGAAGGAGCGTGCGCAAATCATGAGGCGGTCGCTGCAGCCCGTGTGCGCTGGCGGCCCTGGCCGCGTTTCCTGCTCCGCGCGATCGGCCGCCATGAGCGGTAGAGGATCAGCAGGATGATCACCGTGACATAGACGTATTGCTCGAGGTCGATGACCTTCGTCGATAGCGCAAAGTGTACGGCGCCGGCAGCGGCGATGATGTAGACGAGGCGATGCAGCCGGACCCAGTTCGGTCCGAGGCGGCGGATCGAAAGATTGTTCGACGTCACGGCAAGCGGAACGAGCATGACGAACCCGGCCATGCCGAACATGATGAAGGGCCGCTTCAGCACGTCGTTGAGCACAGCTGAGAGATCAAGTGCCTGGTCCAGCACCATGTAAACAGTCAAATGCATCGCCACGTAATAGAAACAGAGGAGCCCAAGCGCGCGGCGATAGCGCAGATAGTTCCAGCCGAACAGATCGCGGGCAGGGCTGACGGCGAGCGTCAGGATAAGGAAGCGGATCGCCCAAAGGCCGAGGAACAGTTCGAAGGTCTTTACCGGATCGGCGCCGAGCTGATCGGTCGCGCCGAGATAGAAGGTCCATGCGGCGGGCAACAGGCCGATGGCATAGAGCGCCCAGACAGAGGCCGATTGCCACCGCTTCGCAAGGCTGAGCGAAAATCCCGGCATCAGAAGTTCTTCCGAAGATCCATGCCGCTATAGAGGCTGGCGACCTCGTCGGCATAGCCGTTGAACGGCAGGGTGGGGTGGCGGCTGGCGCCAAAAAAGCCGCTTTCGCCGATGCGCCGTTCCGTCGCCTGGCTCCAGCGTGGGTGATCGACCTCCGGATTGACGTTGGCAAAGAAGCCATACTCCTGGGGATTGGTCACCTGCCAGGTGTTCTTCGGCTCCTTATCCGTCAGGGTGATCCGGACGATCGACTTGATGCCCTTGAAGCCATACTTCCATGGCACGACCAGCCGGATCGGCGCGCCGTTCTGGTTCGGCAAGGTCTGACCATAAAGACCGACGGCGAGCAGGGCGAGTGGGTGACGCGCTTCGTCGAGCCGCAGGCCTTCGACATAGGGCCAGTCGAGCGATTGGAAGATGCCTTTCTGTCCCGGCATCTCTTCTGGCCGCACGACCGTTTCGAAGGCGACGTACTTTGCGCTTCCGAGCGGCTCGACTTTGTTGAGCAGGGAAGCAAGCGGAAAGCCATCCCACGGAATGACCATCGACCACGCCTCGACACAACGCATGCGGTAGGTGCGGCTCTCGATCGGGAATTCCTTGATCAGCGCTTCGACATCGAACGTGCCGGGCTTGTTGACCATGCCGTCAACCTTAATCGTCCAAGGCAGCGGTTTAAAGTCGCCGGAGAGCGCAGCGGGATCGCCCTTATCCAGGCCGAATTCGTAGAAATTGTTGTAGGTCGTGACGTCCTTCAGGGGTGTCGTCTTCTCATCGACCGTATATTTGCTTTCGACGACCGACAGTGCCGCTGCACTGGCCTTGCCGGCTCCGTACAGCGCCATGGCGCCCAGCGTCGCAGCGCCGAGGAATTCGCGGCGGCGCAGATAGAGTTGTTGCGGCGTAATCTCCGAGGATGCGATCTTGGGGGGGCGATAGGCTGGCATCGGAAACCTCCTGAGCAAGTAAGCTCGGTATAAACCTTCAACGCATTAAACACATCTTTAGATCATTGTTTATGCCCACAGGCACGGCTGCGAAAAGCCAACTTTTTGTGTTCGCTGCTTGATGCAATAGTCTGTAACGAAACGACTGCCGTGACCGTATAAGCTCGATGTGCCCAGGAGCCGAAGCGTACCGGTTTCGGCCTTCCCGGTAGTGACAGCCCACACCGTTTGGATTAGGACAATTCCAAAAAACGGCGACAACCCGGCCGCTTGAAGCCTGCGACCCGCAATCGCCGACGATTTCCGACACGTAAGGAATACGCCAATGCCAGCCTACCGTTCCAGAACCACGACCCACGGCCGCAACATGGCGGGTGCGCGCGGCCTTTGGCGCGCCACGGGCATGAAGGATTCGGATTTCGGCAAGCCGATTATTGCGGTGGTGAACTCCTTCACCCAGTTCGTGCCTGGCCACGTCCATCTCAAGGACCTTGGTCAACTCGTGGCCCGCGAAATCGAAGCTGCTGGTGGCGTCGCCAAGGAATTCAACACGATCGCCGTCGACGACGGCATCGCGATGGGCCATGACGGCATGCTCTATTCGCTGCCGTCGCGCGAACTGATTGCCGACAGCGTCGAATACATGGTCAACGCCCACTGCGCCGACGCGATGGTCTGCATCTCCAACTGTGACAAGATCACGCCCGGCATGCTGATGGCCTCACTCCGCCTCAACATCCCGACCGTCTTCGTCTCCGGTGGCCCAATGGAAGCCGGCAAGGTCGTCCTGCATGGCAAGACCCACGCGCTCGACCTCGTCGACGCCATGGTTGCCGCCGCCGACGACAAGATCAGTGATGAGGACGTCAAGGTCATCGAACGGTCTGCCTGTCCGACCTGCGGCTCGTGCTCGGGCATGTTTACCGCCAACTCCATGAACTGCCTGACCGAAGCGCTCGGCCTGTCGCTGCCCGGCAACGGCTCGACGCTCGCAACGCATGCCGATCGCAAGCGCCTGTTCGTCGAAGCTGGTCACCTGATCGTCGATCTCGCGCGCCGTTACTACGAGCAGGACGACGTCAAGGCTCTGCCGCGCACGATCGCGTCCAAGAAGGCGTTCGAGAACGCGATGGCCCTCGATATCGCCATGGGTGGTTCGACGAATACCGTCCTGCACATCCTCGCGGCTGCTCACGAAGGCGAGATCGATTTCACGATGGCCGACATCGACGCCTTGTCGCGCCGCGTTCCCTGCCTCTCCAAGGTCGCACCGGCAAAGAGTGATGTCCATATGGAAGATGTTCACCGCGCCGGCGGCATCATGTCGATCCTCGGCGAGCTGGACAAGGGCGGCCTGCTGAACCGCGAATGCCCGACGGTCCATGCCGAAACGCTCGGCGACGCGATCGACCGCTGGGACATTACCCGCACCAACAGCGAGACGGTCCGTAACTTCTACCGCGCCGCGCCCGGCGGCATCCCCACCCAAGTCGCCTTTAGTCAGGAAGCGCGTTGGGACGATCTCGACACGGACCGCGAAAAGGGCGTTATCCGCTCCGTGGAGCATCCGTTCTCGAAGGACGGCGGTCTTGCTGTTCTGAAGGGCAACCTGGCGCTTGACGGCTGCATTGTGAAGACGGCAGGCGTTGACGAATCCATCCTGAAGTTCTCCGGCCCGGCCAAGGTCTACGAAAGCCAGGACGCGGCCGTGAAGGCCATCCTGTCGAACCAGGTCGTTGCCGGCGATGTCGTCGTCATCCGCTACGAGGGCCCGAAGGGTGGCCCCGGCATGCAGGAAATGCTCTATCCGACGAGCTACCTGAAATCGAAGGGCCTCGGGAAGGCTTGTGCGCTGATCACCGACGGCCGCTTCTCCGGCGGCACCTCCGGGCTTTCCATCGGCCACGTCTCGCCGGAAGCGGCAAACGGTGGTACGATCGGTCTGGTTCGCGAAGGTGACATGATCGACATCGACATCCCGAACCGCATCATCAGCCTGCGCGTCGACGACAAGGAGCTGGCGAACCGTCGTGCCGAGCAGGAGGAGAGGGGCTGGCATCCGGCCGAGCAGCGCAAGCGCAACGTCACGACGGCGCTGAAGGCTTATGCCGCCTTCGCAACCAGCGCCGATCGGGGAGCCGTTCGCGATCTCGGCAGCCGCTGAGCTTCTTGTCAAGAGAATGTGAAATAGACCGGTCGCTAAAGCGGCCGGTTTATTTTTTTGTAGGTTTCATCGAGCTGTTTCAGGCGCTCGTCATAGGCAGCCTTGATGCATGCCGCGTCTGCGGCGCATTCCTGGCGTTTCTTGAGCCAGGCCGTTTGCTCGTCCTGCAAGGTGCCGCGCGAGCCCATCGCCATAAGCCCAGACAGCAGGTTGAACGTCGTTACCATCTTCACATCGGCATCGTTCAGCGCGCGGTTTTCGCAGATCACTGTTTCATCCGGCTTCAGTTCCTTTGCGTCGCAATCAAAGCTCGCGGCATGGGAAGCGCCTGCCATGAGCGCTGAAAGGGTGAATGCTGCGACGGGGAAAAGCGTGGGGTGAAAAGCTCTCATGCATCAGTTCCTGTTTCATTGGGTCCAGCGACAAACATGATGCAGTTGGCCGACGCGGCAAGGACGGGTCCTGCTTTGGCTTAAAGGAATCGGTGGGCGAACGGCGCTTCAACAGCTTGGGCACCAGGAATGGGGCAGAGGTGCAACATGCTTCGAGCGCGATGTCTCCTTCGGGTGACTTCGGCTTGCCTTTGGCATTAGATATCAGTCGCATAGAGTTCGTTTTTGAATCAGTTTGGGAAGCTTGATCAGTAGTCCGTGAGCTGCCTTGTTCTTCCATGCTTCCGCCCTCTTTCCTTTCTAGCGTCCGGCGCTACAACGTGTTCAAGAGCGAATTTCAGAAGGAATCCCCATGCATGACCTGTTGAAGCGCACGGCCCTGCCTCTCGTGGCTCTGGTGCTTGCGCTGCCGGTTTCCGCCAATGCTCAAACCGCCAAGACCGTACCGCAGAGCCAGTTGGAGATGCAGCTCTCCTTCGCGCCGCTCGTCAAGCAGACGGCAGGCGCCGTTGTGAACGTCTATGCCGAAAAGACCGTCCGCAGGCAGTCTCCTTTCGGGGGCGACCCCTTCTTTGAAGAGTTCTTCGGTCAGCAGATGCCGAACCGAAGCGAGAAGCAGTCGTCGCTGGGATCGGGCGTCATCGTCGAGGCGAACGGAACGATCGTAACGAACAACCACGTCGTGGAAGGCGCGGATGACATCAAGGTCGCGCTTTCGGACGGGCGGGAGTTTCCGTGCAAGGTTGTCCTGCGAGATGACCGTGTCGACCTTGCCGTCCTCAAGGTCGACACCAAAGAGACCTTCCCGACCCTCGCGCTAGGCAATTCCGATGCCGTCGAGGTCGGTGATCTCGTCCTGGCGATCGGCAATCCCTTCGGTGTCGGCCAGACGGTCACCAGCGGTATCGTTTCGGCGCTGGCACGTAATCAGGTGGTCAAGAACGAGTTTGGCTTCTTCATTCAGACGGATGCGTCGATCAACCCCGGCAACTCCGGCGGCGCGCTGATGAACATGAATGGCGAGCTGATCGGGATCAACACGGCGATCTTCTCGCGCGGCGGCGGTTCGAACGGCATCGGCTTTGCGATCCCGGCCAATCTCGTGAAGGTGTTCCTTGCGTCTGCGGATGCCGGCGTGAAGTCCTTCGAGCGGCCCTATGTTGGCGCCACGTTCGATGCGGTGACGTCCGAGGTTGCCGAAGCGCTCGGCCTCAACAAGGCGCGCGGTGCGCTTGTCGTCAAGGTTACCGAGGGTGGCCCGGCGGCCAAGGCCGGATTGAAAGCCGGGCAGATCGTCTCCGCCGTCGATGGCATTCCGGTCGAGCATCCGGATGCGCTGCTCTATCGCCTGACCACGGTAGGGCTTGGCAAGTCGGTTAAATTGACCGTGGTCGAGAACGGCCGCGAGCAGCAGATCGCACTAGCGCTCGACAGAGCGCCCGAGACGGCGCCACGCGACCAGCGTACGATCGGCGGCCGCACGCCCTTCACGGGCGCTGTTGTCGAAAATCTCTCACCGCGTGTTGCCGACGAGCTGCGCATGCCTTCGGAATCGACCGGCGTCGTTGTTTCCGAGGTGAAGGAAGACTCCCTTGCCGCTCGCCTCGGCTTTGAGCCAAAAGACATCATAATCTCGATCAATGGCACGGAAGTGAAGAATACCAAGGAACTCGCAGCGATCGCCGACGAGGATCCCAGCTTCTGGCGCGTCGAGATCGAGCGCGATGGCCAGCGAATCCGACAGTTTTTCCGATGAGTGACGATCTCTTTGCACCGCGCATTCCCGAGGAGGTCGCCAACCGGCGGCCTCTTGCCGATCGCCTGCGGCCCCGCACGCTTTCGGAAGTCACTGGCCAGGAGCATCTGACCGGCGAAGACGGCGTGTTGCGGCGCATGATCGAGAGCGGTTCGCTCGGCTCGATGATTTTCTGGGGGCCGCCCGGCACCGGCAAGACGACTGTCGCCCGATTGTTGTCGGGCGAGGCGGGTCTCGCCTTCGAACAGATCTCCGCGATCTTTTCAGGCGTGGCCGATCTCAAGAAGGCATTCGAGGCGGCACGGCTGCGTCGAATGGATGGCCGGCAGACGCTGCTCTTCGTCGATGAGATTCATCGTTTCAACAGGGCGCAGCAGGATAGTTTCCTTCCGGTGATGGAGGACGGCACCGTCATCCTCGTGGGCGCCACCACCGAGAATCCCTCATTCGAGCTCAATGCGGCTTTGCTGTCCCGCGCACGGGTGCTGACCTTCAAGTCGCATGACGATGAAAGCCTCGAAGAATTGATGAAGCGTGCCGAGGCTGCCGAAGGCAAGGCGCTGCCGCTGACGGAAGACGCCCGCGTCAGTCTGCTTAGAATGGCGGACGGTGACGGACGCGCCGTTCTGACGCTTGCCGAGGAAGTATGGCGTGCCGCGCGCGAGAAGGAGACTTTTGATACGGAGGGCCTCACGCGCATCGTGCAGCGCCGCGCCCCGGTCTACGACAAGGCCCAGGATGGGCACTACAACCTCATCTCCGCGCTTCACAAGTCCGTCCGTGGCTCCGACCCCGATGCAGCGCTCTACTATCTCGCGCGCATGTTCGACGCCGGCGAAGACCCCCTTTATCTAGGCAGGCGCCTCGTTCGCATGGCTGTCGAGGACATCGGCCTTGCCGACCCGCAGGCGCTGGTGATCTGCAACGCGGCGAAGGACGCCTACGACTACCTGGGCTCACCCGAAGGCGAACTGGCATTGGCGCAGGCCTGCGTCTATCTCGCGACCGCACCGAAGTCGAACGCCGTCTATACGGCTTTCAAGGCCGCGACCATGGCCGCCAAGCAGAATGGTTCGCTTCTGCCGCCGAAGCACATCCTGAATGCGCCGACGAAGCTGATGAAGGGCGAGGGTTACGGCGAGGGCTATCGTTACGATCACGACGAGCCGGACGCCTTTTCGGGCCAGGATTACTTCCCGGAGAAAATGGGCCGACAGACCTTTTATGATCCACCAGAACGCGGCTTCGAGCGGGATATCCGCAAACGCCTTGAATGGTGGGCAAAGCTCAGGAAGGAGCGCAATCAGCGCTGATCAGGAGGCTCGCATCTGCCCTGCGGGAGCGACGAGCTTCACCGCTGATTCCGCAAGGCCATGATGGCCTTCCATGTCCACGACCAGATGCCAATGTCCGCTGTCGGGAATGGACAGACGGATGGGAGACTTCCGCGCGACGCCGCCGACATATTTGAAGTCGAGGACTTCGGTGAAGCGCTGATAGTTCGGCGCAGTCATCAGGCGCACATTCGCCACCGCGTTCAACGTCACCTCGATAATCGTCCCGGCGCGCTGTTCCTTCAGATCGTAGTGGGTAAAGCGAAAGTTTGGTTTCGGCATGGTCTCGTGGCATCTTCTCTACGCCAGCACCATAGGCCCTTCCAGTTAAGGAAGCGTTTGCCATTGGCGACGGGCCAGCTGGCCCGCCACCAATCACGATGTATCAGTGGATTTCCTTTTCGCCGCGCTCTAGCGCGCCGAACTGCAGGACGATGCCATCCGCGGCGCGGCAAATCTGCTCGGGCTTGTGATCGCATTCATCGGCTGCGAAATGGCGTGCTGCGTGTTCGCTGATGAAGACGCCTCCAACGAGCCCTTTGCGGTCCTGCACGACCCAGCGGCCATTTCGGTCTTGGCCGATGGTGAAGCGTGCAGAACCCTGGCGTTGGAGGGGTTCGATTGCGGACGCAGATTGAAGAGAGGGCATCGAATTTCCTTTCGAATTGTCTTCTGCGCTGGATTGCAGCGCTGTGCCACGCTCAGGAAGGTAGTGGTACTCGCATTCGCCTTCCATTGGCCGGTGATCAGGAAAATATAAAAATATCATATATATAAAGCGGCATCTTGAATCTCGGAAACGCGCGAGAGCGCCTGCGAAATAAGCTGTTCTCCATCGGCATCCAGGGCCAGAAGCGGCATTCGGACTTCCGGATCGATCGGCAACAATGTCCGCAACGCGTTCTTGATTGCAGCGGGGTCGGCCTCGGGGCCTAGCGCTCCTGTCAGTGGGGCCAGCCTGTCATCGAGCAAGCGCGCAGCTGGGAGATTGCCGCCGAGCGCCGCCTGCTGCAGCGAGGCATACAGACGCGGGTACACGTTCGCGCCAGCCGAGATGATGCTGTTGCCGCCGCTGCCGAGGAAGGAGAGGGCCGTTGCGTCGCGATCGGAAAGAAGCAGGAAGCGTTGACGCCAGAAGGGCACCGGGCACGTAGCGACGGCGTTGCCCTCCGCAAGGGCCAAGCCGACGATTGACGGGATATCGGCGAGCGCGGCGAGTGTCGGCAAGGTCATATCGATTGCCGTGCGCATCGGGTTGTTTTCGACGATCAAGGGAAGGCTCGTTGCGGTCGCGAGCTGAGCGAAGTGACCGACAATGCCCTTCTGTCCAGGCTTGGAATAGTACGGAAGCGTCACTAGGGCAGCACTGGCGCCAAGCTCCTCGGCGTCTAGCGTAAAGGTGATCGTCGTTGCCGTAGCGTTCGTGCCGGTTGCGGCAATGACGGGAACAAGATCGCCGGCAACGCGGACACAGGTCCGGATGACTGCGGCGCGCTCGCTTCTGGTGAGGGTCGGTCCTTCTCCGGTCAGTGTACAGACGGCAAGCCCGTCGACACCGCCGCGGATCTGTCGCTCCGCCAGTCGTTCCAGTGCGGGAAGGTCGAGTGCTCCGTCGCGAAACGGCGTGATGAGCGCGGTCGTGGTGGCGCCGAGGCGCAACGGTCTGTCAGCTGGCATGCTGCGCTCAAAGGCCGCCCAGAATGACGTAGAGTTCAACAGCGGCAAGCACGACCCCGAACAGGATGAGCGCCTGGGCCGTGCGTCGCTCGCGCATCTGCCGTTTCGGTGCCGGGCGGCGCGGGCGGGGGATCGGGGCATTGGGTAGCATGAAATCTCGCATGGCTTTCAACCTTCGCATTTCATGGGAAGGCTAACGCCATTCACGGTAGGAATTCCATTCGAGTACAAGCAGCGTGATATAGAAATCGCATAAAGACGCGGATCCGACGAAGGCGGCGGCGCCGGAGAAATACCATGAATTTCAGGCGATTAGCGGCGAGCTTGGATTCATCTTCTCAGGGTCTTGATTCAAAGTCGAAAGGTCGAAGACAACCTTAGGATTGATCTCTGCTGGGAAAGGCCGACATTATGCCGGCACCTTCAGGGAGGACTGCCAGAACAATGGATGGCCCAGTAATCGATACCGCGCTCGTGCGTCGGCTGATTGCCACGCAGTTTCCGGAGTGGGCTGATCTGGCGATCCGGCCCGTCGAGTTCGGCGGATGGGACAACAGGACATTCCACCTTGGCACGGCGATGACGGTTCGGTTGCCGAGCGCTGCTCACTATGCCGAACAGGTCGCCAAGGAGCAGCAGTGGCTGCCGGTTCTTGCGCCGCAGCTGCCTCTGCCGATACCCGTGCCTCTGGCGATGGGGAGGGCGGACGAGAGCTATCCCTGGCCGTGGTCGGTTTATGAGTGGCGTGACGGTGAGACGGCGCTGACGGAACGCATCGACGACCTCAGTGAGTTCGCCACCACCCTGGCCGGTTTCCTCGATGCGTTGCAGGCGGTGGACGCCAGAGGGGGACCTCCGCCCGGCTCGCACAACTTTTTTCGCGGCGGATCGCTGTATGTCTACGACGCGCAAACGCGCGAGGCGCTTGTGCGTTTGGATGGTCGGATCGACACGCAACTGGCGACGGACGTCTGGGAAGCCGCGCTTTCGACTTCGTGGCAAGGCGCGCCTGTGTGGTTTCATGGCGACGTCGCCTATGGCAACCTTCTAGTCAGGAACGGTCGCCTCGATGCCGTGATCGATTTCGGGACGTCGGGCGTCGGCGACCCCGCCTGTGATCTCGCAATCACCTGGCACATGTTCGAGGGACAGAGCCGCCAGGTGTTTCGAAAGGCACGTCCGCTCGACGTGGGGACGTGGGCACGCGGCCGCGGATGGACGCTATGGAAGGCCCTGATCGTCGCCGCCGGCATGGCCGGCGCAAATCCCGTAGACGTCAGGAGATCTTGGCAGGTCATCGAAGACGTGCTGGCCGATTACCTGGCGTGGGCATGACGCTCTCGGAATTGCGCTGTCGAAAATAATGGCGGCTGGATGTCGGGAGAGAAGGTCCCGCTGCGTCCTATGGGGGAAGGTTAGTAGAACCGCAATCGCGGGACGCAGAAAGCCGGAAATTTGGACAACGAACGGCTTCGGGCCGAGGGAGAGATAGCATGAGCAAAACGTTCGCAATTCTGCTGGCGCGACTGATCTTCGGCGCCATTTTCGCGATGGCCATGAGTTTCAAGTTCATGGATATACAAGCCACCGCGAGCTATATCGCCGCGGCGGGCTTTCCTTTCCCGCTCTTCCTGGCGTGGATAGCGGCGTTCTTCGAACTTGCCCTGACGCTGGCATTCCTGACGGGAGCCTTCTTCTCGGAAGCCTCGGTTCTGGCCGGCATCTACGTGATATTCCTGGCCTTCGCCTTCCATGGCCCAAGCCATTGGAGCGCGAATCAGGCGGAGTTCGGTTTCTTCGTGGATCACTTCACCTTCCTCGCAGGCCTGCTCTACGCGGCGGTGCATGGACCGGGGGACGCGTTGGTCCTGAAGACGCGCTCGCCGCTGATGGCTCGATAGGTCAGCTATCCGGAGGGCGGAGGGTTTGCCAATTCATCGAGCAGGCGCTCGAACGCCGTCGGCTTCATCGTAGCCGGCGGGTTGTAGGGGTCTGAGAACGCGTAGATGAAGAAAAGAATGATGCCGGTGAACGCGCCGAGCACCGAAAGCAGCAGCAGGTTTCGCGCATCCGGCGGGTAGGGATAGTAGCCGAGCGCCATGAACACGAGCCCCGAAATCGCCGCGAACCAGAAGATGATGCTGATGGAATCGGTGCCGCTGTTTTCACGCTTGTCCCGCGCCTCCGCGATACGGTGCACATCACCAAGCATATGTTCGCGAATGCTTTGCTGGCGCACATTGGTCGGCGTCAGGTCGAGCACCCGCTGATAGACGCTGTCCCACTTGTTCCACGCCGTGGGCGATAGCTGCCCAGTGTCTCCAAGCATGCGCCACTCCTCGTCGACGACGATCTGCACATACTCGAAGAGCGCTTGCTGGATGGGCGCCTTCTCGTTGACGCCGTAGCGATCAGCGTCGAAATACACGTCTGCGATTGCGTTCGCTTCCGTGACGCTTTCGAACTTCAGTTGCTGGTACTCGATCATCTCCTGGGCGAAGACGAGCGCCAGGATCAGCGCATGCAGCGACGATATTCGCATGACGATGGCGCCGGCTAGCTCTCTGTCCTTGCCAGTCGGATCGCCGCCCATGATCAGACGCATCACAAAATAGAAGACCAGCGTTACGAGAACCGTACCGCCGATAAAGGCAACACCGAACAGGACGACTGCACTCATGCGCGCTCCCCCAAGGTCGGGCACGACTTTATGCGGCAGTGGACCATTGATCAACGACGGTTGCGCGGCTTCGCGCTCCGCCATTCGGCGGTGTGTTGGACCCTACCGGAGGACCCCATCGAGCAGCGGCATTCCCATGATGGCGGAGGCTGCGATCAGCAGATAACAGATCATTCGGAACGTGCTCTCCTTGGCGAGCCCGAACAGTTTCGAGCCGGCATAGAGACCGATGGTGTAACTCGGCAGGATAACGATCGTCAGGGCAAACACGGCCTCAACGAACAGCCCGCCAAAATAGTAGCTGACGACGCTGAAGCAGGTGGAGATCGCGAAATAGAGAATGACGTTTGCCCGCACCCGGGCAAAATCGGTCTTGCCGCCGAGCCAATAGGCAACGACCGGCGGTCCACCGAGCTGGGCAGCGCCGCTGAAGAGGCCGGCAACGAGACCTGTCGTGGAGGTCAGCGAGACCAGTGGCTCGCCATGGTATCGCCACCCGGAAACCAGCAACGCAAGCAGGCAAATGGCGATCGCGGTGATCGCCCAGCGCAACGTCAGCGGATCCACCAGCGCCAGCGCTGCCGTCCCGGCAGGCACGCCAAGCACCGCGCCCGCTGCCATGGTGAAGACTTCACGCCGGTTTGCGCTGCGCCAAGCCGGGGGAATCATACCAAGCGTCGCCAGGCCATCGATGACGAGCAGGACGGGCGATACCAGCTTCGGACCTATGATTGCGCCGCCAAGCGGAACGAAGATCAGCGCCGCGCCGAATCCGGAGAAGCCGCGTGCCAGTCCCGCAATCAAGGCTATGGCGACGAGCGATGAAATGCCGCGGTCTGGTAGGGCGGCAACAAACCACGCGCTCGTGTTCGCCAGCAGCGTCTCAAGCGACATGATCGGTTCCGGGATTAGGAGGCGAGCATCAGGTCCATGTTCTGAACCGCGGCGCCCGAGGCACCCTTGCCAAGGTTGTCGAGCAGCGCAACGAGGTTGACCTGAGACGCACCCGGCGTGCCGAACACGAAGAGCTTCATCGTGTCCTTGCCGGCAAGCTCGACGGCATCGATACGGGGGAGCTTGCGGCTCTCGTCCAGCGGCACCACCGTCACGATGTCCTGGCCCGCATAGTGAGCGACAAGAGCAGCGTGGATGCTTTCGAGCGTCGTGCCCTCGGCAAGATCGTCGAGATGCAGCGGTACCTGAACGATCATGCCCTGCGGGAACTTGCCGACAGACGGCGAGAAGATCGGTGCGCGATCCAGCAGGCCGTGGATCTTCATCTCGGGCACGTGCTTGTGTGCCAGCGTCAACCCGTAGAGGAAGTGCGGCGCGGTGATCGCATCCTCCCGGCTCTGATCCTCGATCTGCGCGATCATCTGCTTGCCGCCGCCGGTGTAGCCGGAGACCGCATTGACCGTGACCGGATAGCCGTCGGGCAGAATGCCGGCAGCGCGCATCGGCCGGATGAGGCCGATCGCGCCGGTGGGGTAGCAGCCCGGATTGGCGACGAAACGCGCCGCCTTGATCGTCTCTGCCTGCTCCTTGTCCATCTCCGCGAAGCCATAGGCCCAGGAAGGATTGACACGGAACGCCGTGGAGGTGTCGATGACACGCACGTTGTTGTTGCCCGAGACCATCTGCACCGCTTCCTTCGAAGCGTCGTCGGGCAGGCAGAGGATCGCGATATCGGCGCTGTTCAGCATGTCCTCGCGCATCGCGGCGTTGCGACGCTCCGCTTCCGGGATCGACAGAAGCTCGACATCGCGGCGGCCGGCCATGCGCGTGCGGATCTGCAAGCCCGTCGTGCCATGTTCGCCATCGATGAAGATCTTCGGTGCCATTGTCTCGCTCACACTTTCAACAGGTTAGAAAGAAGTCCGGAATCATTTTGTAAGAGGGATGAGTCAGCCGTGTGACGCGCTTGCGCGGCGCTCGGCATGTAGGCCAAGCATATACATCGCGACCGTCGCCCCCGCAATGGCGGTGATGTCCGCATGATCGTAGGGCGGCGAGACCTCGACGACGTCGGCGCCGCGGATATCCAGCTGGTGCAGACGCTGCAGCACCGAGAGAATCTTGGCGCTCGAGGGACCACCTGCCACAGGCGTACCGGTGCCGGGCGCATAGGCGGGATCGAGGCAATCGATATCGAAGGTCAGGTAGGCCGGCGCGCCGCGGGTATGCGAGATGATCGTCGAGGCGATATCGCTCGGAGTCATCTCCTCAAGCTGATGGCCGTAGAGAATATGAATGCCGAAATCCTCGGGTGCGTGGGTGCGGATGCCGATCTGGATCGACCGATCGGGATCGATGATGCCGTCCCGCGCGGCCCGCGCCACGAACGAGCCATGATCGATCCGCCTGTTGTCGTCGAACCAGGTGTCCTGATGCGCATCGAACTGGACGAGTGCTAGCGGTCCGTGCTTGGCGGCATGCGCCTTGAGGATCGGCCAGGTGACAAAATGATCGCCGCCAAGGGTCAGCATGAATGCACCGCTGTCGACAATCGCCTTCGACTGCCGTTCGATTGCTGCGGGCGTCTCGTGGTGGTTGCCGTAGTCGAGCAAGCAGTCGCCATAGTCGATCACGGCCATCTCGGCAAAGAGATCGCGGTTGAATGGATATTGCGGGTCGTTGTCGAAGATCGCCGACGCACGCCGTATCGCTTGCGGTCCGAACCGCGTGCCCGGCCGATTGGATGTCGCGGCATCGAAAGGGATGCCCCAGACGACCGCATCCGCGTCGGCCAGTTCCTTGGTGAAGCGGCGACGCATGAACGACAGCGCCCCGGCGAAGGTGGGGTCGCTGGCGGCCGATGTGAGGCTCGTTGCCGTGAATGCGTGGTCGATCGACTTGTTGGCCAAGAGATGCTCCTCGAGGGTGTTGGTCGCTATGCCTACCAGAAACGAATCTCAAACCGAAAGGCCAAAACGGTTCTGGTCGCTCGGCCAAACTGGTTTTACCCCGGCAGCTTGTCGGCCAACACCTCGGGTGTCTTCAGTTGCGGCGCTTCGGCAAGCAGTTCAGCTGCTCGTGCCATCAGCGTCGCGGCCAGCTTGCCGTTCAAATGCGCCTGCCGGCCTGCCTCATCGTCAAAGGTATCGAAGATGGCGAATGTGCTCTGGTCGTAGCGAATGGCAAACCACGTCACGGTACCGGGCTCCTGTTCGACAAGCGCCTGCGCGCTCTTCAAGAACGTCGCCACTTCTTCTTCCTTGCCGGATTTTGCTTTCAGTTCGACATAGATTGCTTGCTTGGTCATTCCTGCCTCCCTTGGGATGCGCGTGAAGCGCCTGGAATGCAGTAGAACTGGCAAGGGAACGGGCCGCTTCAAGCAGCCACCAAACAAAAAGGCCGGGCGAAGCGCCCGGCCTTTCGTAGTCGATATTCCGCAGCGATTAACGCTTGGAGAACTGGAACGAACGGCGGGCCTTGGCCTTACCGTACTTCTTACGTTCAACAACGCGGCTGTCGCGGGTCAGGAAGCCGCCCTTCTTCAGGACCGAGCGCAGGCCCGGCTCGAAGTAGGTGAGGGCCTTGGAAAGACCGTGACGAACGGCGCCGGCCTGGCCGGAAAGACCGCCGCCTGCAACCGTTGCAACGATGTCGAACTGGCCGTCACGGGCAGCAGCGACGATCGGCTGACGCAGAATCATCTGCAGAACCGGGCGTGCGAAGTATTCCGCGAATTCCTTGCCGTTGACGATGATCTTGCCGGAACCCGGCTTGACCCAAACGCGGGCAACAGCGTTCTTGCGCTTGCCGGTCGCGTAGGAACGGCCAAGCGAGTCGACCTTACGGACGTGAGCCGGAGCAGCAGCTGCTTCGGACGTGCCGAGATCCTTCAGGGAGGAGAGGTCAGCCATTCTTAGGCGCTCCTTACGTTCTTCTTGTTCAGCTTGGCGACGTCGAGAACGACAGGCTGCTGTGCTTCATGAGGATGATTGGAACCAGCGTAAACGCGGAGGTTCTTCATCTGACGACGGCCGAGCGGGCCGCGCGGAACCATGCGCTCAACAGCCTTCTCGAGAACGCGCTCCGGGAAGCGGCCTTCGATGAGCTGGCGAGCGGTACGCTCCTTGATGCCGCCGGCATAACCGGTGTGCCAGTAGTAAACCTTGTCGGAGTACTTCTTGCCGGTGAAAACGACCTTGTCGGCGTTGATGACGATAACGTTGTCGCCGTCGTCAACGTGAGGCGTGAAAGTTGCCTTGTGCTTGCCGCGCAGACGCATAGCGATGATGGAAGCGAGACGACCAACGACGAGCCCTTCGGCGTCGATGATGACCCACTTCTTCTCCACCTCTGCAGGCTTCTGGGAGAAGGTTGCCATAGTTGTTACTCTCTTTTGGATCCCTCGGCCCGAAGGCGAGAGGGCGTTTCTTGTTGCTTGGTTTGGCTGTCCGAAGACGCACCAAAAAGAAAGCAGCACGGAAAGGCTGCATTTCTGGTGGTGTTTATAGAGGCAAAGCAGCCTGGGGTCAATATTTACGAATTGGCGTGCAGCAAAAATGTATCAGTAAAATCAATATGTTATATATGTGGTATTGTGTTACCTCATATTTCGCGCGGCGGAATGGAGTAAGTCGCCGTCGCATGAGCGATCAACTCGTCCGCACTTTCCTGGAAAATCGAGGCCTCGATGACGGCGAGCCGCTTGCCAAGCTTGAGAATCCGACAGGTGCAAGTCGTCGGTCTAGGCTTCGGCAGGCGCAGGAAATTGATGTTGAGATTGGCGGTAACCGCCAGCGCCACCGGCCCGATATGCGCCAATACTGCTGCATAGGCCGTCACATCCGCCAAGGTGAAAAGGGCTGGTCCGGAGACGGTGCCGCCGGGGCGCAAGTGCCTCTCGCTCGGGTCCAGCCGCATCGAGACGCTGCCGGGTGTGATCTCGGTGATCGCAAATACGCGCCCACCCGTGTGGATCTGCGGAAAGTCCGTATCCAGAAAACGGTGGAGCTCGTCGATCGTCATGACCGGCTGCATGAGTTTGCCTCGAAATTGCTTGTCGCCTGTGGCAGAACAATTAGCACGAAATAGCAATGCAGGGAGTTAGACCATGGCCGAAGTCGTATCCTTTCGGAAGGACCCGAGCAAAGCGGGCGAGGGCGCGCTCGTCATCCCGCAATTGAGCGATGGCATCCTGCGGCTGACGCTCAGCAATCCGCCTGCAAATGCGCTCTCGATCGCCGTCATGGAGACCCTGATCGGTGAGCTCCAGAGCGCCGCCGAGGACGCTGCCGTTCGCGTGGTCATCATCGCATCGACCGGCAATGTCTTCTCTGCCGGCCACGACCTCAAGGAATTGACCGCGCATCGGGCCGATGAGGACGGCGGCGAGGCATTCTTCGAAGAAACCTTTGCGCTGGCCGCTGATCTCATGCTCGAAATCACCCGCTTGCCAAAGCCTGTCATCGCCGAGATCGACGGCCTCGCAACGGCTGCCGGTTGCCAGCTTGTCGCCTCCTGCGATCTTGCGATCTGCACCGATACGGCAACCTTCTGTACGCCCGGCGTCAATATCGGCCTGTTCTGCTCGACCCCCATGGTGGCCGTGTCCCGCGCGGCGCATCGCAAGCAGGCGATGGAGATGTTGCTCACCGGTGAGACGATCGACGCCTCGACCGCGAAGGATTTCGGCCTGGTGAACCGCATCGTGCCGAAGCAATATCTGACGCAGGTCGTCACCAAATACGCGTCCGTCATTGCAAGCAAATCGCCGTTGACGCTGAAGATCGGCAAGGAGGCATTCTACCGCCAGCTCGAAATGCCCGTCGAGGAAGCCTACGGCTATGCTGCTCAGGTCATGGTCGACAATATGCTGACCGCCGATGCCGAGGAGGGGATTGGGGCCTTCCTGTCCAAGCGCATGCCGCAGTGGACCGGCGAATAGCTAGCCGAGTTTCAGGATCAGCCCGCCTGCGGCGATGATTGCGCCGGCGAGATAGCGCCAGGGACTGGCCTTTTCCTTCAAAACGATGACTGAGATCAGCAGGGCGAAGAGGATCGACGTCTCGCGCAGCGCCGCAACAGTTGCCACCGGGGCCTTGGTCATCGCCCAAAGGGCGAGGCCGTAGGACGCGATCGATCCGCCGCCACCGATCAGGCCGCGCCACCAGTTGTAGCGGACATGCATGGCGACTGCGACGGCGCCGCGCTTGGAGATCGCCCAGGTGAATAGCAATACCGGCGGCAGCAGCGACATCCATAGCGTATAGGAGATGGCATTGCCCGAGACGCGGGCGCCGACACCGTCGACATAGGTGTAGGTCGCAATCACGCAGGCATTGGCGAGGGCCAGCCTGATCGCGTGGCCGCTGCCTTTTCGCGCCTCGAAGGCCAGCGTCAGGATACCGGCGCAGATCGTCATCGTGCCGAGGAGCGAGCCGGTCGACAGTGTCTCGTTCAGGATGAAACCGCTGGTGGCCGCAATCAGCAGCGGAGCGCACCCGCGCATCAGCGGATAGACAAGGCCGATGTCGCCTGCGCGATATGCGCCTGCGACGAGCTGAAAATACGCGAACTGGAGAACAGCGGAAGCGCCGATGAATGGCCATGCGGCCGAGTTCGGCAATGGCAGGAACATCAGGAAGGGAAGAGCGCACACGGCACCGCCTGCCGAAATGAGGCTGGCATCGAGCGATTTGTCCGTGCCCGCCTTGATCATGGCGTTCCATGTCGCGTGCAACAGGGCACCAAATAGAACGAGCAAAATGACGTGGATTGGCAAAAAGACCACCGGGCGGTGTGAAAACAGCGATTGTGGAATTGTTGTTACGCCGCTCTTGGTAAAAATCAATCCCGTTCGATGACAGGACGGACCACACTGGCTCCCGGTCGCCCGTCAAGCAACCTGAGGATGCTGGCCCTCAAATCGATAAAAGAGGAACGTACACCAGAGGTATTTGCTCGATGGTCGCCTGTTCAACCATGAGGCGTTGCTAACATATGCAAGAACATATGTGAACATATACAGGATATACATAGAACGGTGACGGAGGCTACGGATTTGCCACCGCAGATTCTCACAAAACTGTGACAAAAGCCATCACGGAATCCATCGCTTAGCCGAAATTTTGTGACGCGCGCGCTTGAGCCCGCGAGGCTAAAGCGTCGCGATTTGGGACAGCAGAAACAAGCTTTTACAGCGAATAATCGGGAATGATAAACATCCCGTCTAAGTTGTCTATATTCTGGCAGTTCAGCACGCGACACCTCGGATTGTCCTTCGTAGGAATGGTCGTCCATTCAGCATATTGATTGGGGTCGCAATAGTTGCTGTTGCGAATGTAGCGGTCGAACAATGTCATGCCGCTCACTCGTTTCGACGGATACCGAAGGATCACGGCGCCCTCGTTATGGATCGCCGCGCGCGCTGCCTGGCAGCTCATGCCGAGCGCATTGTATCTCGAAATGGCCAGTGCCGGGGAGGCGGCCATGACGAAGGCGATCGCGACAACCAATTTTTTCATGGGAAAATCCTCCTGCTGCGTCCTAATTCCTATATACGCTGAAACGATCAGCCTGGTTTCAACCAACCCCGAAGTAAACGCGATTGTTATTGGAGGCGAAGTCCTTGAATCACGATAGGTATGAGGATGACTACATCCTCGGTATTCTGCGTTCCGTGAAGACGATTGCCCTGACGGGCGCGTCACCGAACCCCGCGCGACCGAGCAATGGCGTGATGGGCTATCTGCTGTCTCGGGGGTACAACGTTATCCCCGTGAATCCCGGTCAGGCAGGTAAGCAGATCCATGGCCAGACGGTCTACGCTCGGCTTGCCGATGTCCCGGTATTGGTCGATATGGTCGAGGTCTTCCGGGCTTCGGAATTTCTGTCGGGTGTTGTCGACGAGGCATTGGCAATGAGCCCGCGGCCGAAGGTGATATGGTCTCAGCTTGGTGTACGTGACGATGCGGCAGCGGCAAGAGCCGAGGCTGCCGGCATCAAGGTCGCCATGGATCGCTGCCCGGCAATTGAGTATCCCCGCCTCATCGGCTGAGTGGTTGGATTTTCCAAATAACGTGCCTGGGTTGAAAAAGAACGCGATTAACTTTTCGCGGTTGTTCGCTATGCTCGCCGCCATTCGATCAAGCTGAATGGGAGGATTTCATGGCCAAGAGCGGTCCGGGTTTCAATACGTTGGCAGTTCATGCGGGGGCACAGCCCGACCCCACGACCGGCGCACGCGCGACACCGATCTACCAGACGACGGCTTTTGTCTTTAACGATTCGGATCACGCGGCGGCCCTCTTCGGTCTGCAGCAGTTCGGCAACATCTACACCCGGATCATGAACCCGACCCAGGCCGTGCTCGAAGAGCGCGTCGCGGCACTCGAAGGTGGCACCGCGGCGCTTGCCGTTGCGTCCGGCCATGCGGCCCAAGTGATTGTCTTTCACACGCTGATGCGCCCCGGCGAGAATTTCGTGGCCGCGAAGCGCCTGTACGGAGGCTCTATCAACCAGTTCGGTCATGCCTTCGATAATTACGGCTGGCAGGTTCGCTGGGCAGATTCCGCGGATCCCGCGAGCTTCGAAAGCCAGATCGATGGCAAGACGCGGGCAATCTTCATCGAGAGCCTCGCAAACCCCGGCGGTACCTTCGTCGACATCGCTGCGATCGCGGCAGTGGCGCACAAGCATGGCCTGCCTCTGATTGTCGACAACACCATGGCGAGCCCCTATCTCATCCGGCCGATCGAACACGGTGCCGATATCGTCGTGCATTCACTGACGAAGTTCCTGGGCGGTCACGGCAACTCCATGGGCGGCATGATCGTCGATGGCGGGACCTTCGATTGGTCGAAGTCCGGCAACTATCCGATGCTGTCTAGCCCGCGGCCGGAATATAACGGCGTGGTCCTGCATTCGACATTCGGCAATTTCGCATTTGCCATCGCCTGCCGCGTGCTTGGCCTGCGCGATCTCGGTCCGGCCATTTCTCCCTTCAATGCATTCCTGATCCTGACCGGCATCGAGACGTTGCCGCTGCGCATGCAGCGCCACAGCGATAACGCGATAGCCGTCGCAGGGTGGTTGAAGGCGCACAGCAAGGTCGCCTGGGTGAATTATGCCGGCCTCGAGGACGACCCGAACCACACGCTGCAGCAGCGCTATTCGCCGAAGGGCGCCGGCTCCGTCTTCACCTTTGGTGTCAAGGGCGGCTACGAGGCCGGCAAGACGCTGGTCGAGGGGTTGGAACTGTTCTCGCATCTCGCCAACATTGGCGACACACGCTCGCTCGTGATCCATCCGGCATCGACCACGCACCGGCAATTGACGGACGAGCAAAGGATCGCCGCCGGCGCCGGGCCCGACGTCGTTCGCCTTTCGGTTGGCATCGAGGACGTGAAGGATATCATCGCCGATCTCGAGCAATCGCTGGCGAAGATTTGAGGCAATGGCAAACTACCTGACTTTTGACATCAACGGCGTCGAACCGGAGTTCGGCGCCCCGGATGCCGACCGCATACTGGCCGGCGACCCGCAGTTCAAAACCTGGAACTTGGAGGAGGCCGATGGCGGCCTCTATTCCGGCATATGGGAGGCGACGCCCGGCAAGTGGCGGATCGCCTATGACGAGTGGGAATATTTCAACGTGCTTTCGGGCCACTCTGTTGTCACGGAGGACGGTGGTGACGCTGTGCATCTTCGCGCAGGCGATCGGATGATCCTCAGGCCCGGCTTTAGGGGAACCTGGGAAGTGGTTGAAACGACTCGCAAGGATTATGTCGTCCGCCTTTGACTGCGTGGCGGAAGGCGAAGGTCTGGTCACCGATCGGCACGGCGGTCACAGGGGCTAGCTTCTGTCGGAAGAGGCGAAATCGCTGCGGACGATGCCGTGGCGCTGGAGCTTGTCGTAGAATGTCTTCCTGGGAATGCCGAGGTCCGCGATCGTGCGGCGGACGTCGCCGTCATTGGCGTTCAGAGCTTCGCGAATGATGTGGGCCTCGTAGCGTTCGAGCCGGTCCGGAAGCGACAAGGCTCCATCCGTCTCCGGTTCTGCTGCCGGAGCACGATCCGAGACCTGCCCGACGCCGAGCACGAACCGTTCGGCAAAATGTGACAGTTCGCGCACGTTGCCCGGCCAGTCGTATTCCCGCAGGTGGCGATGGATCGACGAGGGGATCGTGGGCACGTCTCGCTTGAAGCGGCTCGCGGCGCGCTCGGCGAAGTAGCCGAAAAGCAGCGGAACGTCATCCCTTCGCTCCTTGAGTGGCGGGATCGAGATCGTCACGACATTGAGCCGATAATAAAGATCCTCACGAAAGTCGCCACGCTGGCGGGGATCACTGAGATCGATCTTGGAGGCGGCGACAACACGCAGGTCGACCGGTCGGACCTCGTTGGTGCCAAGCGGCGTAACCTCGCGCATCTCGAGCACACGCAGCATCTGCACCTGGGTTGCCGGCGGCATGCTCTCGATCTCGTCGAGAAAAAGCGTTCCGCCGCTCGCATGCTCGATGCGACCGATGCGCTTTTTCTGCGCGCCGGTGAAGGCGCCGGGCTCATGACCGAACAGCTCGCTTTCAACCACGCTTTCCGGCAGCGCACCGCAGTTGAGTGCGACGAAATTGCCGGATGCGCGTCGACTCCAGCGGTGGAGCAGGCTTGCCACGACCTCCTTGCCGCTGCCGGTTTCTCCCATCAGGAGAACGTCGACATCGGTGTCGGCAATCTGTCGCAGGGTGTGGCGCAGCCGCTCCATCGCCGGCGTCTGGCCGATCAGCGGAAGGTCGTCGCGTGCCTCTTCGGTCGCCTTGCGCAGAGACCTGTTTTCCATCACGAGACGACGCTTTTCGGCGGCGCGCCGCACGCTCTGGATGAGCCGGTCTGTCGCGAACGGCTTGGTGATGAAATCATAGACTCCGTCCTGCATGGCTTTCACCGCCATCGGAATATCGCCATGTCCTGTGACCAGGATGACCGGCAGATCCTCGTCCCGTTGTCGCACGCGACCGAAGAGCTGCAGGCCATCGATCCCAGGCATCCGGATATCGGAAACTACGACGCCTGCGAATTCCGGGCTCAATGCCGCCAGTGCTTCCCCCGCGTCGGAAAAAGCCGAAACGGAAAAGCCGGCGAGCTCAAGCGTCTGCTTCGTTGCCCGCAGCAGGTCCTTGTCGTCATCGATGAGAAAAATCGGCGTTACATCGGTCATGCCATGGCCTTCCGCAGGTGCACCGTAAAGCAGGTTCCGTTCGCATCGCTCGTCACGTCGATGCGGCCGCCATAGTCGGCCACGATGTCCTTGGAAATGACGAGGCCGAGACCCAAACCTCTTTCCTTGGACGTATTGAACGGCGTGAAGAGCGACTTCAGGATGTCAGGCGAAATCCCCGGGCCGTTGTCGGCGACCTTGATTGCAACTTCGTCGCCTGTCTCTGTCACCGAGACGTCGACCTTCGCGTCGGCTCGCCCGTCAAGGGCCTCCAAAGCATTCTGGAACAGGTTGATCAGGATCTGTTCAAGCCGGATCCGGTTGCCGAGTACGCATAGCCTCGCTGGAGGCGGCCGAATATCGAGTGCTTCCAGTTGTCCGGCAAAGCGGCTTTTCAGCAGAACAACCGCTCCATCAATAACACTCAGCAATTCCACGGGCTCCGGCGCCACGCGGCCCTTGCGCGCAAATGCCTTCAACTCGTCGGTAATCGCTCCGATCCGTTCGGTGAGGCCGGCAATCGCCTCCAGGTTTTCGTCCACCTGATTCGTCTGCCGGCGTTCCAGAAAGACGCGGGCGTTGTCTGCATAGGCGCGTATGGTCGCGACCGGCTGGTTGATCTCGTGGGCCACGCCCGCCGCCACCTGGCCGAGGATCGCGAGCCGGTTCGCCTGCACCAGTTCCTGCTGCACGACCTGCAGCCTTGCTTCGGTTTCCCTGTGATCGGAGATTTCGGCCTGCAGACGGTCGCGCGCCCTGCTGAGATCGTCGGTTCGCTCGACGACCCTTCGCTCCAGCTCCTCGCGCATGGCTTGTTCTTCCGCGATCTTGGTCGCGGCCGCCTGGCGCCTCCATAGGAGAAACGCTGCGATGGCGAGAATGGGCAGAAGGACGGCAAGCGACAGTAGGCGCATTTCTCGAACGGACGCGGCGACCGGGGCATCGGTCGGTACCAGATACTCGAGATGCCATGGGGTGGTGGGAACTGGCGTTGCTAGGCGCAAATATTCGCCTTCGCCACTGCCGGGAAGAACGGCGGAAACAAGCGAGGCCTCGGCATCGATTGGCCGGGGCCGCATGATAGGCAATTTCGCCAACGGCGCATCGCCGAACTGTTGGCTGTTGCGGATGGCGGCAAGCTCAGCCTCAGGCACCGGACCGTTGATCATAAAACGCCAGGAGGGGATACTGGTGATCAGAACAACGCCGCGATTGTCGGTGACATAAACAGGACGATGCGTATCGCGCCAATCGCTCTCAAGCTGGTCGAACTCGAGCTTGACGACCACGACGCCAAGGGGCGCCGCCGCACTGCCGACGCGGCGCGAAATGTAGAGGCCAGGGCGCTTGCTGACACTGCCTAGGGCAAAATGCTCGGCGGTTCCTTCATCCATCGCCTTTCGGAAGTAATCGCGGAAGGCGTAGTCGTTGCCGACGAAGCTGATGGGCTCCCGCCAGTTGCTCGAGGAGACAGCGATACCGTTGGGACCAATGACGTAGAGCACCGCGGCCTGCGTTCCCGTGACAAGTCGCTCCAGCTTCCGGTTCAAGATGTCGATTGCATCGCTGCTTTTGGACGAGAGGCCATCGAGAACCTGCTGGTCCTCGGCAAGAAGCAGGGGCAGGGCGCGTGGCCTCTCCAGAACGGCGTTGAGCAGCGCCACCTTCAGGCTCGCATCGGTCCGGCTCTGGCTCACAATCGTATCGATGGCGGCGCGACGCCCATAGACGGTCGCGCCGAACAGCGTGGCAAGGATCAGCGCTGCCGAAACCGAAGCAAAGAGGATCCACGTTCGCCGTACCCGCCGGCTGGCACGGTGGAAGGAACCGAAATCCGATCTCGACGAGGATTGAAGCATTGTTCACTCTGTGCGTAATTCCGCACTCACGTCAAATCAATTTGTGCGAAAATGCGCTCATCTCTTTTGCTTTACGGCGCGGACGAACAATAGACTGTTGCGAAATCAATATCTTAATAGCGGCGTCGCAACTTGGCACGCATGTTGCAAAACCTCCGCAACAGCCGCGTGGCTGTTGAATTGGTAACGCAATCGCCCCGGGAGGCCACCGTTGGTTTTGGGGCACATGGAGGACATCATGGGTGCAGCACTTCCAGTCGCGCAGCCGCGCGGCAAGGTTCCCTTCTATCGGCTTCTCTACGTGCAGGTTCTTGCCGCCATCTGTGCTGGCATCCTGCTCGGTCATTTCTATCCCGATATCGGCACGGCTCTGAAGCCGCTCGGCGACGCTTTCATCAAGCTCGTCAAAATGATCATCGCCCCCGTCATCTTCTTGACCGTTGCAACCGGCATCGCCGGCATGTCGGACCTGCAGAAGGTTGGACGCGTTGCCGGCAAGGCGATGCTGTACTTCCTCGTCTTTTCGACGCTGGCATTGGCTGTCGGCCTGCTGGTGGCCAACGTGATACAGCCGGGCGCCGGCATGCATATCGATCCGGCGACGCTGGATACCAAGGCCGTCGCAAGCTACGCGGAAAAGGCTCATGACTCGACCGTCACGGGCTTCCTGATGAACATTATCCCGAACACGATCGTTGGTGCTTTTGCCGACGGCGACATTCTTCAGGTGCTGTTCTTCTCCGTCCTGTTCGGTATCGCGCTTGCCATGGTCGGCGATCGCGGTCGGCCGGTCGCTGACTTCCTGCAGTCACTGACGGTGCCGGTCTTCAAGCTGGTGGCGGTCCTGATGAAGGCAGCTCCGATCGGCGCTTTCGGCGCCATGGCGTTCACCATCGGCAAATACGGCATCGGCTCCATTGCAAACCTGGCAATGCTGATCGGTACCTTCTATCTGACATCGCTGCTCTTCGTTCTGGTCGTTCTCGGTGCGGTTGCCCGCTACAACGGGTTTTCGATCCTTGCGCTGATCCGTTACATCAAGGAGGAGCTGCTGCTGGTGCTCGGTACGTCTTCTTCGGAAGCCGCGCTTCCGGGCCTCATGGCCAAGATGGAACAGGCAGGCTGCAAGCGCTCTGTCGTCGGTCTCGTCATTCCGACCGGCTATTCCTTCAACCTCGACGGCACGAACATCTATATGACGCTCGCAGCCCTCTTCATCGCTCAGGCGACGGATACCCCGCTGACGCTGGCAGACCAGATCCTGCTTCTGCTGGTCGCGATGCTGAGCTCCAAGGGCGCTGCCGGCATCACCGGTGCCGGCTTCATTACGCTTGCCGCAACGCTCTCGGTAGTGCCCTCGGTTCCAGTGGCAGGTATGGCGCTAATCCTCGGTATCGACCGCTTCATGTCGGAATGCCGCGCGCTGACCAACTTTGTCGGCAACGCGGTCGCGACGGTCGTCGTCGCCCGCTGGGAAAATGAACTTGATCAGACGAGGTTTGCTGCGGCCATGGCCGGCAGGTTGCCTCCGGAACCGGTCGACGGTGTGCCGGCTCTGCAGGCCGCGGAATAACGCCAAACCGTAAGGTGTTGGAAGCATGACAGAGAGGTCCGCGTTCTCCGGAACGCGGACCCTTTCCATTGGTGCCTACCAGGCGAGATCCAGCCGATCCAATCCGTGGAAGTGATAGACGTCCTTCACAACAGGTGTACGGGCAAGCCTGAGCCCAGGTAGTCTCTCGAAGAGAATTGGCAGGACGACGTTCAGTTCGAGCCGAGCCAACGGCGCCCCGATGCAGAAGTGGATACCCGCGCCAAAGGACACGTTGGCGGCCTCATTGCGGTCAGGCTTGAACGTCAGCGGATCACTGAATCTTGTCGGGTCGAGATTGGCTGCCGCCAGAATGAGGCTCACCTTGTCGCCGCGCTTGAACGAAATGCCGTCGATCTCGACGGGCTCCAGCGCCCAGCGCTGGAAGATGTGGACCGGTGCGCAAATACGCAGGGACTCTTCGACGGTTCGCTCGGTGGTGGCTTCGTCCTTAAAAAGGTCGGCCGGATCGCGTCCGCTGTCCAGAATGATGCGCACCGAGTTGCCGATCTGGTGCACCGTCGCCTCGTGACCGGCATTGAGCAATACGATCGTCGTCGAAACGAGCTCGTCCTCTGTGAGATACTGGCCCTTGTGTTCGGTGTGGATCATGTGCGTCAGAAGGTCGTCCCGCGGGTTGGCGCGACGCTCGGCAATGACCGTCTTTACATAGTCCGAGAACGCCTTCGCGGCCCGTTCGGCGCCATCCTCGTCCTCGCGGGTTCGGCCGAAGAGATACATGCGGATGTAGGCATGCGACCACTCCAGGAGTTGCGGTCCCATTTCCTCCGGAATGCCGATCATGCGGGCAATCATCGTCACCGGAATGATGTCGGCAAACGCCGAAAGCAGCTCGACTTCGTTGTTTTTCCCGAAGCCGTCGATGAGCTTGTTGGCAAGCTCGGCGATTTCCGACTTCATCTTCTCAACGTGACGAGACACGAAGGCGCGGTTGACGAGCGTTCGCAGACGCGTGTGCTCAGGCGGCTCCAGTTCAAGCAGCGAGTATCGTTCCGCGAGATCGAAATTCGCCACGTGCTGTTCCGGTTCGGGAAGGCCGAGTTCTTCACGGCTTGCGATGTGCAGGATCTGGCGGCCGAAGCGGCGATCGCGCAGCAGGCCGTTCACATGGTCATAGCCTGTGAAGAACCACTGCTTCTGCTGCTCCCAATAGAATGTGGGGCAATGCGCGTGCAGAGCCGCGTAGACGCTGTTCGGATCGCTGTAAAAGGCAGGATTGCTTGCGTCCAGCGAGACGTGGCGTGTGGCGGGATCGATGGAAAGAAATGGTGGGATCATCATGCTTCGAGGCTTAGCGGATTTGCCAAGCCTCGAAAAGATAGGGTCAGCCTCTCGACAGCGATCCAACGCGGCGGAGCGCGTGGATTTGGTCGTCGAGTGTTGGAACCAGTTCGCCACTTGTTTGATCCGGCTGCGGAGGCAGTGGTGCCGCGGCTTCGGCTTCACCGAAGATGACGGTGCAGTTGCGGCCGGCTGCCTTTGCGGCATAGAGCGCCCGATCGGCTGCCGATACGAGCTTGTCCATGTTTGCCTCGATGGCTGAGGCAAGGGCAACGCCGGTGCTGAATGTTGCCGGGACGATCGCGTCGCCGGTGCTCACGGGCACACGGCAAAACTCCGCCCGGATCGTCTCTGCCAGCGCTTCAGCTTCTGTCTGGTCGGCGACGGTCGTGAAGGCTGCAAACTCCTCGCCCCCCATGCGGCCGAAAGCTCCATCCGGCACGAATTGATTGGCCAATCGGGCAAACACTGTCAGCACGACGTCGCCGGCCTGATGGCCGAACCGGTCGTTGACGCGCTTGAAGTGGTCGAGGTCGAAAAGCAACACGGCGACCTGACGGTTACTGTTGAATGCACGTTCCCGGATGGCATCGAAGCGTCCGAAGAGGCCGCGTCGGTTCAAGACGCCAGTCAGAGAATCGGTGAGGCTGAGCATGCGAAGATGCTTCTCCGAGCGCTCCATGATGACGAGGCAGGTGAGAGCGCACGCCAGGATGAGCAGGAAGCCCGTTGCCATCGCGGCGCTGCCCGCGAAGTTGACAGCTTCCGCATCAGTGGGGCCGAGGATTGCCATTGCCAGCGCAGTACCGAAGCACAGGACGCCCTGGACCACGAAGATGGCGCCGAGTTTGCCTCTCGAGCCCTCGTTGCGCTTGCCTGCCATGCAGACTGCCATCGCGAGTGCCGTCGCGCCGGTGGCTGAGGCTAGATTGTAGAGAATGACGCGATTGGTGTAGTCGTCGTTGACCCACGGCAGGAAGACGCCGCCCAGCCAGACGAGCGGTGGCAGCAATGCCCACCATTCGAGCTTGCGACGATCAAGCGCGAGGTACCCGGCAACCCACGCGCTCTGCCCAGATAGTGCGATCGTGTTGGCGATCTCGATGGAAAGGATGGCGGGTATCTGCCCGCGCAGGGCCGCCATTGCGAAACCCACGCCGCTAAGGAGAAAGCCCGTTCCCCAATAGAAATAGGCCTTGTTTCGCACATTGTGGCGCCAGGCCATGAACGCTACCAGCGCGAGCGTCATGGCTTCGGAGCACCAAATGGCTAATCCAGTCGTAACATTGAACACGGCAGTACCCCTTGTATTGCGCGTATCCTTTCGGAAAAAACTGGCATCTTCATTAATTGTGCTTGCGCGCCACTGCATTTTTGTGCGGAGTTGTCTTTAGGCTTTCCTTTCTGTGAATGAAGGGCAGTTGCGGGCGGATTCAGAATTCGTTTATCCTGATGCCGACAAAAGCTGTGCGACAGCGCGATCGTAGCCCGTTCCTCGAATCTATTTCGTCGGAATCAGCGTACATCGGGCGAAAAGTTGTTCGCCTTGCTCCGGTCCCTCTTCACGTTATCCATCGGCGCGTCTTGAAGAGGAGGGCAGGGAAGCTCTATGTAGGGATAGGCATTTTCTTTGATTCCCGGCCATAGCCGGCAGACGTTGACAAAGGACGCACATGAGAAACCCAGTCGATACCGCTATGGCCCTCGTGCCGATGGTCGTGGAACAGACCAATCGCGGTGAACGCTCCTACGACATCTATTCGCGCCTGCTCAAGGAACGCATCATCTTCCTGACCGGGCCTGTCGAGGATCACATGGCGACGCTCGTCTGCGCCCAGCTCCTCTTCCTCGAGGCCGAAAACCCGAAGAAGGAAATTGCGCTCTACATCAATTCTCCAGGCGGCGTTGTGACTGCCGGCATGGCGATCTACGACACGATGCAGTTCATCAAGCCAGCCGTCTCGACGCTCTGCATCGGCCAGGCTGCGTCCATGGGCTCGCTGCTGCTTGCTGCCGGCCACAAGGACATGCGCTTTGCCACCCCGAATTCCCGCATCATGGTGCATCAGCCATCAGGCGGCTTCCAGGGTCAGGCATCTGACATCGAGCGTCACGCCCGCGATATTCTCAAGATGAAGCGCCGCCTGAACGAAGTTTACGTCAAGCATACAGGCCGCACCTACGAGGAAGTTGAAAAGACCCTTGACCGCGACCACTTCATGGATGCGGACGAGGCTCAGACCTGGGGTGTCATCGACAAGGTCCTGACATCTCGCGTCGAGATGGAAGGTGATGCCGCCTAGTGAGAAGTAGGAATGGTGTTGTATCCGCCACAGTTCTATCTCATTTGTGATCGAACAAGGGAAGAAACCCGGTGGCGGGTGCGGCAATCTCAAGTATTAATGCTATGTTGAATTTTTATGACATAGCATCGGCAGTCGAAGGGGAGTTCGTTGCCGCCGGCGCCAGGACAGCTTAGTTTGGACCGGTTCGTACCCCTTAAACGGCCTTGGCCGGCTGGGGCTCCAAGCGTGGAGCAGGCCAATGAGTGGACCGTTATTTCACCTTGAAATGCGGCGTGCTGGAAGGAAAGTGATATGAGCAAGGTCAGCGGCAGCAACGGCGGCGACTCCAAAAACACCCTCTATTGTTCGTTCTGCGGAAAGAGCCAGCACGAAGTCCGGAAGCTTATAGCCGGACCGACCGTTTTCATCTGCGATGAATGCGTCGAATTGTGCATGGACATCATCCGCGAGGAAAACAAATCCTCGATGGTCAAGTCCCGTGACGGCGTTCCCACGCCTCAGGACATCATCAAGGTCCTCGATGAATATGTCATCGGCCAGCGCCAGGCGAAGAAGATCCTGTCAGTTGCCGTTCACAACCACTACAAGCGCCTCGCACACGCCTCCAAGAACGGCGAAGTCGAGTTGGCGAAGTCGAACATCATGCTGGTCGGACCGACCGGTTGCGGCAAGACCTATCTTGCCCAGACGCTCGCCCGCATCATCGACGTTCCGTTCACGATGGCCGATGCGACGACGCTGACGGAAGCCGGTTATGTCGGTGAAGACGTCGAAAACATCATCCTGAAGCTGCTGCAGGCTGCCGACTACAATGTCGAGCGCGCCCAGCGCGGCATCGTCTACATCGACGAAGTCGACAAGATCTCCCGCAAGTCCGACAACCCGTCGATCACCCGCGACGTATCGGGCGAGGGCGTGCAGCAGGCGCTTCTGAAGATCATGGAAGGCACGGTTGCCTCGGTGCCCCCGCAGGGCGGCCGCAAGCATCCGCAGCAGGAATTCCTGCAGGTCGACACCACGAACATCCTGTTCATCTGCGGTGGCGCATTCGCCGGTCTCGACAAGATCATCTCGGCTCGCGGCGAGAAGACCTCGATCGGCTTCGGTGCAACGGTTAAGGCCCCGGACGACCGTCGTGTCGGCGAAGTCCTGCGCGAACTGGAGCCGGAAGATCTGGTCAAGTTCGGCCTCATCCCGGAATTCATCGGCCGTCTGCCTGTCCTGGCGACGCTCGAGGATCTCGATGAGGATGCACTGATCCAGATCCTGTCGGAGCCGAAGAACGCACTGATCAAGCAGTACCAGCGCCTGTTCGAGATGGAAGACGTGGAACTCACCTTCCACGAGGACGCTCTCCGCGAGATCGCCCGCAAGGCGATCATTCGCAAGACCGGTGCCCGCGGCCTTCGTTCGATTATGGAAAAGATCCTCCTCGACACGATGTTCGAACTGCCGGCGCTGGAAGGCGTACGCGAAGTCGTCATCTCCGAGGAAGTGGCACGCGGCTCCGCCCGTCCGCTTTACATCTACGCCGATCGTCAAGATGAGAAGGCCAACGCTTCCGCGTGACCTTAGAGATATCTTTACGATACGAACTGTGAATTTGAGGGGCTTGCCGTTGGCGGGCCCCTTTCTATTTCAAAATCAGTGCACGACCCTGATAAATCTTGCTAAAGAGGTCTGAAACCACTTCTGTTGCCGTTGCGGATTCCCCCGCCCTTGGCAATTATGGAATGATTCCGTTGGTGTGTTTCGGTCTTGTGTTTTAGCCGCTTCGGAAGTGGTAGCCGCTGACTTGGCACGGCGCTCCAGAATGAAGGTATTCCGTTGTAGCATAGCTGTCATGTCCAGGGGGACACCGGCCATGGCGCAGCTTGAAAAGCATAATCAGAACCTCCACTTGTTGTCTCAAGTGGAGTGCGGCCCGGTTCTAGTGGCCGCGCCAGAAGAGCCCGGAAACGGGACGATGGAAAGGAAATAAAATGACGAAGAAAACGTCAGTTGCGAGCACAGCATATCCGGTTTTGCCCCTGCGCGACATCGTCGTCTTCCCGCATATGATCGTGCCCTTGTTTGTCGGCCGAGAGAAATCGATCCGTGCGCTCGAAGAGGTCATGGGATCGGACAAGCAGATCATGCTCGTCACGCAGATCAATGCGAGCGATGACGATCCGGAACCGTCTGCCATTCACAATGTCGGTACTGTCGCCAACGTATTGCAGCTGCTGAAGCTGCCTGATGGCACCGTCAAGGTTCTGGTCGAAGGTCGCGCCCGCGCCGAGATCGACGCTTACACGGATCGTGAGGACTTTTACGAAGCCCTTGGTCACGTTCTCGAAGAACCGCATGACGATCCGGTCGAGCTTGAAGCGCTCAGCCGCTCGGTCGTTTCCGAGTTCGAGAGCTACGTAAAGCTCAACAAGAAGATCTCGCCCGAGGTCGTTGGCGCTGCCAGCCAGATCGACGACTATTCGAAGCTCGCCGATACGGTTGCCTCGCACCTGTCGATCAAGATCACCGAGAAGCAGGAGATGCTGGAAACCACCAGTGTCAAGGCACGCCTCGAAAAGGCGCTCGGCTTCATGGAAGGCGAGATCTCGGTCCTTCAGGTCGAAAAGCGCATCCGCTCGCGCGTCAAGCGCCAGATGGAGAAGACCCAGCGCGAGTACTACCTGAACGAACAGATGAAGGCGATCCAGAAGGAGCTTGGCGACGGCGAGGAAGGCCGCGACGAGATGGCCGAACTGGAAGAGCGCATCGCCAAGACCAAGCTTTCGAAGGAAGCCAAGGAAAAGGCTGACGCCGAGCTGAAGAAGCTGCGGCAGATGAGCCCGATGTCGGCTGAGGCGACTGTTGTCCGCAACTATCTCGACTGGCTGCTCGGAATTCCGTGGGGCAAGAAGTCGAAGATCAAGTCGGATCTCAACAACGCCGAGAAGATCCTCGAAGCCGATCACTTCGGTCTCGATAAGGTCAAGGAGCGTATCGTCGAGTATCTGGCTGTCCAGGCCCGCGCGACCAAGATCAAGGGTCCGATCCTGTGCCTCGTTGGTCCTCCGGGCGTGGGCAAGACCTCGCTCGCCCAGTCGATCGCCAAGGCGACCGGCCGTGAGTATGTCCGCATGGCTCTCGGTGGCGTTCGTGACGAAGCTGAAATTCGCGGTCACCGCCGCACCTACATCGGTTCGATGCCCGGCAAGGTCATCCAGTCGATGAAGAAGGCGAAGAAGTCCAACCCGCTCTTCCTGCTCGATGAAATCGACAAGATGGGCCAGGATTTCCGTGGCGATCCGTCGTCGGCTCTGCTCGAGGTGCTGGATCCGGCTCAGAACTCGACCTTCATGGATCACTACCTGGAAGTCGAATACGACCTGTCGGACGTGATGTTCATCACGACGGCGAATACGCTGAACATTCCGGCACCTTTGATGGACCGCATGGAAGTCATCCGTATCGCCGGTTACACCGAAGACGAAAAGCGCGAAATCGCCAAGCGGCACCTGCTGCCGAAGGCCATCAAGGAACATGCGCTGCAGCCGAATGAATTCTCGGTCAGCGACGATGCCCTGATGGCGATCAGCCAGCAGTACACCCGCGAAGCTGGTGTTCGTAACTTCGAACGCGAATTGATGAAGCTCGCCCGCAAGGCGGTCACCGAGATCATCAAGGGCAAGACGAAGTCCGTTCATGTGACGGCCGAAAACATCGACGACTACCTGGGCGTTCCGCGCTTCCGCCACGGCGAAGCAGAGCGCGAAGATCAGGTCGGCGTGGTAACGGGCCTGGCCTGGACGGAAGTCGGCGGCGAACTGCTGACGATCGAAGGCGTCATGATGCCGGGCAAGGGTCGCATGACCGTGACCGGCAACCTGAAGGAAGTCATGAAGGAATCGATTTCCGCAGCGGCATCCTATGTCCGCTCGCGCGCCGTCGATTTCGGCATCGAGCCTCCGCGCTTCGACAAGAGCGACATCCACGTGCACGTACCGGAAGGTGCGACGCCGAAGGATGGTCCGTCGGCCGGTGTTGCCATGGCAACCGCGATCGTCTCGATCATGACCGGCATCCCGGTCGACAAGAACGTGGCGATGACGGGTGAAATCACCCTTCGCGGTCGTGTTCTGCCGATCGGCGGCCTCAAGGAAAAGCTGCTCGCAGCGCTTCGCGGTGGCATCAAGAAGGTGCTGATTCCGGAAGAAAACGCCAAGGATCTGGCGGAGATTCCGGATAACGTGAAGAACAACATGGAGATCATCCCGGTGTCCCGCATGGGCGAGGTGATCAAGCATGCGCTGGTCCGCAGACCGGAAGCAATCGAGTGGGATGGCACGGTGGAAACGCCCGTCATCGCGACGGTCGAAGGGCTCGACGAAACGGGTGCAACCATAGCTCACTGAGCTTTGTTTGCCACATTCGTGCCCAATTGCTTAAAAACCCTGAAAAGGCTGGCGTTTTCGCCAGCCTTTTTTTGTGAAATTGGCGCACGGGTGCTTGCATTTCCTTGATTTGCAGGCTCTTTGGGGTGCGGCGGGCCTGATGAACTCTATTCTGCGCCTGGCTTATAGATTTGAGTCGTTTCGAACCATTTAGAAAGGGGTGGAAACATGAACAAGAATGAACTCGTGTCCGCAGTTGCCGAAAAGGCAGGACTCTCGAAGACCGACGCTGCTTCCGCGGTTGATGCTGTTTTCGAAGTCGTCCAGGCTGAACTGAAGGGCAAGGGCGACGTTCGCCTCGCTGGTTTTGGTAGCTTCACCGTCTCCCATCGCGCAGCCACGAAGGGCCGCAACCCGTCCACCGGCGCAGAAGTCGATATTCCGGCTCGCAACGTGCCGAAGTTCACGCCCGGCAAGGGCCTGAAGGACGCCGTCAACGGCTGATATGAATTTACTTGGCGGCCGGGCAACGAGACCGGCGGCACAAGTTTCGAAGGGTTCGGCCACGGCCGAACCCTTTTTGCTTTTCGCGGCCTTGTCGGCACGCGCGGCATGTCATACGAAATGACCGTTCTCAGGGCGGGGTGAAAGTACCTACCGGCGGTAAAGGCCTTGGCCCCAGCCCGCGAGCGCCTTTTGGTCGTGTGCCGAGAGGGTCAGCAGATCCGGTGCAATTCCGGAGCCGACGGTTACAGTCCGGATGAAAGAGAATGAGCGGAGCGGGCGAGGGTGGATTCTGCCCTCGCTGCTGTATCGCGCTCATGCGTCCTGATTTGTGTTGGTTTCGGAAAGAAAGACATGAATCAGACTTCCCCTACGTTTTCCGCTTCGCGAGCAATGGTCGGTGCTGCCTGGATGATTGCCGCGGGCATCGCCTTCTCTATCCTCAATGTCGTCACGCAATGGCTGACGATGAAGCTCGCTTTCCTCTCGGCCTCGGCAGCCTTCTGGCAATATGCCTTTGCCCTGGTGTTCTCGCTGCCCTTTCTCTGGCGCGCCGGTCTTGGGGCAATGAGAACGCGTTATCACTGGCGTCATGTTGTACGAGTCGCCTTGGCTGCCTTTGGGGGTAACGACCTGGGTCGCGGGGCTTGCGCAAGTACCCATCTGGCAGGCGATTGCGCTGGTAATGACGTCTCCGTTCTTCATCATCATGGGCGCACGCATCTACCTTGGTGAGTATATCGGCCCTGCGCGATGGGCCGCGACCGCAACCGGTTTCCTGGGAGCGATGATCATCCTGCAGCCCTGGTCGGACAGCTTCAGTTGGGCGGCGCTCCTGCCGATCCTCTCGGCCCTTCTCTGGGGCGCCTCTTCGTTGATCACCAAGAGCCTTACCGGAGTCGAGCGACCGGAGACCATCACCGTTTGGCTGCTCGCGCTCCTCACGCCGATCAACGGCGGATTGGCGCTAGCGGCTGGCTTCGACATTCCGACCGGCTTGACGCTCCTGCTTTTCGTTGCGGCGGGCCTCCTGACCGTGATGGCGCAGTATTTTCCTGACGTTAGCCTATTCGGCAGCCGATGCCGCTTACATTCAGCCATTCGACGATCTCAAGCTGCCGCTCAACGTGTTCGCCGGCTGGCTGGTCTTCGGCTATGCGCCGACCGGCTATCTGTGGTTGGGCGCGGTGCTGATCCTTGGGGCATCGCTCTTCATCATGCGGAACGAAATGAAGAAGGAGCGGGAGACCCGCTAGCGCGTTCAAAATATGACATCGGTGTCATCCCGGTGTCATGCCCATCCCCCAGAAAAACCTTGTGTGAACTCATGGGGGATTTCATGACAACTGTATCGCGCAAGACAGTGCTCGTTGCGGCGCTCCTGGCGACGGCCGCGTTTCCGGCCGCCGCAGAGCCCGTTTTCAATCGTATCGCAACCTTTCCGGTGGCATCCAACCTGCCACAGGAGAAAGACAAGCTCTCGGCCACTTCGGCGGAAATCATCACGGCTACCGACGACGGCATGACGCTGATCTATAGCGACAGCCCACTCGGAGCGATTGGTTTTGTCGATATCTCAGACGCCAAGGCTCCGAAGGCCGGGGGCGAGCTGATGATGGACGGCGAGCCGACATCCGTGACATCAACCGCCGGAAAGGCGCTCGTTGCCGTCAATACGTCGAAGAGCAAGGCAAAGCCTTCTGGGCGTCTCGCGATCGTCGACGTTGCCACCAAGAAGATCGAGAACGCATGCGACCTTGGGGGGCAGCCGGATTCGATCGCACTCAACAAGGACAAGACGCTCGGCGCGATCGCGATCGAAAACGAGCGTGACGAAGAGGTGAACGACGGCAAGATTCCGCAGATGCCGGCAGGCGACCTTGTCGTGTTCCAGGTCAAGAACGGCGCGGTCGATTGCGGTTCGATCAAGCGCGTGATGCTGACTGGACTGGCGGGCATCGCACCCGAAGATCCGGAGCCGGAATTCGTCTCCTTCAACGACCAGAACGAGATCGCCCTGACCCTGCAGGAAAACAACGAGATCGTCATTATCGACGCGGCGACCGCAACGGTAAAGGCGCACTTCCCTGCGGGCAGCGTCGATCTCGCGGGTATCGATACCAAGCGCGACGGCGCGCTGAGGTTCACCGGCGAACTCAAGGGCGTGTTGCGCGAGCCCGACGCCGTGAAGTGGCTGGACAACGACCGTCTGGTCGTTGCGAACGAAGGCGACTATCAAGGCGGCTCGCGCGGCTTCACGATTTTCGACAAGACCGGAAAGGTACTTTACGAATCCGGTGCCTCGTTCGAACGCGCTGTCGCCAATATCGGCCACTATCCGGACAAGCGCTCTTCCGCCAAGGGTGTTGAGCCGGAAGGCTTGGAGGTCGCGACCTTCGGCGGCCAGAAATACATCTTCCTGCTTTCGGAGCGCGCTTCGGTCGTCGGCGTCTACAAGGATACCGGCGCGGAACCGCAACTCGTCCAGATCCTTCCGTCCGGCGTCTCGCCCGAGGGTGGCGTGGCCGTCCCGTCGCGCAATCTGTTTGCCACCGCCAACGAAGTCGATCTCGGCAAGGATGGCGGACCGCGATCCCACGTAATGATCTATCAACTTGCGGAAGGCGAAATGGCCTATCCGCAGATCGTTGCGGCGGAGAAGGAGGGCAATCCGCTCGGCTTTGCAGCACTTTCGGGTCTTGCCGCCGTTCCGGAAAAGCCGGGCCAGCTGTTTGCCGTCAGCGACAGCGTTCTCGGCATGCAGCCGACGATCTACACTATCGACGCCACCAAGAAACCGGCCGTCATCACCGAATCGCTGACCGTCAAGCGCGATGGCCAGCCGGCCCAAAAGCTCGACATCGAGGGTATCGCCGTCGACGAGAAGGGCTGGTTCTGGCTGGCCTCGGAAGGCAACAGCGAGAAGCTTTTGCCGCACGCGCTGTACCACGTAAACCCGAAGGGCGAGATCAAGGAAGAAATCGCTCTGCCGAGCGAACTGACCGCCAACGAAATCCGCTACGGCTTCGAAGGCGTGACGATCATCGGTTCCGGCGACGATGCCACCCTGTGGATGGCTGTTCAGCGCGAATGGAAGGATGACGAGAAGGGTTTCGTAAAGCTCGTCTCGTACAACCCGAAGAGCACGGAGTGGGGCGCCGTGCGCTATCCGCTGGACAAGTCCGAAGCCGCTTGGGTTGGTCTGTCTGAGATTTCCGCTCAGGGCGACGGCGTCTATATCATCGAGCGCGACAACCTCGTCGGTGACGCAGCCAAGCTGAAGAAGCTCTACAAGGTCGCGGTATCGGATCTGAAGCCCGGCAAGCTTGGAGGCGAGTTGCCGCTCGTCAAGAAGACGGAAGCCCACGACTTCCTTCCGGAGCTGAAGACTGCCACCAACGGCTACGTCCTCGACAAGCTGGAAGGTTTCGCCTTCGACGCCTCCGGCAAGGCTTACGCTGTCACGGACAATGATGGCGTGGATGATTCCTCGGGTGAAACTCTGTTCTTCGAGGTCAACCTCGTCGGTACGAACTGAGATTGATTGAGCCAGAAACAGAATGGCCGGGTCTATGCCCGGCCATTTTTCTTGCAATGCCTGCCTTACCAGCGCTGGTGGACGTAAGGGGCGACCAGTCGGTCGTAGATCTCGCGCGTGGCCTCCATCACTTCGTGTGAGAGCGGCGCGAGGCTTGCTGCAGCAGCGTTGGCGCGTGCCTGTTCGGCGTTGCGTGCACCCGGAATGACGACAGTGACCGCATCGCTCATCAGGATCCAGCGCAGCGCGAAGGCCGCCATGGTCGTGCCTGATGGCACGAGCTTGCGCACTTCCTCCACGGCCTGCAGGCCGACCTCGAAGGGAACGCCAGCGAAGGTCTCGCCGACATCGAAAGCCTCGCCGTGGCGGTTGAAATTGCGGTGGTCGTCGCTCGCAAATTTCGTCTCGCGGGTGATCTTCCCTGACAGCAGCCCGCTTGCGAGCGGCACGCGGGCGATGACGGCGATGTTCCTCCGTCGAGCCTCCTGGAAGAACAGGTGATCGGGCCGCTGGCGGAAGATGTTGTAGATGATCTGGATGCTGACGACGCCAGGATATTCGATTGCCTTCAGCGCTTCCTCGACCTTCTCGACACTGACGCCGTAGCCCATGATCTTGCCGGCTTTCTGCAATTCGTTCAGGCCTTCGAAGACCTCCTGGCGATAAAGCACTTCGGTCGGGGGGCAATGCAATTGTACGAGATCGAGGCTGTCGACCCTCAGGTTCTTCAGGCTACGATCGATGAAGCCTTCGAGGTTGGCTTTGGTGTAGCCATCGGCGACATGCGGGTTGAGCCGGCGACCTGCCTTTGTCGCAACCATCGGCCGTTCTCCGCCACGGGTCGCAAGAACGTCGGCGATGATCTTTTCCGACCGGCCGTCGCCGTAAACGTCGGCGGTATCGATGAAGGTCATACCGGCATCGAGCGCCGCATTCAACGCATCGCGACCGTCCGCTTCGCTCACATCGCCCCAGGCGCCGCCGATCTGCCATGCGCCGAAGCCGATATTCGTGACGGTATGGGGCAGGTGGCCGAAAGAATGCTGTTTCATGGAAATCCTCCGCGTGATGAAATGCCTCGCCACTAGCAGTCGCCCAGGCAAGGAGCAAGCGCCTGCAGCGGAGATAGGGCGGTGTGTTGCGGTCGTCGCCATTTCTTCTGAGAAGCGACGCAATGGCGTAGCTGAGCGAGTGATTTGCGAGTTGCCTATCGTCGGATGCGCCGAAGTCTCCGACTGGTGATGCGGCGGAGGAAGTTGACATGACAGCACGTGCGATCAAGCAGGTATCGCTTGGATGCCGGGGACGCTTGGCTTACGGTCGGCTCAACTGGCCAGATCATCTTCGAAAGGAAAATCTGATGGAGATCAAACCCTGCGGATCGCGGCCCTCAATGAAGGCGCCGGCGGAATATTTCACGGGAGCGGTACGCCAGGATCCGTTGATGGACGCGCCGAGCCCGGCGCGAGTCAGGGTGGTCAGCGTCACTTTCGAACCGGGCGCGCGAACCGCCTGGCACACGCATCCTCTAGGGCAGACCCTTGTGGTGACGGCCGGAAAGGGTCTCGCGCAGAGCGAAGGCGGCCCGCTTCGTGAAATTCGCGCCGGCGACACGATCTGGTTTGCGCCAGGCGAAAAACACTGGCATGGCGCCGTACCCGATACCGCGATGACGCACATTGCAATTCAGGAAGCACTTGATGGCAGCGCCGCCGACTGGATGGAGCACGTCAGCGACGAGCAATACGCCGGAAAGGCCTGAAGCCGGTCAGAGCCGCTTCAGGCAGTAAGAAAAGTGCGCGTGCGATTCGACCGTCAGGAATTCGAATTGCCAGCCGTGGTCCTTGCAGAACTTGGTGACCGCTTCGACGACGCCATAGACGATTGGCTTCACAGTGTTGCCGGTGCAGAAGTCATGCCCGGCAATTCTTCCCGTTCGCTTGACCTTTTTCTCGCAGAGCAGAAGTTCCTGCCAGGTGAGCTCGAAGGAATGGTCCGTGTCGATGTAGGCCCAATCGAGGAAGTCGTCCTCGAATTCGGCAAGCTTTTCGAGCGAGGTTCCCTGCATCAGGTGCAGTTGCCCGCTCTCGATCTGGTCTTTGAACTGGGTGTGGATTTGAGCGAGCCCCGAACTGTAGCGGTCCATGCTCCAGGGGTCGATCAGGTAAAGCTGCGCGGGCCGGTTCTTCTCGAGAATCTCGGCCGTGTATTCTCCGAACGCTGCTCCCACCTCGACGCCAACGCCGCCATTCGGGATCCGGTACAAGAGCTCGCCGCGATCCGGCAGCAGCCGTGCATTTTCCATATGGTGCGCGCTCAACTGCGTGCGCGGCATCCCCGCCCGCTGCGCCTGCCGTTCTTCGCGTGTCTTCATGATGATGTCTCGGATATGGCTTCAGTGTCTTAGGGCTTAGGCCCGCGAAACGACCTTATAGCCATCCCTCAGCAACCTTGGCTAGGCTTTATCGGACGAACAACGTGCGACACCGTTGGCCGCGATGCAAAGTCTAACGATAGATCAGCCAATCCTTGGGTACAGTCGCGACATTGGTCACGCCGTGCACGGAAACGCTGTCTCCGCCCGATGCCTTCGCCATGCCAAGCGCCTGTTCGGCAAAGGCCATCAGGGAATCGGCTGTGCGTGCCTGCTTGGACATGCATATCCCCACGGCCAGCGACAGAACCGCCGCCTGTTTGCCAGTTACCGGGTGTGCAACGGAAATTCCCTTCAAGCGATCGCGAAGCCGGTCGACAAGCCGCATGATCTCGGATTCGTCGGCGGTCCGGAAAACGAAGCCGAAACGGCCGCGGTCGAATCGGCAGGCAACATCCTCCTTGCCGAACACAGCGCGGATCAATTCACCCGTTTTCTTCAGAACAGGCTCGATGAGATTCGGAATGCTCGCGATTGTCTCGTAGTTGTCGATGTCCGCAAACGCGATTCCACACAGGTCCGGCAGGCCTGCCTTCTCATAGATTCTCGCGAGCTCCTTGTTGAATACCCGGCGATTGCCCAATCCGGTCACGGGATCGGTGAATCTTGCGGCGTTCGCGGCGGCCGCCTCCCGCTGCACCTCTTCGAGCTTCTGCGATTTTTCGACAACCTTCGAGGCGAGCATGGCGCTGTGTGCCGCGTGTGCGTGCGTTGCAGAACTCACCGATTGGAGCGAATGGGTGAGGGCACCCTTGTCGCTTAGATCGTTACTGTCGAATATCCGCGCAGCCTGGTTGATGACACTGCCGTAGCGCGAGAGCGCCGACTTCTCCTCGTCGAGCAAGGAAAGGATGCTTTGCAGCTCTTGCTGTACTTGGCTCGAGCGTGCTTCAAGCAGACCGGCCTCGAAATGATGCGGCAGATACCGGCGGCCAAGTCGATCCAGGGCCTCCTGCGTCTTTATCGCGCCGAGCGACCTGATCTCGCGAGCGAGATCAGGCGCGTTGCCGGTCATCGCCTCGAATATAAGCTCATAATTCCTTGGCAGGCCCTCGATGCCTAGTTGCTGCAGAATCGTTGCAACGCGAAAGGCGAGATTCGTAGATGTGTTAGGCTGCACCAGATGCTCTCCGACGTGACGCTGTGTTATCGTCAACGAATTGCACCTGGGGCGGTGACCCCGATGCACTTTCGTCGAGGTAGGCAAGATATGCTGTGAATCTCGGCGGCCTTCATCGGGTTTGCCGAGGGCATGAGGCAGGGGTGATAAAGCGCCGCTGACGCATCATGCGTAAGCGGCAAAGCAACTTAGAGGAATGTTATCTACCGAGCTCAATTAAAACGAGGTAAATTAGTGTTTGCGGCCCCAGCTTTGGGCGAGAAACGTGGTGGCACGGCCAAATGCGTAAACCGGACACCGCTGGCAGGCGGGGCGGGCGTCAGGGACAGGTGGTTATTTCCGCGTGGCTCTAAAGGCACGTCTTTAATAATGCTCTGAATTTTCCCGGAGAACTTGGCTCGCTAAAAACAATTCGCGGACTGTCATCGTTTTGTCTCCAAAGCTGCTTGACACTCAAATGCGAACCCCTTAGTTAGCCGCTCATCGAAGCGGCGAAGCTGCTTTGACACGGACGCGAAAGCTTCCGGATCGCTTGAAATGAATGCGGGTGTAGCTCAGTCGGTTAGAGTGCCGGCCTGTCACGCCGGAGGTCGCGGGTTCGAGCCCCGTCACTCGCGCCATTTCAAGAAAGGCGCTGCATAGTGCTTGATCCGGTCTTTTTGTCCATGATGCGCGGGTGTAGCTCAGTCGGTTAGAGTGCCGGCCTGTCACGCCGGAGGTCGCGGGTTCGAGCCCCGTCACTCGCGCCATTCTCCCTCTCTATATTGACGTCTAGGTGGTCGCCGATTTCGCTGTTATCGCTCTGCTGCGACTTTGTCTTTTGCCGTTAGCCATGCAATATCCGACGGGCTGGCATGCAGTCTGAATCAACTTGTGTGGATTTGTCGCGACATCATTGCATCTGCTTGATAATGTCGCGCCTCGACAGTCGAATTGGTGCTCTAAAAGTCTTGCGCCGTGGCCCCGGCTGCGCTAACCACGGCTCTGTTGCAACGCACGTTCGCTTGCCGGGCAATTGCCCAGGTGCGCCGCCTGGCGCAGCCCGCAAGCAGGGAAGAACCTGATGACTGGACTGCTCAGTTCCTATACTCCGATCGCTATCTTCATTGCTATCGCCCTTGTGATCGGCCTGGCGCTTCTGATTGCGCCGTTTGCCGTTGCCTTCAAGGCGCCTGATTCGGAAAAGCTCTCGGCCTTCGAGTGCGGCTTCAACGCATTCGATGACGCTCGCATGAAGTTCGATATCCGCTTCTATCTGGTGTCGATCCTCTTCATCATCTTCGACCTCGAAGTGGCCTTCCTCTTTCCGTGGGCCGTTTCGTTCGGCGCGATCGGCTGGTTCGGCTTCTGGTCCATGATGGTCTTCCTCGGCGTGCTGACCATCGGCTTTATCTATGAATGGAAAAAGGGAGCCCTGGAATGGGAGTAGCCCCAAGCGACAAGGCGCTCGTCGCGCCGCACCCGAAAGGCATCATTGATCCCGCAACGGGCAAGCCGATCGGCAGCGACAGCGCCTTCTTCGGCGAAATCAACGATGAGTTGGCCGACAAGGGCTTCCTCGTTACGTCGACCCGCGATCTGATTACCTGGGCCCGCACCGGCTCGCTGATGTGGATGCAGTTCGGTCTCGCCTGCTGTGCCGTTGAAGGCCTGATGCAGGTCTCCGGTCCGCGTTACGACATGGAGCGCTTCGGCGTTGCTCCGCGCGCCTCGCCGCGCCAGTCCGACGTCATGATCGTTGCCGGCACGCTGACCAACAAGATGGCGCCTGCGCTCCGCAAGGTGTACGACCAGATGCCTGAGCCGCGTTACGTCATTTCGATGGGCTCCTGCGCCAACGGCGGCGGCTACTATCATTATTCATATTCGGTCGTGCGTGGCTGCGACCGTGTCGTTCCTGTCGATATCTACGTGCCGGGCTGTCCCCCCACGGCGGAAGCGCTGCTCTACGGGGTGCTGCTTCTGCAGAAGAAGATCCGTCGAACCGGAACGATTGAGCGCTAAGGGCGGAGGACTGTCATGAGTGAAGCCTTGAGCGAACTGTCCTCGTATCTCCGGGAGATGCGTGGTGATCTCTTTCTCGATGCATCCATCAGCTATGACGAGCTGAACGTAACTGCGACGCCGGAAACGATTCTGGCGCTGCTGACGTTCCTGCGCGACGACGCACGTTGCGGCTTTATTAGCATGATCGATATCTGCGGTGTCGACTGGCCGCAGCGCGAAAAGCGTTTCGATGTCGTTTATCACCTACTGTCGCCGAAGCAGAACCTGCGCATCCGCATCAAGGTTGCTGTGGCTGACGGCGAGTCCGTGCCGTCGGCAACCGCGGTTTACAAGGGTGCCGAGTGGTTCGAGCGTGAAGCCTGGGACATGTACGGCATTCCGTTCTCCGGCCATGCCGACCTGCGCCGTCTTCTCACCGATTACGGCTTTGAAGGCCATCCGCTGCGCAAGGACTTCCCGACGACTGGCTACGTCGAAGTGCGTTATGACGATGCCGCCAAGCGCGTCGTCTACGAACCCGTCGAGCTGAAGCAGGAATTCCGCAATTTCGACTTCATGTCCCCTTGGGAAGGCACCGAATATGTGCTGCCGGGAGACGAGAAGGCGGCGAAGTAAAGATGAGGCTCGGATTTCTTGAAGCCTCTTTATTTGCCGTCTCATGCCAATTGCCAGCGCGGAGCGCGTCGCTATGACTGAACATAACGTTCGCAATTTTACGATCAATTTCGGACCGGAACACCCGTCCGCGCACGGTGTTCTGCGTCTCGTGCTCGAACTCGATGGCGAAATCATCGAGCGCGTCGATCCGCACATCGGCCTGCTGCACCGCGGCACCGAGAAGCTGATCGAGACGAAGACCTACCTGCAGGCCGTCCCTTATTTCGACCGTCTCGACTACGTCGCGCCGATGAATCAGGAACACGCTTTCGCGCTCGCTGTCGAAAAGATGCTGAAGCTCGAAATTCCGATTCGCGGTCAGCTGATTCGAGTTCTGTACTCCGAAATTGGCCGAATCTTGTCTCACATCATGAACGTGACGACCCAGGCCATGGACGTCGGCGCGATGACGCCGCCGGTCTGGGGCTTCGAAGAGCGCGAAAAGCTGATGGTGTTCTATGAGCGCGCCTGCGGCGCCCGTATGCACTCGGCCTATTTCCGTCCGGGCGGCGTCCATCAGGATCTCCCGCCGGAGCTGGTCGAGGATATCGGCAAGTGGTGCGATCCGTTCCTGAAGATCCTCGACGATATCGAAGGCCTGCTCACGGACAACCGCATCTTCAAGCAGCGTAACGTCGATATTGGCGTCGTGTCGCTGGCGGATGCCTGGTCATGGGGCTTCTCGGGCGTGATGGTTCGCGGTTCCGGCGCCGCTTGGGACCTGCGCCGCTCGCAACCTTACGAATGCTATTCCGATCTCGAATTCGACATTCCGATCGGGAAGAACGGCGACTGCTACGACCGCTACCTGATCCGCATGATCGAGATGCGCCAGTCGGTTCGCATCATGAAGCAGTGCGTCGAGCGCCTGATGGGCAGCGCCAAGACCGGCCCTGTTTCGTCGATCGACGGTAAGGTCGTGCCGCCGAAGCGCGGCGAGATGAAGCGTTCGATGGAAGCGCTCATCCACCACTTCAAGCTCTACACCGAAGGCTATCACGTGCCGGCCGGCGAAGTGTACGCGGCCGTCGAAGCGCCGAAGGGCGAATTCGGCGTGTACGTCGTCGCCGATGGCAGCAACAAGCCGTACCGCTGCAAGATCCGTGCACCGGGTTACGCCCACCTGCAGGCGATGGACTTCCTCTGCAAGGGTCACATGCTCGCTGACGTGACGGCCGTGCTCGGCTCGCTCGACATCGTGTTCGGCGAGGTGGACCGCTGATGAAGCTGCTGCCGCTTGCCACCATCGCTCTTTTCACTGCCTCCGGAGCTTTCGCCCAGGAGGTTGGGGGAATGGGTCCAAAGCTGGGCCAGAGCGAGGTGCAGCCGCCGGCAGCAAAAGCCTCCATGGGCGAGCTTTTGTCCAAGGGCTATGAAATCAAGGCTGCCGTTCCGAACGGCGGCAAGTTCGTTGTGTTTTTGCAAAAAGACCAGTCGGCCTACGCTTGCGAGATGAAGTCTCTGACGGCATCGCAGTGTGGGACCCTAAACTGACAAGGCGTGAGGAAGAATGTCCGTTCGTCGATTAGCCGAAGATCAATTCCAGCCTGCCGCGTTCGCCTTCAATGACGAGAACGCGGTTTGGGCGGAAAAGACGATCAAGAAATATCCCGCAGGCCGTCAGCAATCCGCGGTCATCCCGCTGTTGATGCGGGCGCAGGAACAGGATGGTTGGGTCACCCGCGCCGCGATCGAAAAGGTCGCCGACATGCTCGACATGGCCTATATCCGCGTTCTCGAAGTTGCGACTTTCTACACGCAGTTCCAGCTGAACCCGGTCGGCACGCGCGCCCACATCCAGGTGTGCGGCACGACGCCTTGCATGCTGCGCGGTTCGGAAAGCCTGATGGCCGTTTGCAAGAGCAAGATCCATCATCACCCCTTCGAACGTAACGCTGAAGGCACGCTCTCTTGGGAAGAAGTCGAATGTCTCGGGGCCTGCGTTAACGCGCCCATGGTGATGATCGGCAAGGATACCTACGAGGACCTGACGCCGGAACGTCTCGAAGAGATCATTGATACCTTCGAAGCCGGCAATGGCGCCAGCATCACGCCCGGCCCGCAGATTGATCGTCACTTCTCCTCCCCCGAGGGTGGTCCGACGACGCTCGTAGCCGACGAGCCGAAGGCCAAGAGGGTTTCCGCCAAGAAGGCTGTCGAGGATGCCGCGACGGCAACCGTTGACGCAGCCCCGGTTCCCCCGTCTGAGGCCGCACGTGCAAAGAGCACCGACGCCGAGACCAATGCTGCGCTGAAGACGCCGGCCACCGCGCCGAAGGCGGCCGCGAAGAACGTCAAGGCTGTCGAAGAGCAGCCGGCGCCGGCGACGGCCGCACAGGCCGCTGCTACTGGCAAGCCCTCCCTCAGCGACAAGAACCGCCCGGCGGGCATCGAGAAGCCCGCGACGCCTGACGATCTGAAGATGATCTCCGGCGTCGGCCCGAAGATCGAGGCGACACTGCATGAGATCGGCATCTTCACCTTCGCGCAGGTCGCGGGCTGGAAGAAGGCTGAGCGCGAATGGGTCGACGGATACCTGAATTTCAAGGGCCGCATCGAGCGCGACGACTGGGTCAAGCAGGCCAAGGCGCTCGCCAAGGGCGGCGAAGCCGAATACATTAAAGTCTTCGGTAAGAAGCCGCGGTAAGGGGTGAAGCATGTTACAAGATAAAGACCGCATCTTTACCAACATCTACGGCCTCAAGGATAAGTCTCTGAAGGGCGCGATGAGCCGCGGCCACTGGGACGGCACCAAGCAGATCCTCGAAAAGGGTCGCGATTGGATCATCAACGAGATGAAGGCATCGGGTCTTCGCGGCCGTGGCGGCGCAGGCTTCCCGACCGGGCTCAAGTGGTCCTTCATGCCGAAGGAAAGCGATGGTCGTCCGCACTACCTCGTCGTCAATGCCGACGAGTCCGAGCCCGGAACCTGCAAAGACCGCGACATCATGCGCCACGATCCGCATACGCTGATCGAAGGCTGCGTTATCGCGAGTTTCGCTATGGGTGCGAACGCTGCCTACATCTACGTTCGCGGCGAATACATCCGCGAGCGTGAAGCGCTGCAGGCGGCAATCGACGAGTGCTATGACTACGGCCTGCTCGGCAAGAACAACAAGCTGGGCTGGGACATGGACATCTTCGTCCATCACGGTGCTGGCGCCTACATCTGCGGCGAAGAAACCGCGCTGCTCGAAAGCCTGGAAGGCAAGAAGGGTCAGCCGCGCCTGAAGCCGCCGTTCCCGGCAAACATGGGTCTCTACGGTTGCCCGACGACGGTCAACAACGTCGAGTCGATCGCCGTTGCTCCGACCATCCTGCGTCGTGGCGCTGGCTGGTTTTCGTCGATCGGTCGCCCGAACAACGTCGGCACCAAGCTGTTCATGCTTTCCGGCCACGTCAACAAGCCGTGCACGGTCGAAGAAGAAATGGGCATCACGTTCCGTGAGCTGGTCGATCGCCATGCCGGCGGCATCCGCGGCGGTTGGGATAACCTGCTCGCGGTTATTCCGGGCGGCGCATCGTGCCCGATCGTTCCGGCCAAGGACATCATCGACTGCCCGATGGATTTCGACGGCCTGCGCGCTGTCGGCTCGTCCTTCGGTACCGCGGCTGCGATCGTCATGGACAAGTCCACCGACGTCATCAAGGCTATCGCCCGCATCTCGGCCTTCTTCAAGCACGAGAGCTGCGGCCAGTGCACGCCGTGCCGCGAAGGCACCGGCTGGATGTGGCGCGTGATGGAGCGCATGGCCAAGGGCAATGCCCAGAAGCGCGAAATCGACATGCTGTTCCAGGTCACCAAGCAGATCGAGGGCCATACCATCTGTGCGCTCGGCGATGCGGCCGCATGGCCGGTGCAGGGTCTGATCCGCAACTTCCGTCATGAGATCGAAGCGCGCATCGACCAGTATACCGCAAGCGCACTGGATCACGGTGCGGTTCTCGAGGCGGCAGAGTAAGCTGATGACGAAGGCGTCCGACAGCATAGGCAAGGAAGGAGCGGCTGATTTCTCGGCCGACTTCGGCCGTCTTGCTGCCGAGATGCTGGAGAACGCCCGCGCGCTTCCGGTGCCGCCTGTGATGGTCAACCCGGCTGCGGCAATGGCGGCGGCCACGGCGATCGGCTTCGGCTTTTCGACGCAGATGGCGGGCGCTTTTTTCGGCGCGCTGCAGGGGGCGCTCGATGCAACGAGCAAGCTTGCAGCAGTTCTCCACGAAACGCCGCCCGACGAAGGTAAGCCGCAGGTCGAGATCCGGCCGGAGAACGTTCGTCCGGCGCCTGCCAGGAAAGCTGCAGAGAAGGTCAAGCTGTCTGTCGTTCCAGCAGAGCCGGTCGCAAAGCCCGCGGCCAAGCCCGCTTCGCGCGCTCGCAGGGCTGACGATCTGAAGCAGATTTCCGGCATCGGTCCGAAGATCGAGCAGGTGTTGAATAGCAAGGGTATTCGCTCCTTTGCCGTCATCGCCGGCTGGTCGGACGAGGACGCGGCGCGGATCGACGCAGAGCTTGGGTTTGATGGGCGGATCGCTCGTGATGGTTGGGTGGGCCAAGCCAAGGCCCTGGTCGCCAAGGGGCGAAAGCGGAAGTGAATTTTCGGCCGAATAGGCCGGAGCAAGGTCAAGGCTGAAGAGTGAAAGGGCAGGGGCCCGACACTATTGAGGCCCGAGGCTGATCCCGGGTCTCGGGATTGGCGGAGAATTTGAGCGACACCGATGCCAACGGGATAAGAATCCGGCCTGGCAGCGAAACTGTTGCAAAGTGGGTTTGTTTGCCGCCATCCGGCAAACGGAAAACAGGACTGAGTGACGATGGCAAAACTGAAGATTGACGGCAACGAGATCGAGGTTCCGGATCATTACACCCTCATTCAGGCGTGTGAGGAAGCCGGTGCTGAAGTTCCGCGCTTCTGCTTCCATGAGCGCCTTTCGGTTGCCGGCAACTGCCGCATGTGCCTCGTTGAGGTAAAGGGTGGTCCGCCGAAGCCGCAGGCATCTTGCGCCATGGGCGTGCGCGATATCCGCGGCGGCCCGAATGGCGAACTTCCTGAGGTCTTCACCAACACGCCGATGGTCAAAAAGGCCCGCGAAGGCGTGATGGAGTTCCTGCTGATCAACCATCCGCTCGATTGCCCGATCTGCGACCAGGGCGGCGAATGCGACCTGCAGGACCAGGCAATGGCCTTCGGTATCGACAGCTCGCGCTATCAGGAAGACAAGCGCGCCGTCGAAGACAAGTACATCGGACCGCTCGTCAAGACGGTCATGAACCGCTGCATTCACTGCACGCGCTGCGTTCGCTTCACGACCGAAGTTGCCGGCATCTCCGAACTCGGCCTGATCGGTCGCGGCGAGGACGCCGAAATCACCACCTATCTCGAGCAGGCGATGACCTCCGAGCTGCAGGGCAACGTCGTTGACCTCTGCCCGGTCGGTGCGCTGACCTCCAAGCCCTTCGCCTTCACGGCCCGTCCGTGGGAGCTGAACAAGACCGAATCGATCGACGTCATGGACGCCCTCGGTTCTGCGATCCGCGTCGATACGCGTGGCCGTGAAGTCATGCGCGTGCTGCCGCGCGTCAACGACCAGATCAATGAAGAGTGGATCTCCGACAAGAGCCGCTACATCTGGGACGGCCTGAAGACGCAGCGTATCGACCGCCCATACGTTCGCAAGGATGGCCGCCTGCAGCCTGCGACTTGGGGCGAAGCCTTTGGCGCGATCAAGGCCGCCGTTGCCGCAACCAGCGGTGAGAAGGTCGGCGCGATTGCCGGCGACCTCGCATCCGTCGAAGAAATGTACGCTCTGTCGGAACTCGTGAAGTCGCTCGGTTCCGAGAACCTCGACTGTCGCCAGGATGGGACGGCACTTGATCCGTCGCTCGGCCGCGCAAGCTACATCTTCAATCCGACGATCGAAGGCATCGAACAGGCCGACGCGCTGCTGATCATCGGCGCGAACCCGCGCTTCGAAGCCGCCGTTCTCAACGCTCGCATTCGCAAGCGCTGGCGTCGCGGCAACTTCCCGATCGGCGTGATCGGTGAAGCTGGCGAACTACGCTACGACTATGAATATCTCGGCGCTGGCCCGGATACGCTGAAGGACCTCGCCGACGGCAACCACGCTTTCGCGAAGGTTCTGACGGATGCCAAGAAGCCGATGATCCTCACCGGCCAGGGCGCACTGTCGCGCACCGATGGTGCTGGCGTTCTCGCAACTGCCGCAAAGCTTGCGGGCACGGTGGGCGCGGTCGTCGAAGGCTGGAACGGCTTTGCCGTGCTCCACACCGCGGCATCGCGCGTCGGCGGCCTCGATCTCGGCTTCGTTCCGGGCGCAAAGGGCGTCAACGCTGCAGAAATGCTGTCGTCGATGGACGTTCTCTTCCTGCTTGGCGCCGATGAGCTTGATTTCACGGCCAAGAAGGCAAAGCTGACTGTTTACATCGGCTCGCACGGCGACAACGGCGCCCACAATGCCGACGTCATCCTGCCAGCCGCTGCCTACACCGAAAAGTCCGGCATTTGGGTCAACACCGAGGGTCGCGTCCAGATGGGCAATCGCGCTGGCTTCGCACCGGGCGACGCCCGCGAAGACTGGGCGATCCTGCGTGCGCTTTCCGACGTGCTCGGCAAGAAGCTTCCGTTTGATTCGCTTAGCGAACTGCGCGCAAGGCTCTATGCGGCCTTCCCGCATTTCGCAGCGCTTGACGAGATCGCCGAAAGCGACAGCGCCAAAATTGCCGCAGTAGCGAAAAAAGCCGGCAAGATGAACAAATCCGGGTTTGCGTCGCCGGTCAAAGACTTCTATTTGACGAACCCGATCGCGCGCGCTTCGGCAGTGATGGCCGAGTGCTCGGCATTGGCCCGCAACAACTTCAAAGTCGCGGCAGAGTAAGGGCAGGGGACTATGGATTCGTTTGTTTCAACTTATGTCTTGCCCGGCCTTCTCATGGTCGGTCAGTCGCTTCTTCTCCTCGTCTGCCTGCTCGTCTTCATCGCCTACATCCTGTTGGCCGACCGCAAGGTCTGGGCAGCAGTACAGCTCCGTCGTGGTCCGAATGTGGTGGGTCCGTGGGGCCTTTTCCAGTCCTTCGCGGATCTTTTGAAGTTCGTCTTCAAGGAGCCGGTGATCCCGGCTGGCGCCAACAAGGCAGTCTTCCTGCTGGCGCCGCTCGTGACCGTGCTGCTGGCTCTGTCCACCTGGGCCGTCGTGCCGCTGGCGGATGGCTGGGTCATCGCCAACATCAACGTCGGTATCCTCTACATCTTCGCGATTTCATCGCTTGAAGTGTACGGCATCATCATGGGCGGTTGGGCCTCCAACTCGAAGTACCCGTTCCTTGGCGCACTCCGCTCCGCGGCACAGATGGTTTCCTACGAAGTCTCCATCGGCTTCGTTATCGTCACCGTTCTGCTCTGCGTAGGTTCGCTGAACCTGACGGATATCGTCCATGCACAGCAGACCGGCCTCGGCACGCGCCTGGGTCTCCCGGCGTCGTTCCTCGACTGGCATTGGCTGGCGCTGTTCCCGATGTTCATCGTCTTCTTCATTTCCGCGCTTGCCGAAACGAACCGCCCACCTTTCGATCTTCCGGAAGCGGAATCGGAACTCGTCGCCGGCTTCATGGTCGAATACGGTTCCTCGCTCTACATGATGTTCATGCTCGGCGAATATGCGGCCATCGTTCTGATGTGCTCGTTGACGACGATCCTGTTCCTCGGGGGCTGGCTGCCGCCAGTCGACGTATGGTTCCTGAACTGGGTCCCTGGTGTCATCTGGTTTACGCTGAAGTCGTGCCTGGTGTTCTTCATGTTTGCGATGGTGAAGGCATTTGTCCCGCGCTATCGCTACGACCAACTGATGCGCCTCGGCTGGAAGGTCTTCCTTCCGCTGTCGCTTGCCATGGTCGTTATCGTTGCATTCGTGCTGAAGCTGACGGGTTGGGCATGATCGTGCCGGCCCTCGTTTCAAGCAATATTGGAGGTTGAAGATGGCAGGCTTGTCCAACGCGGTCAGCTCGCTGTTCCTGAAGGAATTCGTCAGTGCGTTCTGGCTGACCTTCCGGTACATTTTTAAGCAGAAGGCAACGATCAATTACCCCTTCGAGAAGGGACCGGTCAGCCCGCGCTTCCGCGGCGAACACGCACTGCGTCGTTATCCGAACGGCGAAGAGCGCTGCATCGCCTGCAAGCTCTGCGAGGCGATCTGTCCTGCCCAGGCGATTACCATCGAAGCCGGCCCCCGCCGCAACGATGGCACGCGCCGCACGGTTCGTTACGACATCGACATGGTGAAGTGCATCTACTGCGGCTTCTGCCAGGAGGCATGCCCTGTCGATGCGATCGTCGAAGGTCCGAATTTCGAATTTGCAACGGAAACCCGCGAAGAACTTTACTTCGACAAGGCGCGGCTTCTGGAGAACGGCGACCGGTGGGAGCGCGAAATCGCGCGCAACATCGCACTGGACGCGCCGTACCGTTGATCGGAATTGAAATGCCGGAGTGCCGCCCCTTGCGCGGCTTCCGGTCAACATGCACCGAGGCTTTGCTGGATCTTTCCGCGCGAAGCTTCATCGGGCAGGGAAACTCCCGGCTGCCCGGGGGAAGATGAAAAAGGCACCAACATGGGTCTGCAGGCTCTATTTTTCTATCTTTTCGCCTTTGTCGCGGTAGCGTCGGCGTTCATGGTCATCTGGTCGAAGAATCCCGTTCATTCGGTTCTCTTCCTGATCCTGGTTTTCTTCAATGCGGCCGGCCTCTTCCTGCTGCTGGGCGCCGAATTCCTGGCGATGATCCTGCTCGTCGTTTATGTCGGCGCCGTGGCCGTTCTCTTCCTCTTCGTGGTCATGATGCTCGACATCGACTTCACGGAGTTGCGCGCCGGCGTTCTCGAATATGCGCCGATCGGTGCGATCATCGGCCTGATCCTCGCGGCTGAGCTGATCGTCGTTGTGGGTGGTAGCGTAATCTCGCCGGAAATCGCCAAGTCGGTGGCAATGCCGATCCCGGCGCTGACAGAGCGCACCAACACCGCCGCACTCGGCGACGTGCTCTATACGAATTACGTCTACTTCTTCCAGATCGCTGGTCTGGTGCTGCTCGTCGCAATGATCGGTGCGATCGTGCTGACGCTCAAGCATCGCCAGAACATCAAGCGACAGAATATCGCCAATCAGGTTGCCCGCAATCCTAAGACCGCCGTCGAGGTGGTCAAGGTGAAGCCGGGACAGGGCGTTTGAAGCAGGCGCGAGCTTAAGGAACAAATACAATGGTCATCGGACTTTCCCATTACCTGACGGTCAGCGCCATCCTCTTCACGCTCGGCGTCTTCGGTATCTTCCTGAACCGGAAGAACATCATCGTTATCCTGATGTCGATCGAGCTCATTCTGCTTGCGGTCAACATCAACATGGTCGCCTTCTCGTCGTTCCTGAACGACATCGTCGGCCAGGTTTTCGCATTGTTCATTCTGACCGTTGCTGCGGCTGAAGCGGCTATCGGTCTTGCAATTCTCGTCGTCTTCTACCGCAACCGCGGCTCGATCGGCGTTGAAGACGTCAATATGATGAAGGGCTGATAAGGCTATGTTTTTATATAAGGCTATCGTCTTTCTTCCCCTGATTGGCGCGATCATCGCAGGCCTCTTCGGCCGCGCGATCGGCGCCAAGGCATCGGAATACGTTACCTGCGGCCTGATGATCATCGCCGCGGTGCTGTCGTGGTATGTCTTCATGACCATCGGCATGGGCCACCACGAAGGCGGCCCGATCAAGGTCGAAGTGCTGCGCTGGATCCAGTCCGGCGGCATCGACGTATCCTGGTCGCTACGCGTCGATACGCTCACCTCCGTCATGCTGATCGTCGTCAACACGGTCTCGACCCTGGTGCACGTCTATTCGATCGGATACATGCATCATGATCCGCATCGTCCGCGTTTCTTCGCCTATCTCTCGCTCTTCACCTTCGCCATGCTGATGCTGGTGACGGCCGACAATCTGGCCCAGATGTTCTTCGGCTGGGAAGGCGTTGGTCTGGCGTCCTATCTGCTCATCGGCTTCTGGTTCAAGAAGCCGTCGGCAAACGCCGCTGCGATCAAGGCGTTCGTGGTCAACCGCGTCGGCGACTTTGGCTTCATCCTCGGCATTGCGAGCCTGTTCGTGCTCTTCGGCGCGATCAACCTCGACACCATCTTTGCGAACGCTGCGAGCTTTGCCCCGGGCGAAGCCGGCGGTGAGGGCGGAGAGGTCGTTCTCAACCTCTTCGGCATGCACCTCGACAAGGCACACGCACTGACCGGCGCCTGCCTGCTGCTCTTCATGGGCGCGATGGGTAAGTCGGCACAGTTCCTGCTGCACACCTGGCTGCCGGATGCCATGGAAGGCCCGACACCGGTGTCGGCACTCATCCATGCTGCAACGATGGTTACCGCAGGCGTCTTCCTCGTCGCCCGCATGTCGCCGCTGTTTGAGCTTTCGCCGGATGCGCTCGTCTTCGTAACGACGATCGGTGCGATCACGGCCTTCTTCGCAGCAACCGTTGGCCTCGTGCAGAACGACATCAAGCGTGTCATCGCTTACTCGACCTGCTCGCAGCTCGGCTACATGTTCGTTGCTCTCGGCGTCGGTGCTTATGGCGCGGCCATCTTCCACCTGTTCACGCACGCCTTCTTCAAGGCTCTCCTGTTCCTTGGCGCCGGCTCGGTGATCCACGCCGTCGATGGCGAGCAGGACATGCGTTACATGGGTGGCCTGCGGAAGCACATTCCGGTGACCTTCTGGATGATGACGATCGGCACGCTGGCACTGACCGGCGTCGGCATTCCGTTCACGCCGTTTGGTTTTGCCGGCTTCTTCTCGAAGGACGTCATCATTGAAGCCGCTTACGCGTCGCATTCACCGGTCGCAGGTTTCGCCTTCACGCTTCTGGTCATCGCTGCGCTGTTCACGAGCTTCTATTCCTGGCGTCTGGCGTTCCTGACCTTCTTTGGTCAGCCGCGCGCCTCGCACGAAGTAATGCACCACGTGCATGAATCTCCCCAGGTCATGCTCGTGCCGCTCTATATTCTTGCCGCTGGCGCGGTTCTCGCAGGCGTTCTCTTCGAGGGTCGCTTCTACGGCGAGGAATATGCCGAGTTCTGGAAGGGCGCGCTCTTCACCTCCGAGCACAACGAACTGCTGGAAGAATTCCATCACGTTCCGGCCTGGGTTGGCCTCAGCCCGTTCATCGCCATGCTCGTTGGCTTCGTCACCGCCTGGTACATGTACATCAAGTCGCCATCGACGCCGCGCGTTCTCGCTCAGCAGCACCGCGTCCTGTACCAGTTCCTCTTGAACAAGTGGTACTTCGACGAACTCTACGACTTCCTCTTCGTCCGCAGCGCCAAGGCCCTTGGCCGCTTCCTGTGGAAGAAGGGTGATGTCGGCGTCATCGACGCCTACGGCCCGGATGGCGTCGCCGCGCGCGTCGTCGATGTTACCAACCGCGTCGTCCGTCTGCAGACGGGCTACCTCTATCACTATGCGTTCGCCATGCTGATCGGTGTCGCAGCGCTCGTTACCTGGATGATGCTCGGGAGTTCCTTCTGATGACCGATTGGCCTATTCTTTCAACGGTCACCTTCCTGCCGCTCGTCGGCGTGGTGCTCCTGCTGCTGATGAATGAAAACGGTCCGAGTGGCCGCCGCAACGTGCTCAACATTTCGCTGATCACGACGGTCGTGACTTTTGTCCTTTCGCTCCTCATCTGGATCGGCTTCGACAATGCGAACCCCGGTTTCCAGATGGTCGAGAAGCACAACTGGCTCGGCACCGGCATCAGCTATCATCTCGGCGTTGACGGGATCTCGATGCTTTTCGTGATCCTGACGACCTTCCTCATGCCTTTTTGCGTGCTGGCGAGCTGGCTGTCGATCGAGAAGCGCCTCAAGGACTACATGATCGCCTTCCTGATCCTGGAAGTGATGATGGTCGGCGTCTTCGTTTCGCTCGATATCGTTCTCTTCTACGTGTTCTTCGAAGCCGGCCTAATCCCGATGTTCCTCATCATTGGCGTTTGGGGCGGCAAGGATCGCGTCTACGCCAGCTACAAGTTCTTCCTCTACACGCTGCTCGGCTCCGTTCTGATGCTGCTCGCCATCATGGCGATGTACTGGCAGGCCGGCACGACGGATATTCCGGCGCTGCTCGCCTATAAGTTCCCGCCGCAGATGCAGACTTGGCTCTGGCTTGCCTTCTTCGCGTCTTTCGCGGTGAAGATGCCGATGTGGCCTGTTCACACGTGGCTTCCGGACGCGCACGTTCAGGCGCCGACGGCCGGCTCGGTCATTCTGGCAGGCGTGCTTCTGAAGCTCGGTGGCTACGGCCTGATCCGCTTCTCGCTCGGGATGTTCCCGGTTGCCTCCGAGTTCTTCGCACCGCTCGTCTTCGCTTTGTCGGTCATTGCCATCATCTACACCTCGCTGGTGGCGCTGATGCAGGACGACATGAAGAAGCTGATTGCCTATTCGTCGGTCGCCCACATGGGTTACGTGACAATGGGTATCTTTGCGGCCAACGCGCAGGGTTTGCAGGGCTCGATCTTCCAGATGCTGTCGCACGGCATCGTCTCCGGCGCTCTCTTCCTTTGCGTCGGTGTGATTTACGACCGAACCCATACCCGCGAGATTGCGGCCTATGGCGGCCTGGTCAACAACATGCCGAAATACGCTGTTGCGATGATGGTCTTCACGATGGCGAACGTCGGCCTGCCGGGCACCTCGGGCTTCGTCGGCGAATTCCTGACCCTGATCGGCGTCTTCCGCGTCAACACCTGGGTCGCACTCTTCGCCGCGACGGGCGTTATCCTCTCCGCCGCCTATGCGCTCTGGCTCTATCGCCGGGTCATCTTCGGCGCGCTGGAGAAGGAAAAGCTCAAAGCGCTGCTCGACCTCTCTCGGCGTGAACAGCTGATCCTCTATCCGCTGATCGCACTGACCATCTTCTTCGGCGTCTATCCGGCTCCGGTCTTCGATGTGACCGCTGCATCGGTTGACCAGCTGATCCATAGCTATACAGCCGCAGTCCAGGCAGCGCAGGACGTTGCGCTGTCGATGAAATGATGACGGGACTTTTGGGACATGACCTCTGAAACTATTCTCGCAAGCCTGCATCTTTCCATACCGGAGCTGATCCTCGCGGTCGGCGCCCTCGCGTTGTTGATGATCGGCGTCTTCTCGGGAGAGCGCTCCGGCCGTATGGTCAGCGTTCTCGCGATAATCGTGCTGGCCGCTGCTGCGCTCTGGCTGATCTTCCTTCCGAGCGAAGGCGTTGCCTATGGCGGCGTCTTCCTGTCGGACGGCTTCGGCCGCTTCATGAAGATCACCGCGCTGGTCGGATCGATTACGGCGCTCTTCATGTCGCTGGGGCTTGCCAAGGAAAATCAGCTCGACAAGTTCGAGTTTCCGGTGCTGCTCGTGCTCTGCACACTGGGCATTCTGCTGATGATTTCGGCCAACGATCTCATCTCGCTTTATCTCGGCCTCGAACTGCAGTCGCTGGCAATCTATGTCGTCGCTGCGATCAACCGCGACAGCGTCAAGTCCACTGAAGCCGGCCTGAAGTACTTCGTGCTCGGCGCGCTGTCCTCGGGCATGCTGCTCTACGGCATGTCGCTGGTCTACGGCTTCACCGGTCACACGCAATTCGCTGCAATCGCTCAGGCCCTGACTGTCGAAGGTGCTCGTTCGCTTGGCCTCGTCTTCGGCCTCGTGTTCATCCTGGCCGGTATCGCCTTCAAGATCTCCGCTGTTCCATTCCATATGTGGACGCCGGACGTTTACGAAGGCGCTCCGACCCCGGTCACCGCTTTCCTTGCCAGCGCTCCCAAGGTCGCGGCAATGGCGATGTTGACCCGCATTGTAATCACTGCCTTCCAGCCGGTCGTGGCTGACTGGCAGCAGGTCGTGGTCTTCATTTCGATCGCTTCCATGCTGCTCGGCTCCTTCGCCGCAATCGGTCAGCGGAACATCAAGCGACTGATGGCCTATTCGTCGATCGGTCACATGGGTTACGCATTGGTTGGCCTTGCTGCAGGCAATCAGACCGGCGTCTCGGGCGTCATGCTGTACATGGTCATCTACATGGTCATGACGCTCGGCAGCTTTGCGATCATCATGTCGATGCGCCGCAAGGACGGCACGGTTGTCGAGGAAGTCAACGACTTGGCTGGCCTGTCGACCACCAATCCGTTCATGGCGACGGTACTGACCATCCTGATGTTCTCGCTGGCAGGCATTCCTCCGCTCGCAGGCTTCTTCGCGAAGTACTTCGTGTTTGTCGCTGCGATCGAGGCGAAGCTCTACGCTCTTGCGATCATCGGCGTTCTTGCATCGGTTGTCGGCGCTTACTACTACCTGCGCGTCATCAAGCTGATGTGGTTCGATGAAGCCACGGGCGAGTTCGCTCGCGTTTCGGGCTCGCTCCGTCTTGTCTTTGGTCTCTCCGGCCTCTTCGTTCTCGCCTATGTCATCATCGGCGGTCCGATTGGCGGTGCGGCCGAGCTTGCAGCTGCGACACTCTTTTGATGAACTCCGAGGCACGGCGCCGGATATCGCTCGACGATTTCAGGCACGAGGCTCTGCCGGAGACGTCGTCCACGAACAGTGAATGCCTTGCCCGTGCGCGGGCAGGGGACCGCGGTCACCTCTGGATCACGGCGGAAAAACAGACCGGCGGCCGTGGCCGCCGGGGACGCCCCTGGGTTTCAGAGCGGGGCAATCTCTACGCCTCGCTTCTTCTCATCGATCCGGCGCCCATGGAGCGCCTCGGCTCGCTGCCGTTGGCAATTGCCGTCGCCGTGCATCAGGCCGTTCGCCGTGTGCTCCCGCATACGGCCGAGCCGCTGGAAGTGAAGTGGCCGAACGATATCCTGATCGGACGCAAGAAGACTTGTGGCATTCTCGTGGAAGGCGAAGCCCTGTCGGAGGGACGCCATGCGCTCGTCATAGGCATCGGTATCAACGTCGCATTCATGCCTGACAACCCGCTCTATCCGGTGACCTGCCTGCGTGAGCAAGGGAGCTCTGCTTCCCCCGAAGAGGTTTTCGCCCATCTTTTTGCATCGATGGCCGAAGTCCTGGAAGCATGGGATCGGGGCCGCGGCGTGCGCGAAATCACGGAACGCTGGCGCCAGGTCGCCTGCGGCATTGGCGAAAAGATAACGGTGAACCTGCCGGACCGGTCGATTTCCGGCCACTTCGCCGGAATTGATGATAATGGCCTGTTGATGCTCGATATTGGCGCAGGCAGGATGATGACGATTGCCGCCGGCGACGTCTTCTTTGGTTGATTGGAAAAAAGAATAATATGGCGAAGCAGGACGAATTGGTATTTCTGCCGTTGGGTGGCGTTGGCGAGATTGGAATGAATCTCGCCCTCTACGGCTACGGCCCACCGACCCACCGCCAGTGGATCATGGTTGACTGCGGCGTTACCTTCCCGGGGCTTGATCTGCCAGGTGTCGATCTTGTGCTGCCGGACATTCGTTATCTCGCCACCGAGCGCAAGAGCCTGAAGGCGATCTTCATCACGCATGCGCACGAGGACCACTACGGCGCGCTCGCCGATCTATGGCCCGGTCTCAATGTGCCGGTCTATGCCTCTGCCTTTACGGCTGGCCTGCTCGAGGCGAAGCGCAACTTTGAAAAGTCGGCCATCGGGGAGATCCCGGTGACATTGTTTACGGCGGGCGACACCGTCAATGCCGGCCCCTTCAGCGTCGAAGGCGTGGCGGTCAACCACTCCATTCCCGAGCCGATGTCGCTGGTGATCCGCACGCCACTCGGCAATGTGATCCATACCGGCGACTGGAAGATCGACCATGAGCCGTCGCTCGGTCCGCTGACGGACGAGACCCGTTTTCGCCAGCTTGGCGATGAAGGCGTTCTGGCGTTGATGTGCGATTCCACGAATGCCCTGCGGGATGGTGTATCGCCATCCGAGAAGGACGTCTCCGAGAGCCTGCGCAAGATCATCGAGAACGCCGAGGGCCGCGTTGCGGTGACGACGTTCTCATCGAACGTCGGCCGTATCCGAACGGTAGCCGAGGCGGCCGAGGCTGAGGGCCGCGAGGTACTACTGCTTGGCAGTTCGCTCAAGCGCGTGGTCGACGTTTCCCGCGATATCGGCCTGATGGAGGGCATCAAGCCGTTCATTTCCGAGGAGGAATACGGTTACGTCCCACGCGACAAGGTTGTCGTCATTCTGACCGGTAGCCAGGGTGAGCCACGCGCGGCCCTTGCGAAGCTGTCGCGTGACGAGATGCGCAACGTGGCGCTTGCAGCAGGCGATATCGTCGTATTTTCCTCCCGCGCCATCCCGGGCAACGAGAAGGCGATCCAGGACATCAAGAACGGCCTCATCGAGCAGGGTGTCCATGTCATCACCGACAACGAAGCCCTTGTTCACGTTTCCGGACATCCGCGCCGCAACGAGCTGCAGAAGATGTATGAGCTGACGCGGCCGAAGATCGTCGTGCCGGTGCACGGTGAGGCGACGCACCTGACGGCGCACAAGGAACTGGCGGAGCAATCCGGCATCCCGATCGTGCCGCGCGTGCGCAACGGCGACATTCTTCGTCTGGCACCAGGACCAGTCGAGGTTATCGACGAGGCGCCGCACGGCCGTATCTATAAGGACGGCTCGCTCATCGGGGATTTCGACGAGATGGGCATTGGCGAGCGCAAGAAGCTCTCCTATGTCGGCCACGTTGCCGTCAACGTCGTGATCGACAGCCGCTACGATATCGTCGGCGATCCGGACCTCGTTGCGATCGGTCTGCCTGTCTACGACGACGAGGGCGACGATATGGAAGATACGCTTTACGACGCTGCTGTCGGCGCCATCGAGAGCATACCGCGGGCACGCCGGAAGGATCTCGACCTGCTGCAGGAGTCGGTCCGCCGTGCGATCCGCGCAACCGCAAACCAGACCTGGGGCAAAAAGCCTGTGGTCACGGTCTTTGTTACGAAGGTCTGACCCATGCTCGGCCGGGTCAACCATGTCGCCATCGCCGTTCCGGACCTTGCGGCCGCAACGGCCGCCTACCGGGGCACGCTCGGCGCAACTGTCTCTGCCCCGCAGGCTCTGCCGGAGCACGGCGTCACAGTCGTCTTCGTGGAGCTGCCGAATACCAAGGTCGAACTGCTGGAGCCGCTGGGAGCGGACTCGCCGATCGCTGCTTTCCTGGAGAAGAACCCATCTGGAGGAATGCACCATATCTGCTACGAAGTTGCCGACATCCTCGCCGCTCGCGACCAACTGGTGCAAGGTGGTGCAAGAGTGCTCGGCAATGGTGAGCCGAAGATCGGCGCCCATGGAAAGCCGGTGCTCTTTCTGCATCCGAAGGATTTTTTCGGCACCCTGATCGAGCTGGAGCAGGTCTGAGCGGGCTGCGGCAGAGTGACCGAGACGCGGCAAAAACCGTCATTGGGGTCCGAACCGGCTTTGAGTTAACGGACATTTCGGCTTATAAGCACCGCAGTCGCAGAGAGCCTAGCGGGACAATTCGATGCTGCAGATATTTCTACAGGGCTTTGCCGTCTACTTTATCGTCTGGTGGATCACGCTCTTTGCCGTCCTGCCGATTGGCCTGCGCACGCAAGCGGAAGATAACGATATCGTGTTGGGGACCGTACACAGCGCCCCGAGCCGGTTTCGGCCGGTATTCGTCTTTTCGATGACGACGATCATCTCGGCTGTCATCTACGGGCTCTGGTATATCGCTTCGAATTACTTCGGTTGGGGTTTCGACGCCCTGCCGCAGATTGGCCCATCGTTCTCAAACGTTTAGGGCGTTTGCCCAGTTTTTGGGCGGATACAGATATTCGCTGTCACACACATGTCATGAAGTTGCGGCATGGAGTTGCCGTAACGGCAGGCGAGGCCTCACGCAACGGCAGCGAGGGGCTCGGATGGCAGAACGTGGTTGAGAAAAGCCAAAAAAAAACAAGGCTGAAAGCCTTGTTTTAAGTATCGCGTGATCCTTATCCGTTGCCGGGGCTGCGACGAGCGCGCCTAAGATCTGATCCTCCCAAGACTTGACCGCGAAATCGGCAGGAATTTAGCTCCCTGCCTGTTTTGTGGGCTAAAGCTAGCTCAAAGAATGGGCTTTGTCATCAGGTTTTTTTGCATTTTTGCTACACTCCAGCAAATTTTTTCTGTTCATAAGAATATCGTACAAACCATTATAATTTCGCCTTTTTCTTACTTTGTCTGCTTTGCGGGTGCGAACTTGCTTTAACGGCAGACCGCTTCAGCCCGCGGCGGGTTTCTTTCCTTTCGCGAAGCAGCTATGAACGCTGCCAATATTTGTGATCCGCCTTCGATTCCGCGACATGCGGTGTCTCAACAGTTCTGGAATTCGCCATGCGCCTGTCTCGCTATTTCATGCCCATCCTTAAGGAAAATCCCAAGGAGGCGGAAATCGTCTCTCATCGGCTGATGCTGCGCGCCGGCATGATCCGGCAGCAGTCGCAGGGCATCTATTCCTGGCTGCCCCTCGGCAAGCGCGTTCTCGACAAGGTCAACAACATCATCCGCGAGGAGCAGAATCGCGCCGGCGCGATCGAACTGTCGATGCCGACGCTGCAGTCCGCCGAGCTCTGGCAGGAAAGCGGTCGCTACGACGCCTATGGCAAGGAGATGCTGCGCATCACGGACCGCCAGGATCGCCCGATGCTGTACGGCCCGACGAACGAGGAAATGGTCACGGATATCTTCCGGTCCTACGTGAAGTCCTACAAGAGCCTGCCGCTCAACCTGTATCACATCCAGCTGAAGTTCCGCGACGAGATCCGCCCGCGCTTCGGTACCATGCGCTCGCGTGAATTCATGATGAAGGACGCCTATTCCTTCGATCTGACTCGCGAAGGTGCGGAGCATTCCTACAACAAGATGTTCACCGCCTATCTGCGGACGTTCGATCGCCTCGGCCTGCGTGCGATCCCGATGCGTGCAGACACTGGTCCGATCGGTGGCAATCTCAGCCACGAATTCATCATCCTGGCCGACACCGGCGAATCCGAAGTGTTCTGCCACAAGGACTTCGTGAACTTCGATATCCCGGCTGAAGGCACCGACTTCGACAGCGTCGAGGGCCTGAAGGCTGTTTTCGACAAGTGGACGTCGCTTTATGCCGCCACATCGGAGATGCACGACGAAGCGGCGTTCAACGCCGTTCCGGAAGGCGAGCGTCTCTCTGCGCGCGGCATTGAAGTGGGTCATATCTTCTACTTCGGCACGAAGTATTCCGAGCCGATGGGCGCGAAAGTGCAAGGGCCTGATGGCAAGGAACATACGGTCCACATGGGTTCCTACGGGATTGGCCCGACCCGCCTTGTTCCCGCCATCATCGAAGCATCGCATGATGAGAACGGAATCATCTGGCCGGCGTCGGTAGCGCCGTTCGATGCGGTCGTGATCAACATGAAGGCCGGTGATGCGGCGTGCGATGCAGCCTGCGAGAAGATCTATGCGGCGCTCTCGAATGCCGGCAAGGACGTCCTCTACGATGATACGGACGATCGCGCCGGAACGAAATTTGCGACCGCCGACCTGATCGGTGTTCCGCTGCAGATCATCGCCGGCCCGCGTGCGGTCGCGAGCGGCGAAGTCGAAGTGAAGGACCGCAAAACGGGCGCCCGCGAAACGATGACCATCGACGCGGCGATCAACAAGCTCTTGGGCTAAGAAGGCGGGAGGCAGGATGGCAGATGTAGCGGTGAGCCAGCAGGGTTCTAAATCCGGCTCGGCGCCGGCCAGCCGGCCATTTTCCGCCTTCGAACGGCTTGTGGCGTGGCGCTATCTGCGCGCCCGCCGCAAGGAGGCGTTCATTTCGGTGATCGCCGGTTTCTCCTTCATCGGCATCATGCTCGGCGTTGCGACGCTGATCATCGTCATGGCTGTCATGAACGGCTTCCGTACGGAGCTGATCTCCCGCATTCTGGGCATCAACGGTCACATGATCGTTCAGCCCGTCGATACTCCGTTCACGGACTATCCGGCGTTGACCGACAAGCTTGCCGGCGTGCCGGGCATTAAGCTTGCGCTGCCGCTGGTCGAGGGCCAGACATTGGCCTCAGGTCAGGGCGGTGCGGGCACGGGCGCGCTGGTACGCGGCATCCGACCTGAAGACCTGGAAAAGGTGAAGACCGTCTCCGGTAATATCAAGTCCGGTGATCTGGTCGGTTTTGCCGCCGGGCAGGGCGTGTTGATCGGTTCGGGCATGGCTGCCCAACTCGGCCTCCAGGCAGGCGACAACATTACGCTGATATCACCGGAAGGTGACGTCACACCGATGGGCGTCAATCCGCGGGTGAAGTCCTACAAGGTCTCCGGCATTTTCGAGATCGGCATGTCGGAATACGACGCGACGATCATCTACATGCCGCTTGAGGAAGCGCAGCTCTATTTCAATGCCGAGGGCCTGGTTCAATCCATCGAGCTTTTCGTCGACAATCCCGACGACATTGACAATATGCGGCCGAAGGTCGAGGCCGCAGCCGGTCGGCAAATTGCGATTACCGACTGGCGCCAACGCAACCAGACCTTCTTCTCGGCGCTCGAGGTTGAACGGAACGTGATGTTCATGATCCTGACGCTCATCGTCCTCGTTGCGGCGCTGAACATCATTTCCGGCCTCATCATGCTGGTGAAGGACAAGGGCAGCGATATCGCGATCCTGCGCACGATGGGCGCGAGCTCTGGCGCGATCATGCGCATCTTCTTCATGACCGGTGCGGCGATCGGTGTCGTCGGAACGATAGCCGGTGTCCTGCTTGGTGTCGTTGTCTGTATCAATATCGAGAAAATCCGCGAGTTCTTTTCTTGGGTTTCCGGCACGGTGCTGTTCGACCCGCAACTCTACTTCCTCAGCCAGCTGCCTGCGGAAATGAGTATGAGAGAGACGCTTTCAGTTGTGATCATGGCGCTGACCCTGTCCTTCCTCGCCACCATCTTCCCGGCATGGCGAGCCTCCAAGCTCGATCCCGTGCAGGCCCTGCGCTACGAATAAGGAATGCTCTCTTCATGAAGCGGAATACCGTTCTCAAGCTTTCCGGTGTCGAGCGCCACTATGGTCAGGGCGAGACGCTGCTCTCGATCCTCAAGGGTGCGGACTTCACGCTGAACAGCGGCGAAATCGTCGCCCTCGTCGCGCCGTCAGGCACAGGCAAGTCGACGCTTCTACATATTGCCGGCCTGCTTGAGCACCCCGATGGCGGCGAGGTGATCATCAACGGAAAGGCCTGCGATGGTTTGCCGGACGATAAGCGCACCGCGATTCGCCGCAGCGAAATCGGCTTCGTCTATCAATTCCACCACCTGCTGCCGGAATTTTCTGCGATCGAGAATATCATGATGCCGCAGATGATCGCAGGGCTGCCGCGTAAGGAAGCGAAGGAGCGAGCCGGCCAGCTGCTCGATTATATGCGCATAGGCCATCGCGGCGCGCATCGCCCCGGAGAGCTTTCCGGTGGCGAGCAGCAGCGTGTGGCGATTGCGCGTGCCGTCGCGAATGCGCCAAGCCTGCTGCTGGCGGACGAACCGACTGGCAACCTTGATCCTGAAACGGCAAGCTATGTCTTTGACGCGCTTGAAGCGCTGGTGCGTCAATCAGGCCTGGCGGCGCTGATCGCGACCCACAATCACGAACTCGCCGGGCGCATGGACCGCCGCGTGACTATCGCCGACGGCAAGGTCGTGGATTTCTGATTAGGGGTGGATGAGACCGCCACGGTAGTCCAATTCGTAGGCTCTGCGCTCGTTCACGACGATCACTTCGCGACCGCTGAAATGGCTGCAGTCCCCTATGCTTTGATCGGCATAGTAACCGAAGGCGTGCTCGAACTCCATGCCGCCGAGGAAGCGCCGATATTCGGCATACATTTTTGACAGTGCAGCCTTGATCACCGTTCCCGCCCGTTCTCCGCCGATCAGCGAATGCTCGACGATGCGTCCGAAGTAGTTCATCGCCCAGACCGGTTCGCTCTCCAGCCAGACCACTTCTTGCCCGGCGAAATCTGCGCCGCCGAAATAGCTGTCGAGATAGCGCCAGGCGCCGCGCTGATATCCGATGTCGCGCGATCCTGTCCGGCAGGCGGGCACAGGGCTTCCGCCACCGACATAGGTATTCGCCTTCGCCTCGACGATGAAACTGTTCAATGCGACAATATCCATGGCGTTCCCTCCGCTCGACAGCGTCTCAACAACGCTATTAAATGTAAAGAACAAAATAAGAACAAGCCTCACGGTCCGCAGATCGTTTGTCCAGTGTCGTCGTTCCACTCAGCGATCGGGAGGACACGTGGCTCGGCTTTGACATCCTTGCCATCCTTCTGCAGCTTGCCGGTCAGTGCATTGTAGTCGCAGGAGCCGGCCGCATTGGGGTCGAGCGTGTCGTAGTGGTTGTAGGTATAGCCGGCAACGACGAACTGCTTGTTCCGATAGGCCACCGTCAGCGTCTGGTCCCAGCGATCGCGCCCGATCGCGCTGTTCTGTGAGTGTACGGCGATGGAGGATTTGCCGACGGCCTTCAACGACGGTTCCTGTCCGAAGACGCCGTCCGCATTGGTGCTGCCCCAGATCTTGTTTGGTGCGGCCAGCGAAAGCCGCAGAAGTTCGTGGTCGCTGTCACGAAGATAGAGGTAGATGCCGATTTGATCATAGTTGGCGCCCTCCTCGGGAGCAACCAGCAGCGCGAGGTCCGCACGCCCATCGCCATCCCAATCCCCCGTCGCCGCGTCGACGATCCGCGTGGGATCGATTTGCTCGGCTCGAGCGGTAAACGCCGCCGATAGAGCCAATCCAGCAATTAATACAAACTTAAACATGCTTTTCTCCCATCGCCATGCGGTCAGCAAAACGGAAAAGAATCCTGTTGACAATAGAACAATAGCGGAACAAATTGAAAACATAAGAGAACAGGAGAGCCAAATGACTGACTTGATCCGTGATATCGCAGCATTCACCTCCATCGCAATGTTCGTTGCCAGCTTCTCGCTTATCTGCATGGCAATGTAAGAATTCCGGGGACCGCATGGCTGCCATGCGGTCCGAGCGCAGCCCTTGTCTGGACATCAACCCCTCAATGCTGAGAATAGACCTGATTGATTCAGGTGATCGGAAGGCATGTCATGGCGGGTGCGGAGAAAGACGCGGAAGGCGGTTTCATCGGTGGTACGCCGGGCTTCGTTCACCTTCGGGTCCACTCGGCCTATTCGCTCCTTGAAGGTGCGCTGCCGCTTAAGAAGATCCTCTACAAGGCGTCGGGCGACAGCCAGCCGGCCATAGCGATCACCGACACCAACAACCTGTTCGTCGCCCTCGAATTCTCACAGAAGGCGATGGACGAGGGCCTTCAGCCGATCATCGGCTGCCAGGTCTCGATCGACATGGAGGATGGACTGGAGACGGAACGGCGCGGCGGCCAGCAGGCGCTCGCCAAGCTGCCGTCGCTGGTGCTCCTTGCGGCCACCGACGCCGGCTACGAGCGGCTGGTGGACCTTGTCAGCCGCGCCTATCTCGGCGGCGAGGGCAACGGTCAATCGATCCACATTCGTGCCTCCTGGCTCGACGAGATCGGCACCGACGGCCTGATCGCTTTGACCGGCGCCCTGACGGGGCCGGTCGACGTGGCGCTGAAGGATGGGCATGCCGCCCAGGCGGAAGCACGCCTCCTGCTGCTGAAGCGCCATTTCGGTAACCGGCTCTATGTTGAGTTGCAGCGGCACGGCACTTACGACAAGCGTCATGAGCAGAAGCTCGTCGGCCTTGCCTATGAGCACGACCTGCCGTTGGTCGCCACCAACGAAGCCTTTTTCCCGACCCGTGACGACTATGATGCGCATGACGCCCTGATGGCCGTCGCCCACAACGCCATCGTTTCGGATGATACCCGGTTTCGCCTGACGCCTGATCACTACCTGAAAAGCCGCGCCGAAATGGCGAAGCTGTTTGCGGATCTGCCGGAGGCGCTGGAAAACACCATCGAGATCGCGCGGCGCTGCTCGTTCATCCTGAAGACGCGCAAGCCGATCCTGCCGCGTTTCACCGGCGCCACCGCCGATCCCGAGGAGGCGGAACGCGAAGAGGCACTCGAACTGCGCCGGCAGGCGGAGGAGGGGCTGGATAAGCGCCTTGCCACTCTCGGCATGTCGCCCGGCTATGAGGAGAAGGATTACCGCGAGCGCCTGGAATTCGAGCTGAGCGTCATCGAGCGCATGAAATTCCCGGGTTACTTCCTCATCGTTTCGGACTTTATCAAATGGGCAAAACAGCATGACATCCCCGTCGGCCCGGGCCGCGGCTCCGGTGCAGGCTCTCTCGTTGCCTACGCGCTGACGATCACTGACGTTGATCCCTTGCGCTTCTCGCTGCTCTTCGAACGCTTCCTCAACCCGGAACGCGTCTCGATGCCCGACTTCGATATCGACTTCTGCCAGGACCGCCGCGAAGAGGTGATCCGTTATGTGCAGCGCAAGTACGGCCGCGAACAGGTCGCGCAGATCATCACCTTCGGTTCGCTGCAGGCCCGCGCGGCGCTGCGCGACGTCGGCCGTGTGCTGGAGATGCCCTACGGTCAGGTCGACAAGATCTGTAAGCTGGTGCCGAACAATCCGGCCAACCCGACGCCGCTGTCGAAGGCGATCGAGGAAGAGCCGAAGCTGCAGGAGGAGGCCGACAAGGAGCCGGTCGTCGCCCGCCTGCTCGATATCGCCCAGAAGATTGAAGGTCTCTACCGCCACGCATCGACCCACGCTGCCGGTATCGTCATCGGCGACCGCCCGCTGTCGAAGCTGGTGCCGATGTACCGCGATCCGCGTTCCGACATGCCTGTCACCCAGTTCAACATGAAGTGGGTCGAGCAGGCCGGCCTCGTCAAGTTCGACTTCCTCGGGCTGAAGACGCTGACCACGTTGAAGGTCGCCGTCGATTTCGTCGCCAAGCGTGGCATCAAGGTCGATCTTGCCTCGATCCCGCTGGACGATAAGCTGACCTACGAGATGCTCTCGCGCGGCGAAACGGTTGGCGTGTTCCAGGTTGAAAGTGCGGGCATGCGCAAGGCGCTGATCGGCATGAAGCCGGACTGCATCGAGGACATCATCGCACTCGTGGCGCTTTATCGCCCAGGCCCGATGGAAAACATCCCGGTCTACAATGCCCGCAAGCACGGCGAGGAAGAGATCGAGTCGATCCATCCGACGATCGACTACCTGCTGAAGGAAACGCAGGGGGTTATCGTCTACCAGGAGCAGGTGATGCAGATCGCCCAGGTCCTGTCGGGCTACTCGCTCGGTGAAGCCGACCTTCTGCGTCGCGCCATGGGTAAGAAGATCAAGGCGGAGATGGACCAGCAGCGCGAGCGCTTCGTCGATGGCGCCGTCAAGAACGGCGTGAAGAAGCCGCAAGCCGATGTGATCTTCGACCTGCTCGCCAAGTTCGCCAACTACGGTTTCAACAAGTCTCACGCCGCCGCTTACGCGATCGTTTCCTACCAGACCGCCTATATGAAGGCGCATTATCCGGTCGAGTTCCTCGCCGCGTCGATGACGCTCGATATGTCGAACACCGAAAAGGTCAACGACTTCCGGCAGGACGCCAAGCGTCTCGACATCGAGGTAATCCCTCCTTCGGTACAGACCTCGTTCCGCCATTTCGAGACCGGCGACAACAGGATCTACTACGCGCTGGCGGCGCTGAAGGGGGTCGGCGAATCGGCTGTCGATCATATCGTGGAGGTCCGCGGTGGCACTCCATTCGCGAGCCTTGAGGATTTCTGCCTGCGCATTGATCCGCGACAGGTGAACCGCCGCGTGCTGGAAAGCCTGATCTTCGCCGGTGCTTTCGATTGTTTCGGGCTCGACCGCGCGCAACTGGCGGGCGGGCTCGACCGCATCATGGGCTACGCCCAGCGTGCGCAGGAAAACAAGCTGAGCGGCCAGTCGGATATCTTCGGCAGCGCTCTTTCATCCGGCCCAGAGAGAATCTCGCTGCCGCCGTTTTCGCCGTGGCTGGCCTCAGAAAAGCTGCTCAAGGAATTCCAGGTCCTGGGCTTCTACCTGACCGCGCATCCGCTCGATAGCTACCAGAGCATTCTGCAGAAGATGCGCGTGCAGACCTTCGCCGAGTTTTCGGCGGCCGTGAAGCAGGGCGCGAGCAACGGCCGCCTTGCGGGCACCGTCATTTCCAAGCAGGAGCGCAAGACCAGGACCGGCAACAAGATGGGTATCATCGTGTTCTCCGACTCCTCGGGTCAGTTCGAAGCCGTTCTGTTCTCCGAGATGTTGAACCAGTATCGCGACGTGCTGGAGTCCGGAAAGTCCTTCGTTATCACGGCGACAGGGGAAGAGCGGCCGGAAGGCATCGGCCTTCGCCTGCAGACCATTCAGTCGCTGGAAGAGAAATCGCTGCAGATGCAGAAGGCCCTGCGCGTCTACGTGCGCGATTCCGGGCCGCTTCGTGCCGTCGCGGCACACCTCAATGCCAAGGGCGATGGCCTTGTCTCCTTCATCGTGATCAAGGAGGAAGGCAAGCGCGAGGTGGAAGTCGAGCTTCCGCAGAAATATCGTATCACGCCGGAGATTGCTGCCGCACTGCGCGCAGCGCCCGGCGTCATCGACGTCGAGCTGGTCTGACGTCAACCTCTTGTAAGGGTGATGAAGTCGGTTCCTTCGCCGGTCTCCGGTCCGAGGCCGGTGTCTGAGATTGTCAACGTCGAGCCGGTGGTCAGCATGGCGTCGATCTTCCGCCGCGCCTCCTCAGGAATATCGATACGGCTCAGCGCATTGGCGATCGGCGTGCCTGATATGATCGAGCTTTCCAGGCTGCTAATGCCGAGCCGGTTCATGATCGCGCGGGCGAGTGTGTTGGGAAGCGTCGCTCCCATCCAGTCCGCCGAGCCGGTTTCGAAATCGACGTTGTGGACAGAGAAGAAATGCGTACCGAGGGCAAGGCCCGGGTTCTCGATCGAGATCGGCGCTTCAAGAACCGGCTGGAAGCCTTGGCGAACCATGATGACGCCGTTCGGCGGCGCTCCCTTGCCCGCCGCGGCATAGACCGCCTTAATGAGCGCGTCACTTGCCGGTGACTTGTCGTTGGTCGGCTCGACTGGATGCTGCAACTTGAAATCACTGATTGCCTGAAGCGTTGCCGACCCGAGGAGGCCATCCGGTTCACCCGCGGCAAATCCGAGCTCGTTGAGATATGTCTGAAGGTCGATGATCTCCTCGCGCAGACTGCGGCGCGTAATGAGAATACGGATCGGTGTGTCGTTTGCGGGAGCGCTCGCTGCCGGCATTTGTGCAGGCGGTGGCGCGACGTCGTTCATGGCGACCTGAACGGGAGCCTGCCCGATCGTCGGCCTCAGCGAAGCGTCGGAAAGCAGTGCTGGCGGCTCCGGCATATCCGGCCGGAAGAGCGTCGGGTGATCGATCGGTTCCGGCGTTACTTCCGCGTCGGTAATGACAACCGGAACGCCCATTGCCGTCATCTTGTAGAGCTGCTTGGCGAAGGCTGCCGGCATTCGGACGCAGCCATGCGATGCTGGGTAGCGCGGCACGGAATGCGACTCGTGAAGCGCGATGCCAGACCAGGTCAGCCGCTGCATGAACGGCATCGGCGCAGCCGAATAGATATTGGATTCGTGATATCTCTGCTTCTCGATGACGGAAAAGATGCCGCTCGGCGTCGTATGGCCCGGCTTCCCCGTCGAAACCTTCGAGGTCGCCACGACCTCTGTGCCGTCGTAGAGCGTAAGCGACTGCGCATCCTTCGATACGAAGATCTGCAGCGTGCGTGCATCCGCCGCGAGAGCGGGATGCACGAGCGCGGTGGCCGACAGCAAGCCGAGGCCAAAAACGAGACGCGACAACATATGACTCAACCGATACGCAATACTTGAAGCCGAAGCCTAGTCGGTGAAGCTTAAGGAAAACTTGATATAAGGAACCCTGAGGCAGCCTCACGTATTAGTGATCGCGCTTGCCGCCAAACGTATATCCGGTCTGGACGGTGCCTTTGCCGAACTTGTCGCGCAACTTGTCCATTGCCGCTTCGGCTGCGGCCCTACGACCTGATTGCTCATCGATAAGGTCGGGCGGATCTGCGCGCGCGGGGTCGCAAAGGTCGGTGACGCCGATCCCGATGAGACGAAACTTCGTGCCGTCCGTTTCCTTCTCCAGCAGGTCCAGCCCGGTACGGAATATCCGGTCGGCAAGCCGGGTCGGGTCTTCAAGTTTGCGATTGCGGGTGCGCAGCTTGAAGTCCGCCGTCTTCATTTTGAGAACCACGGTCTGGCCGGCGATATCATCTTTCTTCAGCCGCCAGGAGACCTTTTCGGAAAGACTGCGGAGGATCGGAACAAGCTCGTCATGGCGGGATATATCGTCGAAGAAAGTCGTTTCGGACGAGACGCTCTTCGCCGCGTCGTTCAGATGCACTTCGCGGTCGTCGATGCCGCGGGAAAGACGCGCCAGCCGCTGCCCCATGCTGCCATATCGGCGCATCAGGTCGTTTTCCTCCATCGTCTGCAACTGGCCAATCGTCCGGATGCCGTCGGCCTCCAGCGTGGCTGCAAACGCCTTGCCGACGCCCCAGATCGTCGTCACCGGCCGCGGTGCCAGGAAAAAAACTGCTTCCTCGCGGCCAATGACCGAGAAGCCGCGAGGTTTCTGAAGGTCGGACGCGACCTTGGCGAGAAACTTGCAGTAGGAGAGCCCAACGGAGATGGTTATGCCGATCTCCTTCTCGATGCGCTGGACGAACTTGGCAAGCGTGCGCGCCGGCGGATCGTGATGCAGCCGCTCGGTGCCGCCGAGTTCCAGAAACGCCTCGTCGATCGAAAGCGGCTGAACGAGCGGGGTCAGTTCCTGCATCAAGGTGCGGACTTCGCGTCCGACCTTCACGTACTTTTCCATGTCGGGTCGGATGACGACTGCCTGGGGGCAGGCCTCAAGAGCCTTGAACATCGGCATTGCAGAACGAACGCCGTGGATACGCGCAATGTAACATGCGGTCGAGACCACCCCGCGTTTGCCGCCGCCGATGATGACGGGCTTATCGGCGAGTTCTGGATTGTCACGCTTCTCGATCGCTGCATAGAAGGCGTCGCAATCGATATGCGCCAGCGTCAGTTCGTACAGCTCCTTGTGTCGCACAAGCCGGGGGCTGCCGCACGCCACACAACGGCACGTTTCGGCCTTCTGCTCGGCAAGGCAGTCGCGACAGAAGCCGGGTGTCTTGGCGTAGGCAAGTGTCATGATGAGAACAAAGATTGAACATCGCAACATTAGCCTCTAAACTTTCGAGTCTCAAGAGAGGCTGGGAGGTTTGCATTGGATATCGATCTCCGTTTCGAGCCGGTGACAGCAGACCGGTGGAGTGACTTCGAACGGCTCTTCGGTCCCCGCGGAGCGTTTTATGATTGCTGGTGTGTCGCGCTTCGCTTGCCTCATGCCGTGCGGACGAAGATGAGGCCGGACGAGCGAAAGTCGCACATGCTTGGCAGGATCGCTGTCGGGCCGCCGCCAGGTATTCTGGCCTATGCCGATGAGGAACCGGTCGCCTGGGTTCAGGTCGGGCCAAGGCACGACGTACCGCAATTCAACTCGTCGCGGACAGTGTCCCGACCGATGGAAGAGGGTGATGCACACGATCCGTCATTCTGGGCGGTGAGTTGTTTCTTCCTGACATCGCATTTGCGTGGGCAGGGGCTCAGCCATCAACTGCTTGCCGGTGCGATCGACCATGCGTGGCGCCACGGTGCCCGCTACCTCGAGGGCTGTCCGATTGACCACGTCAAGCAATCGAAGTCGGTGACGCTCTGTATTGGATCAACCGCGATCTTCGATGCGGCTGGATTTGAAACCGTGGCCAGACGAAAGGATGGCCGACCGCTCATGCGGCTGGACTTGCGCCCTTGAGGACATCCGCCGAGAAATGCGCCCTCAGCAACTCTGCGGCATGGTCCCAGCCGGCGGCGGCGACGATGTTTCCAACTGGCGGTGGCGCGAACGGCTTGAAATCCGCGTTGGCCATCATGGTCAGGAGCAAGCACTTAGGCACATGATGGGCAACGGAAAGGAGATTGCGTTGCATATCATCGATGAAGGCGACTGGCAGGCTTCGGCAATCATGCAGCCTTGCGACGACGGGCCCCTTGGGCTCTTCCGTGGCGATCAGGTCGAACGAGAGGTCGAGCTGATTGAGAAATTCGCGCCGGATACCGTGGTGCCGAGGTGGCATCGCGGTCAAGAAGACGATGTCGGCGTCGGCCGAAAGCGACTGCAGTGTTTCAACGGCTTTTTCCGCCGGTTTCTGCCAGAGGTGCTGGTTCGCGAAGAACACTTCCTCGAACGAATCGACGGCGTCCCTATCCAGCTCGCTGCCGTCAAGCAGAGAGACGATATTACCGTAGAGGCGGAACGACCGCGGCAGGAGGTCGTAGCTGTGCGAGCGCAGGAAAGCGGTGAAGGGAGTGAGGAACTCGAGAACCACTTCGTCGATGTCGCACACAACCAAAGGCCGGTCGCCCAGGCGCACCTGGCTGACGTTGGTAGCAATATCCATGCTCAAAATTCTCCCGAGCCAAGTCCCGGCGGCGAAAAGTGCAGCCATGCCGCATTCAATGCGTCGGGCGCGGTGCCGGTCGCTTGGCAGAAGGCCATCGCCGTCGGCTCGTGCTGCATGACGAAATCCATCATGCCGGAAAGGAAGCCGGGATCGCTGACCACGCGGCGCACCTGGGCCGGTTCAACACCGGTCAATGCGAGAAAACGACCGAACAGATCCGGATCGTTGGCAAGCCAGGCAAGAACGGAGATCGCAGTCTGCTGCGGATCGGCCGCGAGTTGTTTCGAAGTCTTGAAGTTGCTTTGCATTTTTCTGGGTAAATTACCTATTTTTCAACCAAATAGCGATAGTGTGCCGCGATCGGTTCTATGGAACCATGCCATCGCAGAAGTCTTCTTCATGCGGGGAAGCGGTACCGGAACGGACGTAGGACGCGTGTCATGCCCAAGCAGGTGATGATTGTAGAAGATAACGAGCTCAACATGAAGCTCTTTCGCGACCTCATCGAGGCGTCCGGTTACACGACGATTCAGACCCGAAACGGCATGGAAGCGCTCGACCTCGCGCGCAAATACCGGCCCGATCTGATTTTGATGGATATCCAACTCCCCGAGGTTTCTGGTCTCGAGGTTACCAAATGGCTGAAGGAAGACGATGACCTGCACGTCATTCCTGTTATCGCCGTTACAGCATTTGCCATGAAAGGTGACGAGGAACGCATACGCCAGGGCGGCTGCGAGGCCTATGTCTCCAAACCCATTTCCGTTCCTAAATTCATTGAGACGATCAAGACCTATTTGGGCGATGCCTGACGCATCGGAAAGAAGCCTATGACTGCGCGCATTCTCGTGGTTGATGACATTCCGGCCAACGTCAAGTTGCTCGAGGCGCGGCTAGTCGCGGAGTATTTCGATGTCTTGACCGCCGGCGACGGCTATCAGGCCCTCGCAATATGCGAGCGCAACCAGGTCGATCTTGTCCTTCTTGATATCATGATGCCGGGGATGGACGGCTTCGAGGTCTGCGAGCGCCTGAAGGCCAATCCCAAGACCTCGCACATACCTGTCGTCATGGTGACGGCCTTGGATCAGTCGGCCGATCGCGTGCGTGGTCTGAAAGCCGGCGCAGACGATTTTCTCACCAAACCGGTCAATGACCTTCAGCTGATTTCCCGGGTGAAGAGCCTGTTGCGGCTGAAGACGCTCAGCGACGAATTGCGCATTCGCGCCGAAACAGCGCAGACCATGGGGATCGATGAACTGCTGCGAACCGGCGAGGGGCGGGGCGACGAATCGGGCCAGGTGCTGCTGGTCGACGGACGCGCCAATTCGCAGGAACGCATCATCAAGGCGCTGAAGCCCATCGCCGATGTCTCGGCAATCTCGGATCCGCAGGCGGCACTCTTCGAAGCGTCGGAAACCCCCTTTGAACTGGTTATCGTCAACGCCAATTTCGACAACTATGATCCGCTGCGCCTGTGCTCGCAGCTTCGTTCGCTCGAGCGCACGCGCTTTCTACCGATCCTGATCATCACCGAGCAGGGCGACGACGACATGGTGATCCGGGCCCTGGAACTCGGCGTCAACGACTATATCGTCCGGCCGGTCGATCCCAATGAGCTGGTGGCGCGCAGCCTGACGCAGATGCGCCGCAAGCGTTATAATGATCGCCTGCGCGCGAGCGTGAAGCAAACGATCGAGCTTGCCGTGACCGATCCGCTGACCGGGCTCAGCAACCGCCGCTACCTGGATAATCACCTCAGCACGCTCTTCAATCGCTCGATGGCGCGAGGTCGTCCGCTATCGGTGCTGATCACCGATATCGATCGCTTCAAGCAAGTCAACGACACCTATGGCCATGATGCGGGGGATGATGTGCTGCGGGAGTTTGCAAGGCGCATCCGCTCCACCGTCCGTGGTGCCGATCTGGCCTGCCGATACGGCGGCGAGGAATTCGTAGTGGTTATGCCGGATACCTCGCCCGAAGTGGCGGCAGCCGTCGCGGAGCGACTGCGCTCGGTGGTCGAGACGGTACCGTTCCTGCTGAAGTCAACGGGGCAGGAACTGGACGTCACGGCGTCCTTCGGCATTTCGTCGCGGATCTCCTCCATCCTCACTCCAGGGCAGTTGATGAAGCAGGCGGACCTTGCGCTTTACGAGGCAAAAACGGGTGGCCGTAATCGCGTGGTCGCCGCCGCTTGAGCAATGCTTCTATGAGGCATTTCAGGTCATCCACAACTTGCTAATTAAGGGCGGACGGCACGGCAACGAAGTAATTGCAGTTGCAAAGCCGGCATTTCCCTCCGAAGGTTTGCTCGCTCTTGATATCATGCTAGGCAGATGCCGCGCGGTTGCTGGGACAAATGTGAGGATCAATCGGATGTAGCCGGCATTTCGCAAGTAGCCGCGAATGGACAAGCTTTGGCCCGCATCGGCGGAAGCTAATACTATTGGGCTATAGTTTCGGCCTTCTTTGCCCATTAGGCGCTATTCTTGCAAAAGTACGCGATTCCAAGCTTTAAAAACTGTCCCAAAGCCGTACTTTTAACCATGAAATCAAGCCCAGAAATCTAACCATTAAGAATTTGTTGATTTTCTTTCATTTTCGAGCAAATTATCGGCCATAAGAGATAAGTACTCCCGTGAGGAGTCCGAGGTACCCCATGATGCTCAGGTCCGCCGCATCTCCTGGGTCGTGGGGTCGGTCGGCTGGTTTGCAACAATAAGCGGTTCCTCGTGCCGCGTTGCTTGCTGGTCGACCCCCTTTCAGGAAAACGCCGTCCTTTCCGCATTTTAGGAAGGACGGCGTTTCTGTTTTCAGGCCTCGAGACCAGACGGCAAAGCCGGCAAACAAAAAGGCGCGCAGCCCATGGGCGCGCGCCTCTTCGAAAAACGTCAGATCAAGCGATTACTTGATCTTGGTTTCCTTGAACTCGACGTGCTTCTTAGCAATCGGGTCGTACTTGGTCTTCGTCATCTTGTCGGTCATCGTACGGCTGTTCTTCGTCGTGACGTAGAAGAAACCGGTGTCGGCCGTCGACAGCAGCTTGATCTTGATTGTGGTAGCCTTGGCCATGGTCGTCCTGCCTTTAATAAAATGAAAGCCGTGGCAGGCCGGATAGGCTCCACGGCAAATTCTGGCGCGAAACTACGAATCCCGCCCGAAAAGTCAAGCCCGCTTTCGGAGGAAAAGCAGCCTGATCGAGGAAAGCAGGGCATAAAGCCCGAAGAATCCGGCGATCGCCCAGGCAAAACCGTTGTTGCCGGCAACGTCGATGGCGGCGCCGATAACCTGCGGCCCGGCCACAGTGCCAACCGCGTAACAGAATACAAAGGCCGCGTTGGCTGCTGCGAGGTCCGAGCCGGTCAGGCGAGAGCCGAGGTGACTGAGTCCCACCGTATAAAGGCCCGCGACACAGCCGCCCCAGAACAGAAGTACGGTCGCCATCAGAATCCAGCTGTGCACGAGAACCGGCAGCATCAGGGAACCTATCAGGCCCATGAAGGCCATCGCGGCCAGCAGCGGGCGCTTGTCCTTCATGCGGTCCGAGAGCAGCCCAACCGGGATCTGGAAGATCACGTTGCCGATTCCCATCACCGTCAGCAGCAGCGCGGCCTGAGATTCCGTAAAGGAGGCGCGCACCGCATAGATCGGGAACAGTGCCAAACCGCCGGCTTCGACGGCCCCGAAAATGAAGACGGCGGCCGTTGCGGTGGGCACAAGGAAGACGTAGCGCATGAAATGAAGTTCAGGCTTCTCCTCGAGAACCGGGCTTTCGTAGCGTGCGATGTAGATGGGAATGGCGGCCAACAAGACGGCACCAGCGCCGACCGCGAATGGAAGCACGCCCTCGCTGCCGAGAATCGAAAAGAGCAGCGGCCCGCCTGCAAAACCGAGCGAAAGGACGGTTGCATAGATGCCGAGCACGAAGCCGCGCTTGGAGGGCGGCGAGGCGGCATTGATCCAGAATTCCGATAGGATGAACAGCGTCGTCGTCGCGCCGTGAAAAGCGAACCGCAGCGGAAACCACATCCAGAAGTCCTGGGCATAGTAGAAGCCGAGTGCGCTGATCGCTGAAATCACGACGGCCCAGATCATCGTCGGGGCGACGCCGTATTTGTGCGCCAGTTTCGTGGTGATCGGCGCAGCCGCCATGGCGGCAACCCCGGCCATCGCCGTATTCAGTCCGATCAGTGTCGATGGAATGCCGCGCTTTTCGAGAATGATGCTGAGAAGCGGGAGTCCCAGGCCGATTGCTATGCCGACAGCGGAGATGGACGAAATGGCTGCCACCAGTGAAGGCCAGTGAATTTCTTCGACATCGCCTGGTGTTGTGCCGTTCCGCGGCTGAGACATATACGCATCCTTAGAGACCTGCTGCACAGAATCGCTCACCGCGACGCACCATAGAAAGGCACAGGCGTGCCAAATCCAAGTGACGGCTGTGCTTTACAAGATGAAATGCGCTGGCGGCAATAACCTGGATGATCTTGAAGTCGTATAGTCAAAGAAGCTTACCGAATACACATGAGATTTCGCCCCGCGGAACCGCAGCGCCGTTGGGGCTGCCACTACACGTCAATTGTGTCGTCAAGGTGAAGGCAGAAATGTCCTAGCGCTTGCGGCCCGGTATCTCGTAGGCGTCATGATCGTCGGTTTGTCCACCGAAGCCGTGCATCTTCAACGCCCATTGCAGACCGATGACACCGCCCTTGATCGGCTGGATGATCAAAAGCGTGGCAATCAATGTGATGGGTGTCCAGATCGCGAAGGTCAGCCAGAGGGGCATTGGCCAAACGAGATCCGTTGCCATGTAGCCGCCGATGATGACATGGCCGATCACCACGATTGCAAGGTAAGGCGGTAGGTCGTCCGAGCGATGATGGTACATGGCCTCGCCACAGGCGGCACAATTGTCCACCGGCTTCAGGAAGCTTTTGAAGAGTTTGCCGCTGCCGCATGCGGGGCAGGTGTTCATCATGCCGCGCTTGACAGAGCGGCCGAGCGGACGTTCCGCCTCCTGATTGCTTCCGTAACGGATCGTCTGGTCGCTCGAGGTGGTCGTCATCGTTCGTTTCCTTTCGCGGCGCCCTACACGCCTATCGCCGTCCTCTTGGCGGCCTTGTCCCGGCCTTCTTGCGTGCCCGGCTTGCGTCCCGCCGGCCCGCCTTGTGGAACGAACGTACAGCTGTGGGCATTTTTCGCCCTTCGCTGATCATCTCGAAGCGTAGCGCACCGGCAAGCGGAATGGCTTCTGCAAGCTTGACCGTGACACTGTCGCCGAGGCGATATCCGAGCCCGGTCTTTTCGCCAGACAGCGCCTGGTGCGCCTCATCATAGATGAAGTAGTCCGTTCCGAGCGTAGATATAGGAACGAAGCCGTCTGCTCCATAGTCCGGGAGAGTGACAAATAGTCCCGATTTCGTCACACCTGATACGCGTCCTTCGAATTCCTCGCCGACGCGGCCGGCAAGATGATGCGCAATCAGGCGGTCTACCGTTTCGCGCTCGGCCGCCATCGCGCGGCGCTCGAAGGTTGAGATCTCGGCGGCGATGTCGTCGAGCGCGGCCTCTTCGTCGGGCGTGATCCCGCCTTCACCGAAGCCGAGCGAACCGACCAGCGCCCGATGCACGATCAGGTCCGCATAGCGCCGGATGGGCGAGGTGAAGTGCGCGTATTTCATGAGGTTCAGGCCGAAATGCCCGATATTCTCGGGGCTGTAGATCGCCTGGCTCTGAGAACGCAGCACCATCTCGTTGACCATCGTCTGGTGCGGCGTGTCGTCTGCCTTGGCGAGGATCATGTTGAAATTGTTGGCGCGCATGTTGCCGCACTTGGCAAGCGATATGCCAAGCGTTGCCAGGAACTCGCGCAGCACTTCCTGCTTGGCGAGCGTCGGCCCGTCATGGATACGGTAGATCAGGACTTGCCGCTTCTTCTCCAGCGTCTCGGCGGCCGAGACGTTGGCCTGGATCATCATTTCCTCGATCAGCTTGTGTGCATCGAGGCGCGGCGGCACGAAGACGCGCTCCACGGTGCCGTCAGGCTTTAGCAGGATCTTGCGTTCCGGCATGTCGAGTTCAAGCGGCTGCCGGCGCTCGCGGCCGCGCGTCATGATCCTGTAGGCATTCCACAACGGCTTCAAGATTGGTTCCAGAAGCGGTCCCGTCTTGTCATCCGGCTTGCCATCGACGGCCGCCTGCGCCTGCTGATAGGAGAGCTTTGCAGCGCTCTTCATCATGACACGGTGGAAGGTGTGGCCGATTTTGCGGCCTTCCTTCGAAAACACCATGCGAACGGCAAGCGCCGGCCGGTCCTGACCTTCTCTCAGCGAGCAGAGATCGTTCGAGATGCGCTCCGGCAGCATCGGCACGACCCGGTCGGGGAAGTAGACCGAGTTGCCGCGCTTCAGAGCTTCGCGGTCGAGTGGCGAGCTCGGGCGGACGTAATAGGAGACGTCGGCGATGGCGACCGTAACGATAACGCCGTCCGGATTGTCGGGAGAAGGGTCAGTTTCCGCATAGACGGCGTCGTCATGGTCTTTCGCATCCGCCGGGTCGATGGTGATCAGCGGGACATCTCGCCAATCTTCGCGATGCGACATCGTCGCAGGTTTGGCATCGTCGGCTTCGGCGACCACAGCAGGCGGAAATATATAAGGGATTCCGTGAGCATGGATGGCGATCATCGAGATCGCCTTCTCGGATGCGACCGAACCGACAATCGACAGGACCTTGGCGCGTGCCAGGCCGAAGCGCCCAAGGCGAGCGACTTCGACTTCAACCAGGTCGCCGTCCTTGGCCTCGCCCTTGTAGTCAGGGTCGATCACCATTTCCTCGCCGCGTCGGTCGATCGGAAGCAGACGGCCGGCTCCTCCCGGCGCATCCTTGAAGACCCCGAGCAGCGCACCGCGGCGCTTGTCCAAAATCTTGATGATGCGCGCCGTGTAGGCCGGCCCACCACGGTCGGCGGCCGGAAAGATCTTCGCCAGGATGCGATCGCCCATGCCGGCAACCAGCGCCTTGCCCTTGCCGTTGCGCCCGGCAGGCGAGGTCGACTGGCGAATAGCGACAGCAGGCGCAACGCCCTGATCGTCAGGCCACTCCGCCGGGCGGCCGATCAGTTCGCCATCCTTGTCGCGCGTCGTGATGTCGAGCACGGTGACAGGCGGCAGTGCGCCCGGCCGGATCAGCGACTTGCGCGTCTTCTGCAGCATGCCTTCCTGCTCCAGTTCGCGCAGGAGGTGTTTCAGCTCGACCCGGCTGTCGCCTTTCAGCCCGAAGGCCTTTGCGAGTTCGCGCTTCGAGGCCTTCTGCGGATGATCGGCGATGAAGCGCAGGATCACGTCGCGGGAAGGCAGGGCTCCGTGAGCGATGTTCAGCGGTTCGGCTGCGGGTTGTTGGCTGGCGCGTCCAATCTTGCCGGGACGCTTGCCCATGCCCTTCATTCTTTCCCGCGGGATTTTGCTCACTCTTTGCTCTTTTTCGTCTTTGCCGGCGCCTTGGCCTTCGCCGTCTTCGGCTTGGCCGCGGTCTTGGTCGTCTTGGTTTCAGCCGCAGCGGCCTTCGCCTTCGGTTTTGCCTTACTCTTCGAAGCCGGTGCCTTGCCGGCCTTGGCGGCGATCAGCGCCAGCGCTTCCTCGACGGTCAGGGCCTGCGGATCGGTGCCCTTCGGCAGCGTCGCATTGACCTTGCCCCAGTTCACATAGGGGCCGTACTTGCCGTCGCGAACCGTGATTGCGCCGCCGTCGGGATGGTCGCCGAGCTCTTTCAGAGCTGCCGCCGCCGTCCTCCCACCCGGCGCCTTGCTCGCCTTCTCGGCGATCACGGTGACAGCGCGGTTGAGGCCGATCGAGAAGACGTCTTCGACGCTTTCAAGGTTGGCGTAGCCTCCATCATGCAGCAGGAACGGCCCATAACGGCCGATGCCGGAAGAAATCATCTTGCCGGTTTCCGGGTGCTTGCCGATGTCGCGTGGCAACGAAATCAGCGCCATCGCCTTTTCGTAATCGATGTCCTCAGGCTTCCAGCCCTTCGGCAGGGAAGAACGCTTGGCTTCCTTGCCTTCGCCACGCTGGATGTAGGGGCCGAAGCGTCCTGAACGCAGGGTCAGTTCTTCGCCAGTCACCGGATCGGAACCGAGATTCTTAGGCTCGTTCAGCGCAACGCCTTCGGCCTCCGAACCGCCTTCTGACGAAAGCTGGCGGGTATAGTTGCATTCGGGATAGTTCGAGCAGCCAACGAAGGCGCCGTATTTTCCAAGCTTAAGCGAAAGATTGCCGGTGCCGCAAACTTGACAGATGCGCGGATCACCGCCGTCTTCTCGTTTCGGGAATACAAGTGGCGCCAGTGCCTCGTTAAGCGAATCGAGGACGTTGGTGACACGAAGTTCCTTCGTATCCTCGATCTGGGAGAAGAAGTCCTTCCAGAAATCGCGCAGCACCTGCTTCCAGTTCAGCTCCCCGGCAGAGATCCGGTCGAGCTTCTCTTCAAGATCTGCCGTAAAATCGTATTCGACGTACTTGGTGAAGAAGCTTTCGAGGAAGGCCGTCACCAGCCGGCCCTTGGCCTGCGGGATCAGTTTGCGCTTGTCGATGGTGACGTATTCGCGGTCACGCAAGGTCGCCAGCGTCGCCGCGTAAGTCGACGGACGCCCGATGCCGAGCTCTTCCATCTTCTTGATCAGCGTTGCCTCGGAGTAGCGCGGTGGCGGCTCAGTGAAGTGCTGAGTCGAATTGATCTTCTGCTTCGCAAGGTTCTCACGAGCGTTGATCTCGGGCAGGCGACCATCCTCGTCACCGTCGTCGCTCTGTTCGCCATCTTCCTTCTGGTCGGTATAGGCGGCGATGAAGCCGTCGAAACGGATCACCGAGCCGACAGCGCGCAGCCCAGCTTTCTCACCTTTGTTGTCGGCGGTGATTTCAGCCGTCGTGCGTTCGATCTCAGCCGATGCCATCTGGCTCGCAATGCCCCGCTTCCAGACGAGGTCGTAAAGCCTCAACTGGTCGGCATCCAGATACTGCCGCACGCGGTCGGGCGACCGATTGAAATCAGTCGGGCGGATCGCTTCGTGCGCCTCCTGTGCGTTCTTTGCCTTGGTCGAATAGAAGCGCGCCTTCTCGGGCATGTAGCGCTGGCCGAATTGATCGACGATGGCCTTGCGTGCCGCGTCGATGGCTTCGGGCGCCATCTGGACGCCGTCCGTACGCATGTAGGTGATCAGACCAACTGTTTCGCCACCAATATCAACACCCTCGTAGAGCTTCTGGGCGATCTGCATCGTCCGCGACGCCGAAAAGCCAAGTTTCGAAGACGCTGCCTGCTGAAGCGTGGAGGTTGTGAAGGGTGGTCCCGGGTTGCGCTTGACCGGCTTCGCCTCGACCGTGTCGACGACATAGGTCGCGCCTTCCAGAAGTGCCTTGAGCTTGCCGGCTTCTTCGCCGTTTCCGATCGCGCGAGGCTGCAACCGCTTGCCATCAGCCGCAACCAGTTTCGCTTCAAACTCGTCGCCTCGCGGCGTTTTCAGGAGAGCCGAAAGGTTCCAGTACTCTTCAGAGATGAAGCGTTCGATTTCGGATTCGCGATCGCAGACCAGGCGCAGCGCCACTGACTGTACGCGGCCGGCCGAACGCGCGCCGGGGAGCTTGCGCCAGAGAACCGGCGACAGATTGAAACCGACGAGATAGTCGAGGGCACGGCGAGCGAGATACGCATCAACCAGCGGAACATCGATGTCGCGCGGGTCGGCCATGGCGTCGAGCACGGCCTTCTTCGTGATCGCATTGAAAACGACCCGCTTCACGGTCTTGCCGTTCAGGACACGCTTCTTGTTCAGCATGTCGAGGACGTGCCAGGAAATCGCTTCACCCTCGCGATCCGGGTCGGTTGCGAGGAATAGGCTGTCGGATGACTTCACAGCGTCGGCGATGTCCTTCAGTCGCTTGGCAGACGCGCCGTCGACCTCCCACAGCATCTCGAAATCCTGGTCGGGAAGGACCGAGCCGTCCTTGGCAGGCAGATCGCGGACATGGCCGAAGGAGGCGAGCACCTTGTATCCGGAGCCCAGATACTTGTTGATCGTCTTTGCCTTGGCGGGCGATTCTACCACTACAACATTCATCATGATTCTCTAAAAAAACGTGCCAAGCCGGTGCATAAGCAGATGGAATCCCTGCCGTGCCAGGATAACCGGCTCTTCGACATGGACAGGGAAATCGTTTCGGTCAAGTGGTCTGACCTCATTTTTGCGTATTACAACGCGATGCAACCAATGCGAGATAGCGAACGTACTGCAAGTTAGGATAATTTAGGTATCGTTTTTGGAGTGTGGTTCGGGCTAGCCGAAAGGCGGCGTTTCTCTTTCCTCAGAGACTATCCCATGGCGGCCAAGTTCGCAAAGAAAGATACCGGACGATCCGGCTCGCAAGAGAACATCGCGTTCATCAGGCAGATGCTGGCTGAGTTGCGGCGAGTGGCGGAAAAAGAGAACGCCGATATGCTCTGCTATCTGATCGTGATGGCCTACGTGGAGGCCGGCGATCTGCAGGCCCGGATGTAGGGATCTCAGTCGCCAATCGCAAGAGAGACGAAGCCGCCGGGATGGCGATGAAGCCGTCCGGCAATATCAAGCTCCAGCAGGACAAGATAAACCGAAGCCGCCGGCAAACCGGTGTGAAGGATGATATCATCGATCTCGACGGGCGTCGGGCAGAGCGCATCGACGAAAAGCGAGCGATCGGATTCGTCGGGCGGAAGCATCGAACGGCCACCCTCGCGCTCCGGCTCCTCGGCGACCGGCGTTGAGTACCGTTCGATCTGCGAGAGGGGCGCCAGAGCTTCGGTGACGTCATCTGGCGTCGTGACAATCATGGCACCGTCTTTCAACAATCCATTCGTGCCATGGCAGCGCGGATCGAGCGGTGAACCCGGCACCGCAAATACCAGCCTGCCAAACTCGCCGGCCAGTCTTGCGGTGATCAGCGAGCCCGAGCGCATCGCTGCTTCGACGACAACGACCCCCAGCGAAACGCCGGCGATGAGCCGATTTCGGCGCGGAAAGTCGCGTGCCCGCGGTTCCCAGCCGAACGACATCTCACTGACGGCGAGCCCGTTGCCATTCCAGATATCGTCAAGCAGATCGGCATTCTCCGGCGGGTAGGGCTGATCCAGACCTCCGGCCATGGCGACCACCGTTCCGGTATCGAGGCTTGCACGATGCGCTGCGGTATCTATGCCGCGCGCAAGGCCGGAGACCGCGACATAGCCGGCTCGGCCGCACTGGCGCGCAATCGTGGCGGCGAACTTGGCGCCGCTGATGGAGGCATTGCGGGAGCCGACGATACCGACGCCAGGCTGCGAAGAGACGGCGAGATTGCCTTTGACGGCAAGCAGCGGCGGCGCACGTCGACTTGCTTCAACGCCTGTGTGTATTCTGGCTCGCCGATGCCAACAAAGCGGGCGCCGAAGCGGCGCGCGGCCTCCAACTCCTTATGCGCTTCGCTCTCCGTCGCTATCCGGATGGAGAGCGTGGCGCCGCCGCGCGCAGAAAGCTCGGGCAGGGCGGCCAGCGCCGTCTCGGCGGATCCGAAGTGATTGACGAGATCGCGAAAGGTCGCAGGCCCGACATTGTCCGAGCGAATGAGACGCAGCCACGCGCCGCTGAGAGCGTCCATCCTATCCCTTCGCCCCGATCTTGGTTTCCGTCCCGCTCATCAGGCGGGAGATATTGGCCTTGTGCTTCCAGTAGGAGATAATAGTCATGATGGCCATAACAGCTGCAACCTTCTCGGCGCCCAGTATCCACAATGCAACCGGAATTACAAGCATTGCAACCAGTGCTGAAAGCGATGAGTACCGGGTCGTGAAGGCGACGGCCAGCCAGACCGCGGCGAAGACGAGAACCATGATCGGCGCAATGCCGAGCAGTGTTCCGATATAGGTGGCAACACCCTTGCCACCCTTGAAGCCGATCCAGACCGGGAAGAGGTGACCGATAAAGGCAAAGAAGCCGGCGATCAGCGCCGCCTCGCTGCCCAAAAAATAGCCGACGATCCAGGCTGCTGCAGACGCCTTCAGAGCATCGAGAAGAAGCGTTGCGGCTGCAAGCTTCTTGTTGCCGGTTCTGAGCACATTGGTCGCGCCGATATTGCCGGATCCGATGCTGCGGACGTCACCGAGCCCGGCTGCCTTCGTCAGGATCAGGCCGAAAGGAATGGAGCCGAGCAAGTAGCCGATGGCGGCAGCCACGAGCGCGATAGGCAGCGTGATCTGCCAGGTCATAAGATCCGAGACCATGTTCCCCTCCGGTGGTCTTTTTATATGCTATGCACGCACTGTCCGGCGACATAGGTCGCTACAGCGCGTCCGCTGAAGCGCGCGTCTTCGAACGGCGTATTCTTCGAGCGGGAAAGAAGCATGTCCTTCGAAACCAGCCAAGGGTCATCGAGGTCGATCAGCGTAATATCTGCCTTCGCGCCCGGCTTCAGCGTGCCCGCCTCGAGGCCGAAGATCTGCGCCGGCCGCGTCGACATGGCATCGATGAGGCGCATCAGGCTGACCTGGCCGCTGTGATGCAGGCGGAGTGCCGCAGCAAGCATCGTTTCAAGGCCGATGGCGCCATCAGCCGCTTCGCCGAACGGTAGGCGCTTTGTGTCGACATCCTGCGGATCATGCGAGGAGACGATGATATCGATCGCGCCGCGCGCCAGCGCATCCACCATCGCGACGCGATCGTCTTCGGATCGCAGCGGCGGGTAGAGCTTGAAGAAGGTGCGGTACTCGCCGATGTCGTTCTCATTGAGGGAGAGATTGTTGATCGAGATGCCGCAGGTCACGGTCGCACCGCGGCTCCGGGCAAGCTCAATCGCCTCGACCGATTCCGGCACGGAGATCATCGCGGCGTGGTAGTTGCCGCGCGTCAGCTTGGCGATGCGCAGGTCGCGCTCGAGCGGGATCAGTTCCGCTTCCTTCGGGATGCCGCCGAGACCGAGCCAACTGGCAAACAGTCCCTCATGCATGACACCGGTGGCGCCGAGATATTTGTCGCGGGTCTCGCAGGATATCACCGCGCCGAATTCGCGCGCATAGGTCATCACCCGGCGCAGGACCTGCGTGTCGTGGACACTCGAGCGGCCGTCGGTGAACGCGACTGCGCCCGCTTCCATCAGCAGGCCGATCTCGGTCATTTCCTCGCCGGCAAGATGCTTGGTGATCGCCGCAGCCGGATAGACGTGGACCAGCGCCTTGTCCTTCGCCGTCTTCTTGACGAACTCGACCAGCGCGATGTCGTCGATGACAGGATCGGTATCCGGCATCATGATGATCGAAGTGATGCCGCCGGCTGCCGCCGCACGGCTCGCCGATGCCATTGTCTCGCGATGTTCGGCTCCGGGTTCACCGATATGGACGCGGGCATCCACCAAGCCTGGGGTGGCGACGAGACCGGTGCAATCGCGCACGTCGGCGCCAGCGGGCGCTCCTTGGTTCTGCGCATCCGCGCCGGCTGCCACGATCATGCCATCCTTGACAATGATCGTGCCGACTTCATCGAGATTGCGCGAGGGGTCGATGATACGAACGTTCTTGAGGACGATCGAGTTCTTCATGCGCCGGCTCCTTCGGTACGCGGACCCTGATTTTGCGAGACCAGCAGCGTCTCCATCACGGCCATGCGCACCGCGACCCCCATTTCCACCTGTTCTGCAATCACGCTCTGCGGTCCATCCGCAACCTCGGAGGAGATCTCGACGCCACGGTTCATCGGGCCGGGATGCATGACGAGGGCATCTTCCTTCGCCGCCTTGAGGGTCTCCGCGTCGAGCCCATAGAAGTGATAGTACTCGCGAACCGACGGCACGAAGGCCCCGGACATGCGCTCGCGTTGCAGGCGCAGCATCATCACCACGTCAGCGTCCTTCAGGCCCTCCTTCATGGAATGGAAGACCTCGACGCCCATGTCGGCGATGCCAGCCGGCAGTAGCGTTGCCGGCGCGACAACTCGCACGCGTGCGCCCATGGCATTCAGCAAAAGGATGTTCGAGCGCGCCACGCGCGAATGCAGGACGTCGCCGCAGATCGCGACGATGATGCGCGACAGCTTGCCTTTGGCGCGGCGGATTGTCAGCGCGTCGAGAAGCGCCTGGGTCGGATGCTCGTGCTGGCCGTCGCCGGCGTTGACCACCGAGCAGGAAACCTTCTGCGCGAGCAAGGCGGCGGCACCAGCGCTCGAATGGCGGATGACAAGCACATCGGGCCGCATCGCGTTCAGCGTCATCGCCGTATCGATCAGCGTCTCGCCCTTCTTCACCGAAGAATTGCCGACGGACATATTCATCACGTCGGCGCCGAGGCGCTTTCCGGCGAGCTCGAAGGAAGATTGGGTGCGCGTCGAAGCTTCGAAGAACAGGTTGATCTGTGTCAGGCCTCGCAGCGTCGAGGTTTTCTTCTCTCTCTGCCGACTGATCTTGACGGCCTCGTCGGCCTTGTCGAGGAGAAAGGTGATATCCTGCTCGGTGAGCCCTTTGATACCGATGAGGTGGCGGTGGGGAAAGAAGACCATGAACCTGCCTCTTGCTGTCGTCTGCGGGGTCTATAAAGAGTGAGCCGGGCGGCGGCAAGCTTGCGCTGTGGGCAAAGGCCCGTCTCCCCCTGCAATTTTACCCGAATTCAACTATTGCAGAGGTAGGGAAATTATAACTTCCGGTTTCCCTTTGCCTGCCTCTTACACTAGAAGCGATTCATGACGCCTGCCGAAGAGAAACTTGCCGAACTCAACCAGCCGAGCCTTTGGTCCGGCATCAATGCCTACAGGTCCGATCCGCTGATCGTCGATCTGACCGGCACGTTGCCGCGTGGGATCCGCGACGACCTCGACAATATGGGGCGGTACGTGACCTCGCCGGAAGCGCAGGAGCTGGCGCGCATGGCGAATCAGGGCACGCCGCAGCTGCGCACGCACGGTCCGCGCGGCGAGCGGCTCGATGTCGTCGAATTCCACCCGGCGTGGCACGCGCTGATGCGCCGTTCGATGGCATCGGGACTCCACTCGTCGGTCTGGGATCCGCAGGCGGACACCGAGGCGAAGAACCAGGCGCACAAGGTCAGGGCAGCGCGCTTCTACCTGACCGCACAGCTGGAATCCGGTCACCTGTGCCCGCTGACGATGACGAGTGCGTCCGTCGCGGCGCTGTCGGCTTCGCCGGCCGTGCAGAAGGACTGGGCGCCGAAGATCCTGTCGCGCAAATATGATTCCACCAACAAGCCGGCCATGCAGAAGTCCGCCGTGACCATCGGCATGGGCATGACCGAGAAGCAGGGCGGCACTGACGTCCGCGCCAACACGACGACGGCGGAAAAGGTCAGCGAAGGCATTTACCGTCTGTCCGGTCACAAGTGGTTCATGTCGGCGCCGATGAGCGACGCCTTCGTGATGCTGGCGCAGACGAAGGATGGAATGGGATGCTTCCTCGTTCCACGTCTGCTGGAAGATGGCTCGGCAAACGGCCTGCACTTCCAGCGTCTGAAGGACAAGGTCGGCAACCGCTCCAATGCTTCGTCAGAAGTTGAATTCAGCGATACGTTCGGATTTCTGCTCGGTACGCCGGATGGCGGTATCCGCACTATTCTCGACATGGTGACACTGACGCGGCTCGACTGCGCGCTGGCCTCCTCGGGCATTATGCGCGCCTCGCTGGCTGAAGCCGTGCACCACACCCGTGGGCGCAGCGTCTTCGGCAAGATGCTGGTCAGCCAGCCGATCATGACGCGCGTCTTGGCCGATATGGCGCTCGATGTGGCGGCGGCGACAGCGCTGTCCTTCCGCCTTGCCGATGCGTTCGACAAGGCGCGCAGCAGCGCTGAAGAAGCAGCCTACGCGCGTGTCATGACGCCGGTTGCGAAATACTGGTGCTGCAAGATCGCGCCGCCATTGATCTACGAGGCGATGGAGTGCATCGGCGGCAGCGGCTACATTGAGGAGCGCCCGATCGCTCGTCATTATCGCGAAGCGCCGGTCAATGCGATCTGGGAGGGCTCGGGCAACGTCATGGCGCTCGACGTGCTGCGCATTCTGAACCGCGGCAAGGATCTCTTCGAGACGGTGTTTGCCGGGCTCGCGCGCGATCTCGGCCCGGCCGGGAAGAAGACGATTGATGTGCTGCGCGCCGCCATGGCGCTCTGCGAGCGGGACGAGGGCGCTGCGCGCCTCCTGGTCGAGCAGTTGGCGCTCGCCGCCGGCGCCGCCGAGCTTTATCGCCTTGGGGCGGGGCGGATCGCCGATGCCTTCATCGAGACCCGCCTCGCGGGCGGCTGGCGCTCGACCTATGGCATGCTGGATTCACGTTTCGACGCCAGCTACATCGTCGATCTTCTTTATCCGCCGGCAAGCTGATGACAGCGCTGCGTCCCATCCGCACCGATGATCTCGAGCAGATCTATCTGATATCGCTGGTGACGGGCGATGCTGGCGGCGATGCGACCAGATTGCATCGCGACGGCAAGCTGATCGGACACATCTATGCTGCGCCTTACGTCTTGCTCAGTCCGGAAACCGCTTTAGTGGCGGAAGATTCTGAGGGCGTGGCCGGGTATATCGTCGGCGTTCACGACACGCGTTCCTTCGAGGAGCGGCTGGAGCGCGAGTGGTGGCCGGCGCTTCGCAAGGTTTACGCCGACCCGCGGGGCGATTCTGCCGGCTGGGACGCGGATCAGAAGCGCATTGCCACAATCCATCACCCGGCGCATGCGCCTGCAGCGCTGGTCGAATCCTTTCCGGCCCACATCCACATGAACCTCCTGCCGCGATTACAGGGACAGGGGATGGGCACCAAGCTGCTCGATCGATGGTTTGCCGATGCGCTGGAGGCAGGCGTGGAGGGTGTCCACCTCGGAGCCAGCGCGAGCAATCATGGTGCGGTACGATTCTGGGGCTCTCGCGGTTTCGCCCGCCTCGCTCCACCGCTGGTGGAGCCTTCCGACCGGACCGTCTGGTTTGGGCAGAAACTCTAGGGGCACAGCACTTGTGTCGCTGAGCGGTGACACCTGCTCACCTGTTTGCACCCATAGCAAACTGTCCACAATCTTTGAGCGGCCTGTCCGTTGCCGGGTCCGAGCGGCGTTGCTACTCACCGCAAAGTGACAATTCGGACCGAATCCCTGATGCTCAATGATCCCATGGTGTTGGCGCCCGTAGTCGGCAGCGTCGTCGTCGAACCCGAAAAGCGTATCCGCGACCGAAGCGCGACGGAGAAAGCGATCCTCTGGGCAGCCAAGTCGCTGCTGGCGGAGGAGGGGTTCCAGAATTTCGGCATCAACGCCGTTGCCCGCCGCGCGGGGTGCGACAAGCAGCTGATCTACCGCTACTATGGCGGCCTCAACGGGCTGGTGGAGGCGATCGGCGCGGATCTTGGTACCTGGGTCAAGGATCGCATTCCCGAAGATACCGGCGGCATGTTTCTCCTGACTTACGGCGATCTGATGGAGCGGCTATCGCTGCTGTTCCTCGAGGCCTTGCGAGACGATCCGCTTGTTCGCCGCATCGTCGCCTGGGAAGTTTCCGAAAACACCGAGCAGGTGAGGCGGCTTTCGGAGGCGCGGTCGAAGGCCTTGGCAAACTGGCTCGATCGCATGCGAGGATCGCTGACGCCGCCGAAGGGTGTCGACGTCCTGGCCGTCAATGCGATTCTGATCGCAGCTATCCAGCATCTCGTGCTTTCCGCGTCCTCGAGCGATCAATGCGCGGGCCTCGCATTGAAAACGCCGAGGGATTGGGAGAAGGCGGCGACCGCCCTGAAGCGCATCGTTCGCGGAGTCTACGGCTGAGGCGAGTTCGGCCATCCACAGGCGTCCCGTTACGCGTTAACCTTAACAAATGGTTTACGTTGCGCTCTCGCGGTTAACAAGTCACGTTGCTGGGCAGTCCAAAATGTTGGGTGTCTGGGACCATGGGAACCAAAATCGCGAGAGCCACGTTTCTTGTTGCCGCGATGATGTTTTTCGCTGTGCTTGCGCTGGATATTGCCGTACCGGCGCTGGTTCTGGGTTCGATGGCGTTGTCGATATGGGCGGTGTCTTACGAGGGACTATCCATTCGAAAAGAACGAGAGACGACCGCATGAAGTGGTTCCTGATCTTCTGGGCCGGTCCCATTGTCTTCCTAGCGGGATGGTACTGGCTCTCTTACTACGACATGAATTTCGGTATCTTCATGCTCAGCAGGCAAGTCCATGACCTGACCTTCGAGATTTATGGGAAGGTGCTCGGCATTCCTCCGGAAACCATTCCGCCGCTGGTCGCCCGTGCGATCGTCGTCGACAGTCTTGTCGTTTTCGCAATTATTGGGTTCCGCCGGCGTAAGGCGATCACCGCATGGTGGCGTGCCCGTCACGCATCGAAATCGTCCCATGCCGCTCTGCCGAGCAAGGAAAGCCTGTCGAGCGCTCCTTGAAGAATGAAGCTTGCCGCCGCCGAGTCGATGCGCTCGGCACGCTGCCTGCGCGATACGTCCATTTCCAGTAGCGCGCGCTCGGCAGCGACCGTCGACAGACGCTCGTCCCAGTAGACGAAGGGCAAGGCGGTCTTCTGCTCCATGTTGCGCACGAAGGCGCGTGTTGCCTGCACGCGCGGCCCGGCCGATCCGTCCATGTTGATAGGCAGGCCGATGACGAAGGCCGCGGCCTTCTCCTTCTCGGCAAATTCCAGCAACGTTGCCGCATCGATCGTGAATTTCTCGCGCTTGATGACAGGGCGCGGCGTCGAAAAGCGCCGGCCGAGATCGGACATCGAAAGCCCGATCGTTTTCGTGCCGAGATCGAGACCCGCGATCGCCTGTCCCGGCTGCAGCGCAGTTGCCAGTTCTTCGATCGTCAGCACCGTCATCGTCGTTCCATCCCGTCAAAAGAATTTGAAGCAGTGCCGCTTTTCTTTGTAGCGGCATCGGATATGTCCATAACGAGCAAAGCAGGCTTTTGCATCGGCAATAAAGGAGAATTTCATGAAGATCACTTGGCTTGGTCACTCTGCTTTCCGCATCGAGATCGGAAGGGCAAAAATCCTGCTGGATCCGTTCCTCACGCACAATCCGTCCTTTGCGGGGCAGGCTGCAAAGGATGTTGCCCGCGGCGTCACGCATATTCTTCTGACGCACGGTCACGGCGACCATGTCGGCGACTCGGTTGCGCTTGCCAAGGAAACCGGTGCGGTCGTTCTCGCCAATGCCGATCTCGCCGCCTGGCTAGGTTCGAAGGGCCTGACGAAGATCGAAGCGGGCAACACCGGCGGCACGATCTCGTTCGACGGTTTTTCGGCGACTTTCACCAATGCGCTGCATTCGTCCGCGCAGATCACCGAGGACGGCGTCTCTCATGCGCTCGGCAATGCCAACGGCCTGATGCTGCATTTCGACGAGGAGGCTTCTATTCTTGCCATGGGCGATACCGACATCTTCTCCGACATGGCGCTGATCAACGAACTGCACCAGCCGGATATCGGATTCGTGCCGGTTGGCGACCGATTCACCATGGGCGGCGCGGTTGCCGCTCTCGCCTGCCAGCGTTACTTTAACTTCAAGACCGCCATACCCTGCCACTACGGCACGTTCCCGATCATCGACCAGACGCCCGAGAAGTTCGTCTCCGGCATGGATGGATCGAAGACGGCGGTGAAAACGCCGACGCCGGGCGAAAGCCTTTCTCTCTAGTCGAGGTCCGCTGAACCGCGTCGACTTCGGTCGCGGAATTCTACACAATCCAAAGGCCATGCCCGTTGCACGTGGCGGGCATGGCCTTTATAGCGGGTAGGAAAAATCCTATCCGGAGAATGTCATGTCCGTCGACTTTGCCACCGTTAAGCGCGTAGCGCGCCTTGCCCGTATTGCCGTTTCGGAGGAAGAGGCAAACCGCATGGTTGGCGAGTTGAATGGTATCCTCGGTTTTGTCGAGCAGCTCTCCGAAGTCGATGTCGAAGGCGTCGAGGCAATGACATCGGTCACGCCGATGAAGATGAAGAAGCGCACGGACGAAGTTACCGAAGGCAACAAGGCCGCCGACATCGTCTCGAATGCGCCCGTTACCGATCAGAATTTCTTCCTGGTACCCAAGGTCGTCGAATAAGGCTTTTCGCCGCTTTCCGAACCCGTTGCCATTCCAGATTTGAAGCGAATTACCATGAGCGAACTTACCAGCCTGACCATTGCCGAAGCCCGCACGAAGCTGCGCGCCAAGGAGATCAAAGCGACCGAACTGACCGAGGCCTACATCTCGGCGATCGAGGCCGCCAACGACAAGCTCAACGCCTATGTCAAGGTTACGCCGGAGAAGGCGCTGCAGATGGCCGAAGCCTCCGATGGGCGGCTTGCCAGCGGCAAGGGCGGTGCGCTTGAAGGCATCCCGCTCGGTATCAAGGACCTGTTCGCCACCGAAGGTATTCATACGCAGGCCTGCAGCCACATCCTCGACGGTTTCAAGCCGCATTACGAGTCGACCGTCACCCAGAACCTGTGGGACGACGGTGCCGTGATGCTCGGCAAACTCAACATGGACGAGTTCGCGATGGGCTCCTCCAACGAGACCTCCTACTACGGCGCAGTGATCAACCCCTGGCGTTCGGCCGGCTCCAACCAGCAGCTGGTGCCCGGCGGATCCTCCGGCGGCTCGGCAGCAGCCGTTGCAGCTCACCTCTGCGCCGGCGCCACGGCAACCGATACCGGCGGGTCGATCCGCCAGCCCGCAGCCTTCACCGGCACGGTCGGCATCAAGCCGACCTACGGCCGCTGCTCGCGCTGGGGCACGGTGGCCTTCGCGTCGTCGCTCGATCAGGCTGGCCCGATCGCGCGCGATGTGCGCGACGCCGCAATCCTCCTGAAGTCGATGGCCTCAGTCGATCCCAAGGATACGACCTCCGTCGATCTGCCGGTTCCGGACTATGAGGCAGCCCTCGGCCAGTCGCTGAAGGGCATGAAGATCGGCATTCCGAACGAGTACCGTGTCGATGGCATGCCGGAGGAAATCGAAACGCTCTGGCAGCAGGGAATTGCCTGGCTGAAAGACGCCGGCGCCGAGATCGTCAACATCTCGCTGCCGCACACCAAATATGCCCTGCCGGCCTACTACATCGTCGCCCCGGCCGAAGCCTCGTCGAACCTCGCCCGCTATGACGGCGTCCGCTACGGCCTGCGCGTCGATGGCAAGGACATCGTCGACATGTACGAAAAGACGCGCGCAGCGGGCTTCGGCAAGGAAGTCAAGCGTCGCATCATGATCGGTACCTACGTCCTCTCGGCCGGCTACTATGACGCCTATTACATCAAGGCCCAGAAGGTCCGCACGCTGATCAAGCGCGACTTCGAACTGGCGTTCAACGCCGGCGTCGACGCGATCCTGACGCCCGCAACCCCCTCGTCCGCCTTCGGCGTCGCCGATGAGAATCTCGCCTCCGATCCGGTCAAGATGTACCTGAACGACATCTTCACGGTGACGGTGAACATGGCCGGCCTGCCGGGTATCGCCGTTCCTGCTGGTCTGGACCATGGCGGCCTGCCGCTCGGTCTGCAGCTGATCGGCAAGCCGTTCGATGAAGAAACGCTCTTCAAGACGGCGCATGTGATCGAACAGGCTGCAGGCAAGTTCACGCCCGCCAAGTGGTGGTAACGAGTCGCATCGGTATCAGCCGCCCAAGAGGCGGCCGCTTCGTTGTCGGGTGATTGAGTCCGCTACCTCAGGGGTCGCGGATTTCGCGTTTGTCCATCGCTGGTGACACCCAGGAGGAGGCTCATGTCGGCGTCAGATATCACGCTGATGATCGAAGCATTCGACCGCCTATCGGCGGCAGGTTTCACCGTGGGTCCTGAATGGCAAGCCGCGCATGAAGTCTGCCAGGCGCATGAGGGCGAGGCACCTTTCGACTGGGGGCATGCCATTTGCCACCGCATCGAGGGCGACGACTGGAATGCCGATTATTGGTATCGCCGCGCAGGCAAACGCCGCGGAAGCGGTACGGTTGCCGAAGAATGGTCGGTGATGAAGGCGGCGCTTTCCAAACACCTTTGAAGGGAGCCGCGCGCCATGCGACGCGCGGCTTGGACAGCTATCTGTTGTCCTGTTCTGCTCTTACGAGAACCAGTCCTCGTTCGGTGATCCGGTAAGGCTTGCCGCCCGACGATTTGATGGCCCGCTTCTGCTTCAGTTTCCGAAACAGCTCGAGGCCGAAGCCGGGATAGACCCAGCCGTCGCGAGTGAAGCATTTTACGGCCTCGATTTTCCGGTTGTCGTCGCGTTCGATTTCAATGCGGCCACCTTGGGCCAATAGGTGCAGGATGCGCTGCTCCGTGCGTGAAATATCCATGGAATGTTGATCCGGTCTTGCGCCATGAAGGCGCGCAAAAACGATCTGGCGCCCGAAGAGGCGTCAGGGCTTCGCTTTTTTCGGGCCCGTGCGCGCAAGGAAAACCTGCGGGCAGGGCCTCTACCGGGTCTGAGAAGACGAATTCAACATGCGGCCTTGATACTGGCTAGGCGACATCGCGTCAAGATTTGCAACCGATAGAGGATCTTTCTGCCGCGCCTCGCGCACGAAACGCAAGGCTTGGAGAACGGGGTGATTCGGTGATTTACTTTCGTGGAAACGCGGAGGTAGTGTTGATCCATATTCGCATTGCCCGCGAAGACGAAGCGGAGCTCTTGAGCGAGATCGGAGTAAGCCTGGCAGAAGGCCATGGCGGCCATCGGCGAAGGAGATGCCATGGTCGATGCCGCCCGAAGTGCGTTTTTCAATTTCGTCGCAAGTAGCTGGATCACCGCCACTGTCATCGAATGGAACGGACATCCGGCAGGATGGGCAGCACGCGAGAGCCTCGACGAGAAGATTTCGGATTTCTGGATTGATCCTGCCTTTGTCGGTCATGGTCTCGGAACGGCACTCTTGCAGAATATCGAAGAAGACATCGCAGCGCAGGGGTTCGATACGGCGATGATGCAGACGCACTCAGGGAACTCCGAAGCGATCAGCTTTTTCCAGAAGCATGGATACGCAATTCATTGGCTATCAATTGCCTACAATCCCAAGCTCGATCGTGATGTGCCGTCCGTCGGCCTGTCAAAGTCATTGGAATCTGCGGACGATGGCACTTACGGGCTAGTCTAGCAACTGACCTTCCAGCGTGAAGTAGCCGAGAGCGCCCGATAGCAGAAGCGTGGCCACCACATGAAAGACGACGATCGCTCTGAGGTTCGATCGGAAGGGTTCCTTCCGGGTCTTGTGGCGCAGGAGCCGTTGCGCGCAAACAGCGCCGAGGCTGCCGCCGACGAATGCAAGCGTCAGCAAGGTCCTCTCGCTGATCCGCGTGCCATGGTGGCGAGAGGCTTGCTTGTCGAGGAAATAGATCGAGAACACGAAGGCATTCAGTGCCAGGAAAAGCGCGATGAACTTGAGGATATCGGTTGCCATCATGCGGGTCACGCTAGCGACATTGAGTTAACACGCCCCAAACCGGTTGGCTCCCCGCCGCGGAATAGCCGAAAGCCTTGCACCGGCAAGCCATTTCCGTTACCTCACCAGTTGAACAGAACAGCCTGAAAAGAGCATCTCAATGACCATTGTCGACGTTCGCACGCCCGATCCGAAACGCTTCATTCCCGGCGCCACTGGCGATTGGGAAGTCATCATCGGCATGGAAGTCCATGCGCAGGTGCTGTCGAATTCGAAGCTGTTCTCGGGTGCAGCAACGGAATTCGGCAAGCCGCAGAATTCCAACGTGTCGCTCGTCGATGCGGCCATGCCCGGCATGTTGCCCGTTATCAACGAGGAATGTGTCAGGCAGGCCGTCCGGACTGGCCTGGGCCTGAAGGCGCAGATCAACAAGCGCTCGCTGTTTGATCGCAAGAACTACTTCTATCCCGACCTGCCGCAGGGCTATCAGATCTCGCAGTACAAGGATCCGATCGTCGGCGAGGGCAAGATCATCATCTCGCTCGGCCCCGATCGCCAGGGTCAGTTCGAGGATATCGAGATCGGCATCGAGCGTCTGCATCTGGAGCAGGACGCCGGCAAGTCGTTGCACGACCAGCATGCCACCATGTCCTACGTCGACTTGAACCGCTCGGGCGTCGCGCTGATGGAGATCGTCTCCAAGCCGGATATGCGCTCGTCGGATGAAGCCAAGGCTTACATGACGAAGCTGCGCTCGATCGTCCGCTATCTCGGCACCTGCGACGGTAACATGGACGAAGGCTCGATGCGCGCTGACGTCAACGTCTCCGTCCGTCGTCCGGGCGAAGGCTTCGGCACGCGTTGCGAGATCAAGAACGTCAACTCCATCCGCTTCATTGGCCAGGCAATCGAATATGAAGCCCGGCGCCAGATCGGCGTTCTTGAGGACGGGGGGCAGATCGAGCAGGAGACCCGTCTCTTCGACCCGAACAAGGGCGAGACGCGTTCGATGCGTTCCAAGGAAGATGCGCACGACTACCGCTACTTCCCGGATCCGGACCTGCTGCCGCTGGAGTTCGACGATGCCTTCGTCAAGGCGCTCGAAGCCGACCTGCCGGAATTGCCTGATGACAAGAAGGAGCGCTTCGTGCGCGAACTCGGTCTTTCGATCTACGATGCTTCCGTCCTGGTCTCGGAAAAGGCGATCGCCGACTATTTCGAAGCCGTGGCGGAAGGCCGCGACGGCAAGACGGCTGCCAACTGGGTCATCAACGATCTGCTCGGCGCCCTGAACCGCACGGGCAAGAGCATCGAGGAAACATCCGTTTCGCCGGCTCAGCTTGGTGCGATCATTGACCTCATCAAAGCGGAGACTATTTCCGGAAAGATCGCGAAGGACCTGTTCGAAATCGTGCTGAACGAGGGTGGCGATCCGGCCGAGATCGTCGAAACCAGAGGCATGAAGCAGGTGACCGATACCGGCGCGATCGAACGGGCCGTGGACGAGATCATCGCCGCCAACCCCGATCAGGTCGCAAAGGTCCAGGCCAAGCCAACGCTTGCGGGATGGTTCGTTGGTCAGGTCATGAAGGCCACCGGCGGCAAGGCCAACCCGCAGGCCGTCCAGGCTCTCGTGAAAGCGAAGCTCGGCATCGAGGAGTAAGACCGTGTATTTCGTGCGCACTGCCAGCGAGGGTGATCTCAGCAAGATGCGCACTTTGCTAGATGAGGGTTTTCGCGCAACCTACGCGGGCCTCTACGGCGAAGCAAAGGTGAATGAGATCATTGCTCACCTTTTTTCGCCAGCTGCGCTTCAGGCGCGGCTGGCGAAGAAGAATGCGGAGTTCCTCGTTGCCGACAACGGCAAGGACATCGGCGGCATCGGTTATGCCGCCATGTCCGACGAGATGACAAAAACCGTCATGCTGCACCTGCTCTATGTCCGTCCGCCGCTGCATCGCCAGGGCATCGGTCGGGAGATCTTTGCCGAGTTGGAAACCTGCTTTCCCGATGCCGAAATCATGCGCCTCGAGGTCGAGCCGCGGAACAAGGCGGCGATCGCTTTCTACCATGCTCACGGCTTCGAGGATGTCGGCCGCAATGAAAACGACGGGCCGGGCCAATCCGGCATACCGACGCTGATCCTCGAAAAATTTCTCGAACAGCGCTAGGCCGCAATACGATCATGAGCCAAACCACGATTCGCGAGGCACGCAGCTCCGACGTCGCCGCGCTGGTTGCCATCTTTGCCGCTGATGAACTCGGCGGTCACGGCGACACGACCGCGCCCGAGATATTCGGCAAGTATCTTCGGGCTTTCGAGCGGATTGCTTCATCGCCCGACCAAACGCTTTACGTCGCGGAGCGTGACGGGCAGGTGCGTAGGCACATTTCAGACCATGGTCGTGACGTCGCTGATCGGTCGTGGCTCCTCGTCGATGATCATTGAGGCGGTGCAGACGCGGGGTGACATGCGTGGCCAGGGCATCGGTGCCCAGATGATTGAGTTTGCCATTGCGGAGGCAAAACGTCGCGGTTTGCGGCTCGTGCAACTGACGTCGAATGCCAGCCGCACGGATGCGCACCGCTTCTACGAAAGACTTGGTTTCAAGCAATCGCATCTCGGCTTCAAGATGGCGCTGAAATGAGCCGGTGTGGCACCGGAATCACTGGACAATGCGGATCGCTGGCGGCATAAGCGAGGGATCAAATTCTGGTCCCGCTTGCCTTCCGGCTAGCTCAAGGAAAAGACATGAAGAATCTCCTCGTGCAAATCTTCACCTGGTGGAACGGTCAGACGATCGGTACGCGTTTTGCGACCTGGCGTTTTGGCAAGCGCGTCGGTGAAGACGAATTGGGTAATGTTTATTACGAAGGCGGTATGTCATCCTACGGTCTTCCGAAGCGTTGGGTGATCTACAAGGGTTATGCCGAAGCCTCTGCAATTCCGCCGGGCTGGCATGGCTGGATGCATCATCGCACGAATGTCCCGCCGAGCCAGGAAAACTACGTTGCCAAGGAATGGCAGAAGCCGCATCGCGCAAACCCGACCGGGTCGCCGCAGGCTTATCGTCCGCCGGGCTCGCTCGTCGTTCCCGGCGAACGTCCGCGGGTTACCGGCGACTACGACGCCTGGACGCCTGGCAACTGAGAAGCTGGTCGCCGACCCTGCTTTTAGCCACAATTGACTATTACCCGCAGAATGGCCGCAGCGATTGCGGCCTTCGATTTTCAGACGCTGTGGAGACGGGCAGATATGAAGCTTATCACGCGGATCCAGCTCCTGCGTGCCGCCGGGCTTTCCCTGGTGCTTGGCTCGATCCTTCTGCCGCAGGCTGCCTCCGCTGCCCGCATTGAGAACTCGGTTGCCGTTTTCTCCGGCCTCGACAAGATCACCGGCCGTATCACCACCTTCGACGTCTATGTCAACGAGACCGTGCAGTTCGGTGCGCTGCAGGTGACGCCGAAGGCCTGCTATTCGCGCGATCAGGCGGAAGCGCAGAAGATCGATGGTTTTGTGGAAGTCGACGAGATCACGCTCGACCGTAAGATCCGCCGCATCTTCACCGGCTGGATGTTTGCCGACAGCCCCGGCCTCAATGCCGTAGAGCATCCGATCTATGACGTCTGGCTAAAGGACTGCAAGCAGAACTCGGACGTTCCCGCGCCTGACAAGGCAGCCAACTAGTTCCTAGAATTCAAGGTGCGGCGATTCCATTGCCGCCGTGAGGATGTGGGCGTACTCATTCTTCGGAACATCGATCGCCCCGAACGTCTTCAGGTGCTCGGTCGTAAACTGCGTATCGAGCAAGGTGAAACCCTTGGCGCGCAGCCGTTCCACCAGATGAACGAGGCAGATCTTCGAGGCGTCGGTCCGCCGCGAGAACATGCTTTCGCCGAAGAATGCCGAGCCCAGCGACACTCCGTATAATCCGCCGACAAGTTCGTCGCCGTCCCAGGCCTCGACCGAGTGAGCATGGCCGATACGATGCAGTGTCGAATATAGCGTCTTGATGGTCTGATTGATCCAGGTGCTGGGCCTGTCCCCGGTCTCTGCCGCACAGGCCGCAATGACCGCGTCGAAATCGTAATTGAAGCGGATATCGAACGGCTTGCGCCGGATCGTCTTGGCGAGGCTTTTGGAAACGTGGAATTCGTCGAGCGGCAGGACGCCGCGAAGGTCGGGCTCGACCCAGAATATTTCTGGATCGTCAGCCGATTCGGCCATTGGGAAAAGACCGATAGAGTAGGCGCGCAGGAGGATTTCCGGTGTTATGCCTGGAGACTTCCTGCGCGATCCTGCCATTCTTTGTTACGCCGGTTTCTTGGCCAGATATTTTTCCAGCCAGTGGATATCATAGTCGCCGTTGGCGATATCCTGATTGTCCACCAGATCCTGGAACAACGGAAGCGTCGTCTTGATACCGTCGACGACGAACTCGTCGAGCGCGCGGCGCAGACGCATCATGCATTCGACGCGCGTACGGCCGAAGACGATGAGCTTGCCGATGAGGCTGTCGTAGTACGGCGGGATCTTGTAGCCCTGGTACGCGCCGCTATCGACGCGAACACCAAGTCCACCCGGTGCGTGGAAGTGGGTGATCGTGCCCGGGGAGGGTACGAAGGTCCGCGCGTCCTCGGCGTTGATCCGGCATTCGATGGCGTGGCCGTTGAAGTTGATCTCTTCCTGCTTGACGGAGAGCCCGCCGCCCGAAGCGACGCGGATCTGCTCGTGAACAAGGTCGATGCCGGTGATGGCTTCGGTGATCGGATGTTCCACCTGCAGACGGGTGTTCATTTCGATGAAATAGAACTCGCCGTTCTCGTACAGGAACTCGATCGTACCGGCACCGCGATACTTCAGCTTCCTCATGGCGTCGGCACAAATCTGGCCGATCTTCATGCGCTGCTCGACGTTCAAAGCCGGGGAATTGGCTTCTTCCCAGACCTTCTGGTGGCGGCGCTGCAGCGAGCAATCACGTTCGCCGAGATGGATCGCATTGCCTTCGCCGTCACCGAACACCTGGATTTCGATGTGGCGCGGCTGGCCGAGGTACTTTTCCATGTAGACCGCATCGTTGCCGAAGGCGGCCGCCGCTTCGGTACGGGCCGTCGACCAGGCTTCGATCAGGTCGGCCTCGGACTTGGCAACCTTCATGCCGCGACCACCGCCGCCGGCGGTTGCCTTGATCAGCACCGGATAGCCGATTTCGGCAGCCGTCCGCACCGCATCTTCTTCGGTCTTTACCTCGCCGTCCGAACCCGGAACGACAGGAATGCCGAGCTCCTGGGCGGTCGTCTTGGCGGTGATCTTGTCACCCATAAGCCGGATGTGTTCCGCCGTCGGGCCGATAAAGGTGATGCCGTGCGCTTCCAGGATTTCCGCAAACTTGGCGTTTTCGGAGAGGAAGCCGTAACCAGGATGCACAGCATCGGCGCCCGTGATCTCGCAGGCGGCCACGATCTGGTGGATGTTCAGATAGCTGTCGCGTGAGGGCGGAGGACCAATGCAGACGCTCTCGTCGGCGAGGCGCACATGCATGGCGTCGGCGTCGGCGGTCGAATGGACCACGACACACGGGATGCCGAGCTCTTTGCAAGCGCGCAGCACGCGAAGCGCGATTTCCCCGCGATTGGCGATGAGGATTTTCGAGACCATGACGCCCGCCTTATTCGATGACGACGAGGGCTTGGCCGTATTCGACGGGGCTTCCGTCCTCGACGAGGATTTCGGTGATCTTCCCGGATTTCGGCGAAGGAATCTGGTTCATGGTCTTCATCGCTTCGATGATGAGCAGCGTCTGGCCTTCCTTCACGGTCGCGCCGAGCTCGATGAAGGCGCGTGCACCGGGAGCCGGAGCCATGTAGGCGGTGCCGACCATCGGAGCGCTGACAGTGTTGGCAGGGTTGCGTACCGCCGCTGCCGGAGCCGCAGGTGCTGCAGCTGCCGGGGCCGCTACGGCCGGAGCCGCTGCGAACGCGGGCGCAGCCATCGGAGCCTGAATGTACTGGGTGTTGCCGGCGCGCGAAACGCGGATGCGCAGATCGTCCTGCTCGACTTCGATTTCCGTCAGATCCGTGTCGTTGAGGATGTTCGCGAGGTCGCGGATCAGCGCCTGGTCGATACCGTTTTTCTTCTCAGCCATGAGTGTTTGCCCTGTCTTCTTTTTATGCCGTAAGATTCTTCAGCGCCTGGAGCGCCAGAATATAGCTGTAAGGCCCGAAGCCGCAGATGACGCCTTTCACCGCTGGCGCAATCATCGACTTGTGGCGGAATTCTTCCCGCGCGTGAACGTTGGAGATATGGAGCTCTATTACCGGAATGGAAATAGCGCGAATTGCATCGTGGAGCGCGACCGACGTATGCGTGTAGGCACCTGCATTGATCGCGACACCAACGGCCTTGTCGTTCGCTTCATGGAACCAATCAACGAGCGTGCCTTCGTGATTGCTCTGGCGAAAATCAATATCGAAGCCGAGCTCACGCCCGGCCGCCTTGCAGTCCGCCTCGATATCCTGAAGGGTCTTGCCACCATAGATGCCGGGCTCTCTTTTGCCGAGCATGTTCAGGTTGGGGCCGTTCAGGACGAATATCGTTTGCGTCATCGAATGTTCCAATAAGTGCGGGACGGCAACCTATAGACTCCCCACGGGCCTAATGAAAGCCCTTTGGGAAGCGCAGCCCGAATCACGCCATATTTGTCCACATGGCTGAAACGCTTCGATTTTGGCGATTTGATGAGCGTCGCCTCAGCAACTCGTCTTGCCGCAGGCGCGCATATTCTTCACCTTGGCTTCAAGGTCGTCGAAGCCAACCGCGCCTTGAACGAGCTCGTTGCCGACCACATAGGACGGTGTGCCTGTGATGCCGAGGCTCTGAGCAAGGTCATAGGTTTCCTTGACGGAAGCATCGCTGGAGCTCTTGGCCATCTCATCCCTTATCTGCTTTTCGCTGACGCCAAGGGACTCTGCGACTTCGAGAGCGCTCGCTTCGTCGGCGCGGCCGTCGCGGCCAAGCAATGCGATGTGGAACTGGCTATATTTCTGCGGCGCCAGTTTGCGGAATGCGTCGGATACCTTGTGTGCGGCAACCGATTCCGGTCCGAGGATTGGGAATTCCTTGAGCACGAAGCGGACGTTCTTGTCTTTTTCGAGCATCGTCTGCATGTCCGAAAGCGCATGCCTGCAATAGCCGCAATTGTAATCGAAGAATTCGACGATCGTGATGTCGCCCTTCGGGTTGCCGATCGCCAAGTCATACTTCGAATCGAAGATCGTCGACTTGTTGTCAGCAATCACGGCGTTGGCTTTAACGAGGCGCGCCTGCTCCTGCTTCTTCTGCAGCGCATCCTGAACATCGAGCATGATCTCTGGATTTTCGATCAGGTATTGCTTGATGAACTCGCCGAACTCCTTCTTCTGCGCGTCGTCGAGTGCTGCCGCCGGATAGGCAGTTGCCACCGAGGCAGTGAGCGCGAGCGCGGTGAAGATTTTCGGAAGTATGGCCATTATATCCTCGTCATCAGCAGTTTACATGCGTCGGTTCTAGGCGTCGAATAACACTGCCCGGTTAACGGCGGCACGCCGCTGCCGCCAAATTACGGTGCGTCCGGTCGTCTTCAAACAGGAATTTTCGCATCCGCGGTTCAATCGCGGGATTGTGATGACCCGATTATTGCGGCAATTGTCTGGCCGCAAGCAAAGTTAGAGAGAAGCGATCTTGTTTTCCATTTCCCAACGCAGCGAAGTCGAACCCTTTCATGCCATGGATGTTCTGGCGGAGGCGACAAGGCGGCGAGCGAACGGCCATCCGGTCATTTCCATGGCCGTCGGCCAGCCATCCCATCCGGCGCCGCGGGCCGCGCGGGAGGCAGCGCAGGCTGCGCTTGTGGAGGGCAAGATCGGCTACACGGACGCGCTTGGTACGACGAGACTGAAACAAGCGCTGGCCGACCATTATCGCGGCCGTCACGGGCTGAAGATCGATCCTGCACGGATCGCGATAACGACGGGTTCTTCCGCCGGCTTCAATTTGGCGTTTCTCTCGCTGTTCGATGCCGGCGACGCGGTCGCGATTGCCCGGCCGGGCTATCCCGCCTACCGCAACATCCTCGGCGCGTTGGGGTTGAGGGTGATCGAGGTGCCGGTAACGGCCGAAACCCACTTCACGTTGACGCCCGAGAGTCTCGAGGCCGCGCAAACGGCAAACAATGTCAGGCTGAAGGGCGTTCTGCTGGCGAGCCCCGCCAACCCGACAGGTACCGTGACCGGCCGCCAGGGGCTGAAGTCCTTGGCCGACTATTGCGCGGCCAATTCGATCGCGTTCATTTCAGACGAAATCTACCACGGACTGACCTTTGCCGGCGAAGAGACCAGCGCGCTGGAATTGACCGACGAGGCGATCGTCATCAACTCCTTCTCCAAATATTATTGCATGACGGGATGGCGGATCGGCTGGATGGTGCTGCCCGAGCGGCTGGTGCGCCCGATCGAGCGCGTCGCGCAAAGCCTCTACATCTCGCCGCCCGAACTCTCGCAGATCGCCGCGACGGCCGCTCTCGGCGCGGCCGCGGAACTCGATGTCTACAAGGCGAGCTACGCGGCCAACCGCGATTTTCTGCTGAAGCGTCTGCCGGAGATCGGCCTGTCCATCGCATCGCCGATGGATGGCGCCTTCTACGCCTATGTCGACGTAACGCGCTTTACCAATGATAGCATGGCCTTCGCGAAGCGGATGTTGGCGGAGATCAACGTCGCCGCGACGCCGGGCCTGGATTTCGACCCGCTGGAAGGTAATCGCTCGATGCGCATGTCCTACGCCGGTTCCGAAGCCGAGATCATCGAAGCAATCGAACGTATCGGAGCGTGGTTGAAATAAGTTTCTTCTAATGGAGAGTCCTCTGGAGACTTGCTAAGGCAATTTCTGAGCGGCTTCGCGGCGGGCCGCCCTACTTAGTTAGCCGATTTGGCAATTCTCACGGTCGAGCTGCGACACCAGCGCCAGGATCGTTTCTGAAACCGGGGTCGGCGTTGCCGTCAGGCGGCCCAGTGAAACGACCATTCCCACCAGCGGCGTAGTCTCGAGCGACTTTCCCGCCAAGAGGTCTTGGAGCATAGAGGTGCGAACGGGCCCGATCTGTCGGGCCTGTTCCAGTCGCTGCTCGACGGACATCCCGACATTCGCGCCGAGCGCCTCTCCGACCGCCTTTACCTCCTTCATGACCTTGCCGATCTGGTCGGTGATTGCCGCATCGGCCATCAGGTTGGACATCAAAGATCGCGTCAGCGCACTTATCGGGTTGAAGGAGGCGTTGCCCATCAGCTTGCTCCAGATGTCGTCGCGAATTCGGCTCGAGAGCTTCACGCCGATATCGGCGCGCTGCAGCAGCGCTTCGACGTTGCGCAAATCATTGCTGATGTCGCCGGAGGGCTCGCCGAGGATGAAATGCCCTTTGTTGCTGAGCCTGATCTCACCGGGCTTGCTGACTTCAGCGCCCTGATGGGCGACGCAGCCGATGACGCGTTCCGGGCCGACAAGTCGCCATAGTTTGCCGCCCTCATCGAGCTCATCGAACTGTAGTTCCGCATGCCCACTGTCCTGATCGCGATGAAAATACCACCACGGAATGCCGTTGAGGATCATCATCACGCGTGTGCCATCTTTCAGCAGAAGGCCGATTCCCTCTGCGGCGGCGCTGAGCTGGTGGCCCTTTAGCCCGGTGATGAGGAGATCCTGCGGCGGCAATTCCCTCGGATTGTCGGTCGCCGTGAGGTTTATGGTGAGGGGTGCTTCTACGTCCGCCTCCATGAGACGCAATCCATCGCGTCGGATGGCGTCGAGATGAGCGCCGCGGGCAACGACCGAAACTGTCGCCTCTGCGCCGATTGAAGAGGCAAGCTTGGCAGCGATGGCGCCGCCGAGTGCACCGGCGCCGAAGATGCAGATATTTCTGAAGGACATGCGATGATCTTTCCGCGATTGGTGGTCGCGCTGAACTTAGGTCATCCCTTTCTCAAGGCGAGTGATATTTTGAAGCCGCCGAAAGGTTTTAGTGGCCGCTGCCGGGAATAAGTTCGTTCCGGCGAAGCTGGTCGATGGCCGCCACGGCATCTTCGGCAGACCAGCCCGCGCGGATGGCCGCAGCGATCATCCGGACTTCGGCCTCCTCTTCGATCTTGAGGAACAGTGGTTCTAAGGCCTCTTGAGCCGTAAGAATATGCTCGTTGGGAGGGGTAACTGAGTGGCGGGTGGCTGGCGTGATCATCTGCACGGTGCTCCTCTCTCTGACAGGGGATGATTCAAAATAAAGCGCGAATGCAAAAAAGGTTCCGGATAAAGTTTCAAGGACGCTTCATCTTGTTCTTTCGCCCCGGCTCTGCCTTGTTGCGCCACTACGCTAATGCTCGATTCGGCTCCATAAGAGGTGGAGCCACGACGAAAACGCACGAAGGAGATTGCGATGTCGAACGCCAAGAACGGAATTTCCGAAATGCGCCCCAGAATTACAGTAATTGGTGTCGGCGGCGGCGGCGGCAATGCCATCAACAACATGATAGCGGAAAATCTCGAAGGCGTCGATTTCATTGCGGCCAACACCGATGCACAGGTATTGGCGACCTCCAAGGCACCCCGCCGTATCCAGCTCGGCGCCCATGTGACCGAAGGGTTGGGCGCCGGCTCACTGCCGGAAGTCGGCCGCGCAGCTGCAGAAGAATCGATCGACGAGATCATGGACCATCTGGCCGGTTCCCACATGTGCTTCGTCACCGCAGGCATGGGCGGCGGCACCGGCACAGGTGCTGCACCTGTTATTGCCAAGGCTGCTCGCGACGCTGGCATCCTGACAGTCGGAGTCGTGACGAAGCCGTTCACGTTCGAAGGCAATCGCCGCATGAAGACCGCTGATGCCGGTATCGAGGCGCTTCGCGAGGCAGCCGATACGGTGATCGTCATCCCGAACCAGAACCTTTTTCGCATCGCCGATGCAAAGACCACCTTCGCCGATGCCTTCATGACCGCCGACCGCGTGCTTTATGCCGGTGTTGGCTGCATCACCGACCTGATTGTCAAGGAAGGCCTGATCAATCTCGATTTCGCTGACGTGAAGTCCGTCATGCGCGGCATGGGCCGGGCAATGATGGGCACCGGCGAGGCTTCGGGTGAGGGGCGCGCGATGAAGGCCGCGGAGGCTGCCATTGCCAACCCGCTGCTCGACGATATTTCCATGAAGGGTGCCAGGGGCGTGCTGATCTCGATTTCCGGCGGCTCCGACATGACGCTCTTCGAAGTGGACGAGGCGGCAAGCCGTATCCGCGACGAGGTCCAGGATGAAGCCGATATCGTTGTTGGAGCAATCTTTGATCGCAACCTGGACGGTAAGTTCCGCGTCTCCGTAGTGGCGACGGGCCTCGACGGCGTGGCCGCTGGAACGCAGGCCCGTCCTAGCGTCGCGCTCGGCCAGGACATCCACACGCGTACGCTCCAGTAAGTCTCCTATCGCCTGCGCGTCCGATCGGGCGCGCAGGCTTGTCCTGATCCACGCAGTTTTCGGCGTACTCATTCGCTGGAAATGTCAGGCGGCGGCCCTAAATCCGCTCTCGCCCATTCAGGCGTCCCCGACAGCATCAGGAAAATCATATGTCTCAGGACAAGTCTCCCGTCTGGCTCATCACCGGCTGCTCTACCGGCTTCGGCCGTGAGCTTGCGAAACTCACCATTGCCCGTGGCTGGCCGACGGTCGTGACGGCGCGCGACAAGGCGCGCGTTGCCGATCTGGCAACCGCTCATGAAGCGAACACGCTGGCGCTGGATCTCGATGTGACCGATCCGACTCAGGTCAAAGCGGCAGTCGCGGCCGCCGAGCAGCGTTTCGGCCGCATCGACGTGCTGGTCAACAATGCCGGCTATGGCTACCAGTCACCGGTAGAGGAGGCGGAAGAGCAGGAAATCCGCGATCAGTTCGAGGCGAACGTCTTTGGCCTGTTTGCGATAACCCGCGCTGTCCTGCCCGGTATGCGGCGGCGCCGGCATGGCCACATCATCAACATCACCTCGGTTGCCGGCTTTATCGGCTTTCCTGGCTCCGGCTTCTATGCCGCTAGCAAGCATGCGGTGGAGGGTTTTTCCGATGCACTCCACGCCGAGGGCAGGCCGCTCGGCATCAAGGTGACCTGCGTCGCGCCCGGTCCGTTCCGCACCGATTGGGCGGGCCGGTCACTCCGGCAGACGAAGAGCACAATTCCGGACTACGCGGAAACCGCGGCAGCCCGCATGCGGCAAACAGCTGAATACAGCGGCAAGCAAGCCGGCGATCCCGTGCGCGCTGGCGAGGCGATGATCCGGATCACGGAAGTGGAGAACCCACCGCGGCATCTCGTGCTTGGCGAACTTGGCTACAACAACGTCACCAAAAAGCTGCGCGAACGGCTGGCGCAGATCGAGGAATGGCGCGAAACGAGCCTGGGAGCCGATTTCCCGAAAGAGTAAGGTCCTCAAGGCGTGCCAGAGCGCTCCGTCGAAGCACTGCGTCCGCGACGGGTGCATGACGTTACGCAACTGGTATGGTGGAGGAATATTGAATGGTGAAGATCGCCTATTGTATCGCCGGCGTGCTGATCCTTTTCGGGCTGGTCTGGATGGCGCAGGGTAGCGGCTATTTTCCCTACCCGGCGGAAAGCTTCATGATCAACCAGACGTCATGGGTCTATTGGGGCGCGCTGGCTGTCGTCGTCGGACTTGTTGTGATTGTGGTGACGAGGAACGCGCGGCACCGGTCGCACTGAATTCAGCGGCACGCGAACTGGCCCGGAGTGCAACATACGTCGTCAAGCGCGGCAGCCAACGACTGGGGCACCGAACGGATGGTCATGCAAGCGGCTTGCATGTCGTCACTGACTGGTGATTTCGGGGTGACTACTGCCGCCATAAAACAGTTCGCCGGCGAAAGAAGGCCCTAGCCATGTTTCCGCCGGCGAAGATTGTAACGAGTAAATAGCGGTTTATACGCGGCGCGCGCGAACGTCCGCCATGTCGGGCCGTGTGCCGTCAGGAGCGCGAAGGCCGTAATGCTTGCTTGCGAATACCCATTCCACATTCCCGGGTTCGAACGGGCGGCGCGGGTTTCTCAGTGCCATCCGGCGCTCGGAGAGGCTGCGCGGCAGGGTGTCGATCATATCATTGACGAAGGTTTCAACGCTGTCTTTCCAGCGAGGCGAGATCGAAACATCGACGCCGCCAAAGCGATGAAAGTCGGGATGTTTCCGGGAATAGCATGCGCCGAGCATCCACGCATGCTGCTGCTTCAAAAAGCGTTCTTTGATAGTCATTCCTAGTCTTTTTCCTTGGCGTCATCGACGACATCGGCCTCGGGGCGGTCGCCTCCGTTCGACCGTTCCGCTGTCCAGCTGCCGTCTGCACGCTGATATGTAATGTCCGCATCCTGGCCACCGAGCTTTTGTCGCTCCGCGGCATGTTTAGCCGCTGCCAATGCTTCTTCGTGAGTTGGGAAAGTTTCCGACCAGACATCGTCCAGGCGGTAGGCCCAGGCGCCATCATGTTCGGCGACGTGGTAGGTAATCGACATCGATCGTTCCTTCAAGGACTTTTCGCAGGAATTTGCGTAGAGGCTCCATGCAGATTGAAAGGCCGAAACGCGGCTCGCCATATGCTTGTTCCGTCGCGGTCTGGCCTGTGTGAGGCTGGATTCAAAGCGAATGGCGACCTTGCGCAAGCGCGGAACGCTTCATAGGCTTGGGGCGTTGATGGATTCGTTCAACGCCTCTTCATAGGAAACTCATGCGCGCTCAGTCGAAGCCGTTCGTCGTCGAAGTCAAATCCTCCCGCCGCCCAGAACGTCGCCAGTCAGCGTCGATCTTGCAGCCGTTGCCGAGGAGATTGCGGAAGAAATGCCGCAGCAATCTGCCGCGCTCGAGGAAACCGCCGAGGCGCGATAATTCGGCGATCCTAAGCCGGCAGAAATCGGTAGGAGGCATCCTTGCGCTCGGCATATCCGACGGCCGGATAGGTCCAGTGATAGCCGAGCATCTTGAGCTTTTCGCTCGCGGCGCGATCGAGCAGCATCTGGCGGTTTTTCAGCGCGATCTCATGCTCGGTGTCGAAGCCGAAATGCCAGGCGGGATGCTCGAAGAAAATCACGTCGTTGGTACAGGCGTCGCCTGTGATCAGCAGGCCGCCGTCGCCCGCCAGTTCGATCGAGACATGGCCCGGCGTATGGCCGCGGGTTTCCAAAATCCGCATTCCGGGAATGATCTCCTGATCCGGGCGCAAGAGCGTCAGCCGGTCCTTGACCGCAAACAGGTCACGTTGCGCGCCTCGCGCAAAATCATGAAGCGCCGACGGCATGTGCATCTCAAAGTCCTTGTGGGTCCAGAAGTCCCACTCGGCTTCGCTGACAAAATACTGGGCGTTCGGATAAAGCACCTTTCCATCGGCTGTCGTCGTCGCACCGGAGTGGTCCGGATGGGCATGGGTGAAAACCACCTTGGTGATCGCTTCGGGCGCGATCCCAAGCGATTGCAGGTTTGCGGCCAATTTGCCCGCGCTGGCCTGGAAGCGGTTACCCGAGCCAGTGTCGATAAGGATCAGGTCGTCGCCATGGCGGATCAGCGGGATGTTGGCCTGGACCGGAGCGGCCGCCGAACTTCCGCCCAGCCGAGGCATGATCGCCTTGCGCTCTTCAGGCGTGGCGTCGGGCAACAAGATCTCGACTGGGAGCGTGAGAAAACCGTCGCTGACGACCGTGATGTCGAACGTGCCATGCTTGAAGCGGTGGAAGTCGGCTGCGACGGCGCTACGTGACGCGAGCATCGCTGCTGCCGCGGCCGTCAACTTCAGCAGATCGCGGCGGGACAAGCCGTCCGAAATGGTATCTCGCGTTATCACAAGCGCCTCCCTTGAAGAGAAAATATCCGGCGTGCCGCAGGCGGGGCGAAGAGGACCCGCCTACGAGTGTTGTCTTGCCTCCGTTCCATCAGAAGGCCGGCGGTCGAGCCAACATCTCAGTCCAGGAAGAATTCCAGCAGATCGGCGTTGATCACATCCGGATGCGTCGTGCACATGCCGTGCGGGAGGCCGGCATAGGTCTTCAGTATGCCGTGCTTCAAGAGCTTGACGGACAGCGGTGCGGAGTCGGCATAGGGAACGATCTGATCGTCGTCGCCGTGCATGACGAGCGTCGGCACCGTGATCTGCTTCAGATCCTCGGTGAAATCAGTTTCGGAGAAGGCCTTGATGCAATCGTAATGCGCCTTTGCACCACCCATCATGCCTTGCCGCCACCAGTTCTCGATAACACCCTGGCTGACCTTGGCACCCGGGCGGTTATAGCCATAGAACGGGCCTGCGGGCACGTCGAGGAAGAACTGCGCGCGGTTGGCGACGAGCGCGGCACGGAAACCATCGAAGACCTCGAGCGGCAGGCCACCGGGGTTCTTGTCCGACTTGACCATGATCGGCGGCACGGCGCCGATCAGCACCGCCTTGGCGACGCGTCCGGGCTTTGCGCGGGCGACGTAGTGGGCAACCTCACCGCCGCCGGTCGAATGGCCGACATGGATTGCATTCTTGAGATCGAGCGCATCTGTGAGGGCCGCGACGTCGGCGGCATAGGTGTCCATCTCGTTGCCCTGCCACGTCTGCCTGGAACGGCCATGGCCGCGCCGGTCGTGGGCAATCACGCGATAGCCCTTGTCCAGAAAGAACATCATCTGCGCGTCCCAATCGTCAGCGCTGAGCGGCCAGCCGTGATGGAAAACAATAGGCTGGGCGGTGGCTGGACCCCAATCCTTGTAGAAGATTTCGGTTCCGTCCGTGGTCTTGATGAATGGCATGATGAAGTCCTCTTTCTGGATGTGATTGCATTGGTGGTAAAGGCACGCAAGCATCCTGCCGGTGCCCATATTGTCGGGCGTCGGGCAAAGCCTGACTCGCGTCGCTGCCCCTCTACGTCCTCGTCATGACGCGACGTTAGCGGCGCTGCGAGCCAACGGTAATTTGACCAAAATCAAGAAGAAGGGAAGATGCCATGTTGAAGAATGGCAGTGATGCTTGCGTGTATAACACCCCTGTGGACGGATAGCGCCGGTAACGCGCCCGTACAGAAGCAACATCGGTTTCGAGGGCTGGTCTGGCGTGGAGCCCTCGAATTGGGCCTCAACATTAAGCTGGGCCCTGGTTATGCCGTTGCGCCTGGCGTTGACTTACTGAGGCGTTGGGCAGTTCGAGAGCAGGGTGATGCCGAACCTGGGGCAGGTCGCCCGCAGACGCTCAATTCCCTTCGCAGTCGGTGGCCCGAAGACTTCGTCACGTCCGTCTTCCTTGATAAACTGATCGAAGAGAGCAGGGGTGTCGATCAGGACGTGCCTGCAATGATTGTCGCTCGGGTTCATAAGCTGGTGCGGAATGCCGCGTGGGAAGAAGGCGCTTTCGCCGGCGGTCACTTGCCGAGGTTGCCGTTGATCACAGCAGAAGAGCGGCCAAGGGCCGCTCTTTGACTTTTGTCTTCGCGTCAAGTTCCCGACCTGGGTCGGACAACGTTCCGGCGGGTGAGGGGTGAAAGCTATCATCATCATCACCAACCGCCGGAATTGCCGGTTATCAGCTGCAGCCGCTCGTCGCGCCGCAGGTGTCGCACTTCTCGCAGGTGCCGTTGCGGACCATCGTGAAGTTCTGGCATTCGGAGCACATGTTGCCCGTGTAGCCCTGCATGATGGAGCGGGCGCGGCGTTCGGCTTCGACCTTCTTGGCCTCCGTCTTGGCCGATGCCGCGTCGGCGGCGGCCTTGTCGGAGAAGAGGGCGGTTGCCTGCTGCTGGGTCTCGGTTGCGATCTCCTCGGCCACTTCCTCGGCGATCTCTTCGGCCAGTTCCTTTGCCCGCTCCTCGTAGTCGCGCTTGAAGGCGACGATTTCAGAGGAGGAGACGGCAAGCGTCGGCTCGATCTTGCGGGCGGCAGCACCCGCAAAGGAGGTCACCGTGGCGCCGGAGGATGCGCGCGCCGGGGCCGCCGTCGCGGCACCCTTCGGCTCCCCGCCTGCCTGACGCTCGTTGCCCGTTACCAGGGTCGGCTTGTAGCCACGGGTCCAACCGGTCGAGACGAGGTTCGTCTTGCCTTCCTGGATCCCCCTGCCGAGCGCCGTGTTGGAGAAGTCGGACGTATCGACATGCGCCAGATCGTGGCGGCCGAGGTAGGAGACGGCGAGTTCGCGGAACACGTAGTCGAGGATCGACGTGGCGTTCTTGATCGCGTCGTTGCCGATGACGATGCCGGCCGGTTCGAACTTGGTGAAGGTGAAGGCCTCCACATACTCTTCGAGCGGCACGCCGTATTGCAGGCCGAGCGAGATGGCGATCGCGAAGTTGTTCATCATCGCACGGAAGGCCGCACCTTCCTTGTGCATGTCGATGAAGATCTCGCCGAGACGGCCGTCGCCGAATTCGCCGGTGCGCAGGTACACCTTGTGTCCGCCGACGGCGGCCTTCTGGGTGTAACCCTGGCGGCGGTTCGGGAGCTTCTCCCGCTCGCGGGTGACGCGTTCGACGACACGCTCGATGATCTTCTCGGTGATGGTGACGGCCTGGGCGGCGACCGGCTGCTGCAGCAGATCGTCCAGTGCGTCCTCATCGCTTTCGTCTTCGATCAGCGAGGCGTTCAGCGGCTGCGACAGCTTGGAGCCATCGCGGTAGAGAGCGTTTGCCTTCAGGCCGAGCTTCCAGGAGAGCATGTAGGCGCTCTTGCAATCGTCGACCGTCGCGTCGTTCGGCATGTTGATCGTCTTGGAGATCGCACCCGAGATGAACGGCTGGGCAGCAGCCATCATGCGGATGTGGCTGTCGACCGAGAGGTAACGCTTGCCGATCTTGCCGCAAGGGTTGGCGCAATCGAAGACGGCGAGGTGTTCGTTCTTCAGGAACGGTGCGCCTTCCAGCGTCATCGCGCCGCAGACGTGAACGTTGGCAGCTTCGATGTCCTTCTTGGCAAAGCCGAGGTGCTCGAGCAGGTTGAAGCTCATGTCGGCAAGCTGTTCGTCGGAAACCTTCAGCGTCGTCTTCAGGAAGTCGGCGCCGAGCGTCCACTGGTTGAAGACGAACTTGATGTCGAAGGCCGACTTCAGCGCGGCGTTGACGGCTTCCACCTTATCGTCGGTGAAGCCCTTGGCCTTCAGCGTCGAGGGGTTGATGGCCGGCGCCTGGTTCAGATTGCCGTGGCCGACAGCGTAGGCTTCGATCTCGGCGATCTGGCTCTCGGAGTAGCCGAGCGTGCGCAGGGCTTCCGGAACGGCGCGGTTGATGATCTTGAAGTAGCCGCCGCCGGCGAGCTTCTTGAATTTCACCAGTGCGAAGTCAGGCTCGATACCGGTTGTGTCGCAATCCATGACGAGGCCGATCGTGCCGGTCGGCGCGATGACGGTTGCCTGGGCGTTGCGGTAGCCGTGCTTTTCGCCGAGCTCGAGAGCCTTGTCCCAGGCGCTCTTGGCATGAGCCGCCAGATCCTGGTCGGGGTTCTCGGAGTGGACGAGCGCGACCGGGTTGATCGACAGGCCTTCATAGCCAGACGTCTCGCCGTAAGCGGCGCGGCGATGGTTGCGGATGACGCGCAGCATGTTTTCGCGGTTCGGCGCGAACATCGGGAACGGTCCGAGCTCGGAAGCGATCTCAGCCGAGGTGGCGTAGGAAATGCCGGTCATGATCGCGGTCAGGGAGCCGGCAATGGCACGGGCTTCGTCGCTGTCATAGGGAATGCCGGAAGACATCAGCAGGCCGCCGATGTTGGCGTAGCCGAGGCCGATCGTGCGATATTCGTAAGAGAGCTCGGCAATCCGCTTCGACGGGAACTGCGCCATCATCACGGAGATTTCGAGAACAACGCTCCACAGGCGAACCGCATGCTCGTAGTCTGATATGTTGATGCGCTTGGTGGCGGCATCCTTGAACTGCATGAGGTTCAGCGAGGCAAGGTTGCAGGCCGTGTCGTCGAGGAACATGTATTCCGAGCACGGGTTGGATGCGCGGATCGGGCCGGCAGCCGGGCTGGTATGCCAGTCGTTCATCGTCGTGTTGAAGTGCAGGCCCGGATCGGCCGATGCCCAGGCGGCGTAGGAGATCGACTCCCACAGGTCGCGCGCCTTCAAGGTCTTCATAACCTTGCCGTCCTTGCGGGCCTTCAGCTGCCAGTCGCTGTCGCTTTCAACGGCGCGCAGGAAGTCGTCCTTGATCGAGACCGAGTTGTTGGAGTTCTGGCCGGATACGGTAAGGTAAGCTTCGCTATCCCAGTCCGTGTCGTAGGTCTTGAACTCCATATCCTTGTAGCCCTGGCGGGCGAACTGGATGACGCGGCCGATGTAGTTCTCCGGAACCTGGTCCTTCTTGGCAGCGCGGATTTCGCGCTTCAGGGCAGGGTTCTTGTTCGGGTCGAAGCAATCGCCGTTGTCAGCCTCGCAGTTGACGCAAGCCTTCATGATTGCCTTGAGGTGCTTGGCGACAACTTTGGAACCGGTGACGAGGGCAGCAACCTTCTGCTCTTCCTTCACCTTCCAGTTGATATACTCTTCGATATCAGGATGGTCGATGTCGACGACCACCATCTTGGCCGCACGGCGCGTCGTGCCGCCCGACTTGATGGCGCCGGCAGCCCGATCGCCGATCTTCAGGAAGCTCATCAGGCCGGAAGAACGGCCGCCGCCGGACAGCTTTTCGCCTTCGCCACGCAGGTAGGAGAAATTGGAGCCGGTGCCGGAGCCGTACTTGAAGAGGCGTGCTTCGCGGACCCACAGGTCCATGATGCCGCCTTCGTTGACGAGATCGTCTTCAACGGACTGGATGAAGCAGGCGTGCGGCTGCGGATGTTCGTAAGCTGACTTCGACTTCGTCAGCTTGCCGGTGAAGGGGTCGACATAGAAGTGGCCCTGACCGGGGCCGTCGATGCCGTAGGCCCAGTGCATGCCGGTGTTGAACCACTGCGGGGAATTCGGGGCAACACGCTGGGTGGCAAGCATGTAGGCAAGTTCATCCTTGAAGGCTAGGGCGTCTTCCTCGGAGGAGAAATAGCCACCCTTCCAGCCCCAGTAGGTCCAGGTGCCGGCGAGACGGTCGAAGACCTGGCGCGCGTCGGTTTCGGAGCCGTACTGCTGGTCCTTCGCAATATCCTTCAGAGCTGCTTCATCGGCAACCGAACGCCACAGGAAGGAAGGAACCTCGTTTTCCTCGACCTTCTTCAGCTTGGCGGGAACGCCGGCCTTGCGGAAATACTTCTGCGCCAGGATGTCGGCGGCGACCTGGGAGAACTGCGCCGGAACGTCGATGTTCTCGAGGCGGAATACGATCGACCCGTCCGGGTTCTTGATCTCGCTCGTCGCCTTGCGGAATTCGATGTCCGCGTAAGCGCTCAGTCCTGCCTTCGTGAAACGGCGTTCTATGCGCATTTCTCTAACCTCTAGCTTGCGCGCCCCGTCCCCGTCGACCAAGGCGCAAGTTTCCACCTCCGGCCGCGCCGTGAGGAGCGCAGCCAGTTCTCGTTTCCGTACTATCACAGGAGTGTCATCCGGAGATGCTTCTCCCGTATCTTGTAGTGATCGTGGCTGCAAACACTAAATATAGTATTAACAGCTTATTATCGCCAGCCCCGGATGTCACTTTTCCGGAAGATAAAAATCGCGCACGAAACCCCTCATGGCGGTCGCCCTTCATGGACGCAACACCCTGATTCTACGCTCGATTTTTGGAGGGAACCGGCCTCGTTAATTCCGGTCCAACTGCCGTCGCAACATCGGAACCTATTAAGTTTGAATCGTGCGATTCCGTCAAGAGGTTGTTTTTAATGAAGCGTTCACCACAACATATTGTGGATCGGGCTGTGGAGAATGGGGAAAAGAAAGTCGTGCAAGAAATTCAATGGGTTGCGAGCTTTCGTCGTCCCGGAGCGTAAAAAATCTAAGAAAAGTTGCGACCGTGTTGATTTGGTTGCAGCTTTTGCCGGCCAAATGCGACAGCCGATTCGTTCATGTTAATTTCAATCACAATGCGTCGATCGCAATCGTCACCGTTGCGATGCCTATAGGCTGTCCGTTTTCATCATTGATGACGAAACTTGCCTGCGTTTCCAGCAATTGTGTCTGTTCATCGCGCTCGGCCCGATCAATGAATATGTCGTCGGACTGTCTTCCGAATGTTTTCAGGAACTTGTCTTCGTCGCCCTGCCAATAGTCGCTGGTTATCGTGCCCTGGCCGACATTGAGTCCGTGGCGATCGGTCACGAAGAATTCAACGATGGCGCCCTGCGAATCATCCTGCTTGGATTTGAGGTATCGCGACACCGGCTTGTTGAGCAGTTGCCTCACCATCTGCCAACCGCCGGCCAGAACTTCGGACCGATAGGTGTTATCCAGCACCTGGATGTCCATGTCGCTGATTTTGCTGAATTTGGTATTCTGAGCTTCGATCGCCTTCTTGACGATCGCGACATTCACCATCGGCTTGACTGTTGTCTCGACATATTTCCGAACGACGGACACATAGGCCGGCTCCGCCGAAGCGGTCAAATGCGAGAGACAGAGACACAAACCGAAAGCCGCCGCTATCTCGACATAGCCCCAACGCATCATATTCATTCCAAGGTCGCGCCCCGCGACTTAACCTCTAACGCAAGTCCGCAACGCGACAAGGGTGCCGCGCGGGAATTGCTTTGAAGGATAAGGTCAGCGCGGCCGACGCGATAGCGGAATCCGATGGGTTAGTTAAACAAAGATTGGTGCAATTTGAAATTGTCACCAATCTGTTTGGTTGCGCCGCGGATAGCGCTCAGCCGCGGCCGGCCTTGGAGATCGGTTCCTGATAGGTGAACCCCATGTCCCAGGGGAAGTAGATCCAGGTGTCCTGGCTGACTTCCGTAACGAACGTATCGATCGTCGGCACGCCCTGGGGCTTCGCGTAAACGCAGGCGAAGTGTGCCTTGGGCAAGATCGAGCGAACTTCGGAGGCGGTCTTGCCGGTATCGGTAAGATCGTCGATGACCAGGACGGATTCGCCTTGGTCGGCGGTCAGCTCCGGTGCAATGCCCTTCAGGAGCATCATTTCGCCCTGGTTCACGTAGTCGTGGTAGGAGGCGACGCAGACCGTTTCGATCAGCCGGATATTGAGTTCGCGCGAGATGATTGCCGCGGGTACGAGACCGCCGCGCGTGATGCAGACGATCGCCTTGAAATCGCGCTTGAGCCCGGCGAGACGCCAAGCGAGCGCGCGCGCGTCGCGGTGGAACTGGTCCCAGGAAACGGGAAAGGCTTTATCGGGAAGAGACATGGTGTGCTCCGCGGCATGAATGATGACACGCCGTTTGCCGGCGGCCGGACAAGGCATTCCGCGATCGGCCAAACGCAAATCGCGCAGCCGAGACTGCGCGATAGGAGGACCGAAGCCGGAGCTCGTCATCGGTCGCCGCAATTAACGGATTCCGGAGGCAAAACGCAAGCCCCTCGCGATTCTTATCGCGACAGCAGCGTCAAGGCCGTCATTGATTGCAGCAGCGTTCTCGTGGTGCCGCCGAAGATCAACTGCCAGAGACGCGAATGCGTGTAAGCGCCCATGACGAGCAGGTCGATGCTGCTGTCGGAGAGGCGGTTCTCGATGACAGCCGAGGCGGACTTGTCAACGCTTTGCGCAGTTGCCAGAGTTACCTTGACGCCGTGACGGGAAAGAGCCGCAGCAATGTCGGCGCCTGCGACGGCCGCAGACTGAAGTGCATTGTCGACGGGATCGACGGAGAAAATCTCGACTTCGGCGGCCGCCTTCAGGATGGGCAAGGCATCGAACGCCGCACGCGCGGCCTCCCTTGAGCCGTTCCATGCGACGAGGACACGCTTGATCGGTTTCGGCTGGCGCATCACAAAAGGAATCATCAAAACCGGGCGACCGCTTTCGAAGAGATAGTTGTCGATGTCTACGTGACTGTCGGACGGCTTCAACGGATCGGCCTGTGAGGCGATGAGCAAGTCGGCGCTTCGGGCGCTTTCGATCAGCGGCGCCGAGCCGTAGCCGGTGGATGAGGCGAAGCTGCGCCATTCATGGGAAACGCCTTCAGCCTGCGCCTTCCTGCGGAAGATGCGTTCGATTTCGAGCGTTTGCGCGCGCGCCATGTCCTGCAGCGCCTGCACGGCGACGGGGTCGGGTATCTCCATCGGTGCTACGAGCGGCACGACCGCGACGGTTTCCGCATGAAGTCCGATAACGTAGGCATTGGTCTGTGCGGCAATGGCAAACGCAAAATCGGCCACGGCTGTCGCGTTATCGACGGTATCGAGAATGGCAAGTATGGTTTTGTAAGACATCAGCAATTCTCCTTACGCGGATGAAATCGACTAATTTTCAACGAGAATGCGCCGGCGAGGGCGCCGCTTCTTTGATGCATATCAACGGCGAACCGGGATCACCTCGATGCTACGCCTCTGCCGAGCGGTTTTCAGCCACCTCCTTTGATTGGCGGATGGTCTCGATCATAGCGCGCACATCATCTCCCGCTGCATCGACCGCATCCTGTGAGCGTCCGCGGACGACGATTTCCGTTGAGAACGCCTGGCCAATATAGCGGGGATAGGAGCCGATGCTCGTCTCCGGATGAGCTTTCTGGATCGCAGCAAGCGGTGTACCGATGTCGCCTTCACCATAAGGGCAGGAGATACCGAGCGAGAGCACTCGCGTGCCGGTCCGCAATGTCGGGATGACCGCGTCGACCATGGCCTGGAAGACCTGCGGCACGCCGGCCATGACATGAACATTGCCGATCACGAACCCGGGCGCGGTCGAGACCGGGTTGGGGATATGGCGCGCCCCTTTGGGCATGCGAGCCATTCTCTTTCTGGCCTCCGTAAATTCGAGCCCGCGGCGCGCGTACATCTCGCCGAGCAGGGTCATTGCGTCAGCATCGTATTCGCAGGGCAGCCCGAACGCTGCGGATACGGCATCGGCGGTGATGTCGTCATGGGTCGGTCCGATACCTCCCGAGGTGAAGATATAATCGTACTTTGCGCGCAACGCATTGAGAGCCTCGACGATGGCATTCTCCTCGTCACCGACGATGCGCACTTCCTTGAGGTCGATGCCGGAAAGCGTCAGCATGTCAGCCAGGTGGCCGATATTCTTGTCCTTGGTGCGGCCGGATAAGAGTTCGTCGCCAATGGCAAGCATGGCGGCGGTGACAATCGTCTCATTGGTCATTGGAAATTTCCGAACATTTGCGTTCCCACATAGGTAGCGCCCTTCGCCTGTCTTGCAAACCGTGTCGCCGCCGCCAACTTGGGAAATGGCTGCAAGCAAGTTTTCGTCTATGACCATTGAACAGTGCGTTCTGCCGCGTGGGGCTATGTTCGACACACACCGCTGCTACAACTCCGCACGTTCACGAATTTAAACGCAATTGATGGAGTTAGATAAATGGCTAAGGTACTCGTGCTCTACTACTCGGCTTACGGCCACATCGAAACCATGGCATACGCCGTCGCCGAAGGCGCAAAGTCGGTCGGCGCGGACGTCACCGTCAAGCGCGTTCCGGAACTGGTTCCTGCTGAGGTTGCCAAGGCGTCGCACTACAAGATGGACCAGTCTGCCCCGATCGCCACGGTCGACGAACTTGCCGATTACGACGCGATCATCGTCGGTGCGGGTACGCGCTTCGGAACCGTTGCTTCGCAGATGCGCAATTTCTGGGATCAGACGGGCGGCCTCTGGTTCGCCGGCAAGCTGGTCGGGAAGGTAGGCTCTGTGTTCACGTCCTCGGCCACGCAGCACGGCGGCCAGGAATCCACCATCCTCGGCTTCATCCCCACTTTCCTGCACCAGGGCATGGTCGTTGCCGGTCTTCCCTATGCTTTCCAGGGCCAGATGGGTGTTGATGAAATCAAGGGCGGTTCGCCCTACGGCGCATCCACCATCACGGATGGCGATGGATCCCGCCAGCCTTCAGCTATCGAGCTTGAGGCAGCCAAGTATCAGGGCGCTCACGTCGCCAAGATCGCTGCAAAGCTCGGCTAAATCAGTCCTCACTAGCAGGCGCGGCCATTGGGTCACGCCTGCTTATACCGGGCAACGAACTTGCCAATTCAGCCGTAGAGGTTGTGCAGCTTTGCTGCGAAGAAAAGAAGCGGTATTCCGACGACCGCAATCGCGATCATGAACGCCGTTCCTGCCCTGAACAATTTGAGACGTCGCGCTCTTGTGCCATCCCAATCGTAAACCATTGCCATACTCCCACAAGACTAGCTTACAACTATGCGCAGCCCCAACCGCGGTCCTTCTGGCGCGCGCATACAAGCACATTCGCAAGAGATTATAAAGGCCAAGGGACGTTGCCGTCGGAAGTCGGTGCCCTCGGGCATGATAGTGCGAGCGACGGGATCGAAGCCACGTGCCCTATAGCAAAGGTCAGGCCAGCCGCACTTGAGTGTTTCACGGTGAGGGACCTCAGTCATCTGTTTTCGCTATGACCTCAAAAAATCTATCTATTTGATGAATGTCAATTTTGTTTCTAGGGTCCTTCCAACATCGGATGGTTCTTTCGAGTGAGGACGCGCGAGTGGTTCGGGCGATGAAAGAGCAACCGGTGCCTATCGGAGGATGATCGGCAAAATCTGGAATAACTGCCGCTGGAGCGTTGCTTCGGCGAACGGGTTTCCATTGCCTGCAGCTTTCATCTGAAGCGACATCGGCATTTTCCAATCCTGTTGGACGATGCCCTATTCGAACTTTGCCGGGTTTCCCGGCCAGGACATTTGGAGTCGACTATGGAAGTCACGATTGTTGGTGGTGGGATCGGGGGGCTGACGCTTGCTCTGATGCTGCACGAAAAGGGAATCCCATCCCGTGTTTACGAGGCCGCGCCCGAGCTGAAGGCGCTCGGCGTCGGCATCAATCTTCTGCCGCATGCCTCCCGCGAACTATGCCAGCTCGGCCTCGAGGAAGAGCTTGCGAAGGTCGCCATCACGACCCGCGAGTCCGGTTTCTACAACCGCCATGGCCAGCATATCTTCACCGAGCCGACGGGTCGCCATGCCGGCTACGAATGGCCGCAATTCTCCATCCATCGCGGCGACCTGCACATGGTCCTCGTCGAGGCCTTCAAGCAGCGCATCGGCGCTGACCGCCTGATGACCGGCTGGTCCTGCACCGGCTTCGACCAGGACGACAGCGGCGTAACCCTGCATTTCGTCGATCCGCGCGACGGTTCCGCCCGGCCTTCCGTCAAGGCCGAAATGGTTGTCAGTGCCGAGGGAATCCACTCCAGGATCCGCAAGCAGCTCTATCCGAACGAAGGCCCGCCGCGGTATTCCGGCATCAACATGTGGCGCGGCGTCACGCGCTGGAAGCCGTTCTTGACCGGCGCCAGCATGGTGCGCGTCGGCTGGCTTAACACCGCCAAGGTGCTGATCTACCCGATCCGCGACAATATCGACGCCGAAGGCAACCAGCTCATCAATTGGGTCGTCGACATCGAGACCGACAAGTACAAGTCGCAGCGCGACTGGAACAAGCCGGGCCGCCTCGAAGACTTCTTCGACGTCGTCAAGGACTGGAAATTCGACTGGCTCGATTGCCCGGCGATGTTCAAGGCCGCCGATGCGATCCTCGAATATCCAATGGTCGACCAGGACCCGCTGGACCAGTGGACCTTCGGTCGCCTGACGTTGCTCGGCGATGCCGCCCATCCGATGTATCCGCGCGGCGCGAATGGCTCGGCCCAGGCGATCCTCGATTGCCGCGCGCTGACCGACGCGCTCGTCCGTGAAGGCGATCCGATCAAGGCCATGCATGCCTATGAGGCGATCCGCCGCCCGGCAACCGCCAAGGTCGTGCTGACAAATCGCGCCAATCCGCCGGATGCGATCCTGCGCGAAGTCTTCTTGCGCACCGAGGACAAGCCGTTCGATCATATTGACGACGTCATTAGCCGTGAAGATCTCGAGCAGCTCTCCACAAACTATCAGCGCATTGCCGGTTATCATAAGGATAACCTCGCTGTACCGGCCGGGTCCTGACGGACCCGGAGGAAAGACGTCGGTTGGGAGGCCTTCATGTCATTGCAGGAAAGTACTTACGCCAAGATCGCGCAAAACCATGGACCCCTTGCGAGGATCAACGCGAAATGGCTGGTCATCGCGGCCGTGATCCTCGCCGTCGCGTGGCTCGCCCTCGTGCCGCTCGTCTTTCTGATCTGGCAGAGCTTCATGACCCCGGCGGCAGGCGATGTGCCTGCCGTCTTCACCCTCGATAATTACACAAAGGCCTTCAGCGACAGCCGCATCCTGCCGCTGTTCCGCAATTCGGTGATTTTCGCGACCGGCACAGCCTGTCTGTCGCTGACGATCGGCACGCTCTTCGCGTGGCTGAACGAGCGAACGAACACACCCTTCAAGATGCTCTTCTATGCGGCTTCGATCGTGCCGCTCGTCATCCCGTCGATCCTCTTCACCGTCTCCTGGATCATGATGGCGAGCCCGCAGATCGGCCTCTTCAATCTTGTCCTGAAAAATACCTTCGGCATCGCCGGACCTGTCTTCAACATTTACTCGATGGGCGGGATGATCTGGGTCGAGGGCCTGCACTATTCGCCGGTCGCCTTCCTGCTGATGTCGGCGGCCTTCCGCGCCATGGACCCGTCGCTCGAGGAATCGGCGCTGATGTCCGGTGCTTCGATCTGGCAGATCCTCTTCCGGATCACGCTGAGGCTTGTCTGGCCGGCGCTGGTCGCAGCCTTCTTCATCATGTTCACGCGCTCGATCGAATCTTTCGAGGTCCCTGCGCTGCTCGGCACGCCTGTCGGCATCGAGGTCTTCACGTCGTCGATCTATGACGCGATCCGCGAATATCCGAGCAATGTCGGCCTCGCTTCGGCCTATGCGATCCTTCTTCTGGTGATTGCCTCCTTCGGCATTTATTTCCAGTCGCGACTGTCGACCAAGGGCAGCAAATATTCGACCGTCACCGGAAAGGGTTTTCGCCCGCGGCCGTTCGATCTTGGCCCGTGGCGCGTTCCTGCCGCCGTCCTGATCGTCGTCTACATGGTGCTGGTGATTATCCTGCCGTTCCTGGTGCTTCTCTGGTCGTCCCTGAACAAATATTACAGCGTGCCCTCCTGGAGCGCGATGCACCGGCTTTCCTTGAATGCCTATGTGACCGTCATCAACTATCCGGCCGTCGGCCAGGCGGTCTGGAACAGTGCGATCCTTGCCTTCAGCGCGGCGACCGGCCTGATGCTGTTGACAGCCGTGATCTCATGGATCGTCATTCGCACCAAGCTGCCGGGCCGCTGGCTGCTCGACAACCTTGCCTCGCTGCCGATGGTCTTCCCCGGTCTCGTGCTCGGCCTGTCGATCATGATTTTCTATCTTTATCTGGATATCGGCGTGTACGGCACGACCTGGATCATCCTGATCGCCTATCTCACCCGCTTCATGCCCTACGGCATCCGCTACAACACAACGTCGATGCTGCAGATCCACAAGGATCTTGAGGAATCCGCCGCCATGAGCGGTGCCTCCTGGGGCCAGAGCTTCTGGCGCATCGTCTTACCGCTCCTGAAGCCAGGCCTGGTGGCGGGCTGGATCTACATCGTAGTCGTCTCGATCCGTGAACTGTCGAGCTCGGTCCTTCTCTACAGCCCCGGCTCTGAGGTGGTCTCTGTGGTGATCTGGGAGCTCTGGCAGAACGGCCAGTATGTCGAACTCTCGGCCTTCGGCGTGATGATGATCCTGGTGTTGTTCACGATCGTCATGCTGGCCCAGTGGGTCGGCAAACGCTTCGGCGTCAAGGAGGCTTGAGGAGAAGCCTCGAGGATTGGCATGGGAGGACAAAATGCCTGAATTCATGAAGAATGTGCAGCGGCTCTGGCGCTGTGGGATGCTATTGGGAACCATTGCTGCGGCCGCCTTGGCCACTGGGGCCCACGCCCAGTCCAGCATCGACCAGATCGCCGGCTATACCGGCGCCGATCGGATGGACAAGCTGGTCGCCGCCGCAAAGCAGGAGGGCGCTCTAACGCTCTACACCGTCACCCCCGTCGAGGATGTGACCGTCATTACCAAGGCATTCGAAGCCAAGTACGGCATACCGGTGACCTTGTGGCGTGGCAGTTCCGAAGACGTCCTGCGGCGTGCCGTCGGCGAGTTGAAGGCCGGACGTCATGATGTTGATGTTATCGAGACGAACGGACCGGAACTCGAGGCGCTTCATCGTGAAAAGCTACTGCAACCGATCCAGTCGCCGCTCTTTGCGGACATCTTTCGGGATGCCGTCCCGCCTCATCACGAGTGGATCGGCAGCCGGCTGAACATCATCACCGCGGCCTACAACACGAATGCAGTCAGCGAAGCGGACCTTCCGAAGACATGGGAGGAACTGCTTGATCCGAAATGGGCCGGCAAGCTCGGCGTCGAGGCCGTTGCCTATGACTGGCTCGCGACGGCCGCCGGAACCTTTCCGTCCAAAGAAAAGGGGATGGAATTCTTCCGCAAGCTATCGCAGACCGATCATCCGGGGCTCTACAACGGCCATCCCCTGCTGACCAATCTCGTTGTTTCCAGCGAGGTGCCGCTCGGCCTGACGGTCTATCTCTACAAGGTCGCGCAAATGGAAAAGGACGGTGCTCCGATCAAGCGGTTCATGATCGGCCCGGCTATCGCCCGCATCAATGGCCTTGGCGTGGCGCGGACAGCGCCCCATCCAAATGCCGCGATCCTGTATCAGGATTTCACCCTCACTGAAGGACAGAAGATCCTGGCGGAGAGACAGTTTACGCCGACCAATATCAAGATCGCGCCGCTGCCTGAAGGCATGCAGGTCAAGGTGATCAATCCGGATGCCGCCCTTGATAACCTGGGCGATTGGCGCGGCGAATTCGAAAAGACGTTCAAGTAATTCCATCGGCGATCAAACCGAATACTCGGGAGGAGAAAATGTTGCGATCGTTTAAAATGACTTCGGCCATCCGCTTGCTTGGCGGAATGGCGCTGCTGGGAGCCGTTGCCACAGGCTCTGCTTATGCGCAGTCGAGCCTTGCTGACCTCGCCAATTACAACGGCCCCGACCGCTTGGAGAAGCTAGCGGAGGCGGCCAAGGCGGAAGGCGAGCTGACGCTCTATACGGCAACGCCGGTCGAGGACGTCGCCGCCATCACCGATGCCTTCACCGCCAAATACGGTATCAAGGTCACCACTTGGCGTGGCAGCTCGGAGGACGTGCTGCGCCGTGCCGTCACCGAGATCAAGGCCGGTCGCTATGATGCCGACATCATCGAGACGAACGGGCCGGAACTCGAGGCCCTGCATCGCGAGAAGGTTTTCGAGCCGGTCAATTCGGCCACCATGGCCGATATCTTCCCGCAGGCCGTCCCTGCCCACAAGGAGTGGGTCGGCAGCCGCCTGAACATCATCACTGCCTCCTACAACACGCAGCTCGTTTCCGACGCCGACGTGCCGAAGAGCTGGGATGATCTGCTCGATCCCAAGTGGTCCGGCAAGATCGGTCTCGAAGCCGAAGCCTATGACTGGCTGGCGACGATCGACCAGAGCTTCCCGAGCGAGCAGCAGGGTCTAGACTTCTTCCAGAAGCTGGCCAAGACCAACGGCATTTCGCTCCGCAAGGGTCATACGCTGCTGACCAACCTTGTCGTCTCCGGCGAAGTGCCGGTGTCGCTGACGAACTACCTCTACAAGGTCGACCAGATGAACAAGGACGGCGCGCCGATCCAGAAGCTGCAGCTCGGTCCCTCCGTCGCCCGCGTCAACGGCCTCGGTGTTGCCAAGACGGCGACGCATCCCGCCGCCGCGCTGCTCTTCCAGGAATTCACGCTGACCGACGGCCAGAAGATTCTCGCCGATCGCGGCTTCACGCCCGCGAATGTTAAGCTGGTGCCGCTGCCGGAAGGTCTGAACGTCCAGGTCGTCGATGGGGCGAAGATGCTGGATCAGCTTGCCAAGTGGCGCGATACCTTCAATGCGACTGTAAAATGAACGGGCAGGGCGCCCCTCGTCCGAACGTGGGGGCGCCAGCCTGATAGAAATTATCGGATCGATGATCCGACCGGCAGGGAATGTGAGGAGAATACCATGCTGAGTGTGCAGGGTCTGAGCACGGAATATGCGGATGGCAAGGGCAAGGTCGTCAAGGCCGCCCAGGACGTGTCCTTCGAGGTGCCGCAGGGCAAGCTCTTTACGCTGCTCGGTCCCTCGGGCTGCGGCAAGACCACGACCCTGCGTTCGATCGCGGGCCTCGAACGTCCCGTCAAGGGCGCGATCACCGTCGATGGCAAGCCGGTCTTCGCCGCCGGCAAGGGCATCTTCGTGGCGCCCAACCATCGCAATTTCGGCATGGTCTTCCAGAGCTACGCCATCTGGCCGCATATGAGCGTCTTCGAGAACGCCGCCTTCCCATTGCACGTCGGCAAGACGAAATTCTCCAAGAAGCAGATCGAGGAGAAAGTCGAACGCGTGCTGAAAGCCGTCGCTCTTGGCGACTACGCCGGCCGCGAAGCGACCAGGCTTTCGGGCGGTCAGCAGCAGCGCCTGGCGCTCGCCCGCGCCCTGATCATGGAGCCGCGCCTGCTGCTTCTCGACGAGCCGCTGTCGAACCTCGACGCCAAGCTGCGCGAGATGATGCGCTTCGAGCTGAAGCGGCTGCAGCGCGAGCTCAACCTGACGACGCTCTATGTCACCCACGATCAGCAGGAGGCCCTGGCGCTGTCGCACCAGATCGCTGTGATGAATGCCGGTCAGGTCGTCCAGCTCGGCACGCCGCGCGAAATCTACGAGGCGCCCGCCGCCCGCTTCGTCGCCGACTTCATCGGCTCCAGCAACTTCCTCGAAGGCAAGGTGCTCGGCCGCGGTCAGGAGAGCGGCAGCTGGGCCGTCGAGACGCCGGCCGGCAAGATCGACGTCAGCGCCGAAGAGGCGCTTGACCTCAAGGACAATCTGACGGTCGCCGTGCGCCCGGAGAACATCCACCTCGTCGAGCCGGGCAACGGCGAGAGCCTTTCCGGCAATGTCCTCGACGGCATCGTCGACAGCAAGGTCTTCCTCGGCGAATGCGTAGACTACATCGTCAATGTCGGCAAGGCGAAGCTTCTGGCGCGCGTCCATCCGAGCGTCAGGACGCCGATCGGCGGGCGGATCCTCGTCAATATCAAGCCCGCGAAAGTCAACGTTATCCTGCGCTGAATGCCAGCGCCTGTTTCCAGTGCCATATCCCAGGACAATGCCATGAGCCGCAAGCAGCTTTCTATCGCCACGACCGACTATGACCATTTCCGCGATCTGCGGCTCGGGACCGTGGTGCCCGAAGGGATCGACCTCACCTGGTCAATGCTCAGCCATCACGAGATCTTTGCCCGCTTCACCTTCAATCGCGAATGGGACGTCAGCGAGCTTTCCTTCGCCAAGTTCATGGCGCAGGTGAGCCGCCCCGACAGCGACATCATCGGCCTGCCGGTCATCTGTTCGCGGCTCTTCCGTTTCAGCTCGTTCTACGTCAACAAGGCGAGCAACATCAAAAGCGTGGCCGACCTCAAGGGCAAGCGCGTCGGCTCGCCGGAATGGGCTCATTCGGCGGCCGTCTACATGCGCGGCTGGATGCATAACGAAGGCGGCGTCAAGCTGCAGGACGTCCACTGGTATCAGGCCGGCGCCAATGCGCCGGGCCGCGAGGAGAAGGTCGATCTTGCCTTGCCGGAAGGCGTGACGCTGACGCGCGTCGCCGACAAGTCGCTGTCGGAGATGCTGGCCTCCGGCGAGATCGACTGTGCCATCATCGCCCGCCCGCCGACCTGCTTCCTCGAAGAGGACCCGCGCGTCGAACGCCTCTTCCCGAACTTCCTGGAGATCGAGGAGGATTATTACCAGGAGAGTGGCGTCTGGCCGATCATGCACATCATCGCCATGAAGAAGCATCTTCTCGACGAAAGCCCCTGGATCGCCCGCAATCTCTACAACGCCTTCGAGGAATCCAAGCGCCGCAGCCTGGAGCGGCTCTTCGATCCGGCGGTTTCGCGCTATCCGCTCGCCTGGGTGCCGACCTATGCGCGGCGCATGCGCGACATCTTCGGCAGCGATCCCTTCCCCTTCGGCATCGAGAAGAACCGCAAGACCTTCGAGCAGATGCTGCTCTACACCCACCAGCAGGGCATCGCGAGCCGCCTGATGACGCCGGACGAGATCTTCCCGGCGGGCATCATGACCAAGGTTGTCGTGTGAGGCTGCCATGAGCGAACTTGCCAGCGATCTCGCCGAACTCGTCACCGCCAATCACATCCTCGCCCGCGAGGACGTGCTCGATGCCTTCGGCCATGTCAGCCTTCGCTCGCCGCAGGCCGACGGCGAATACTTCATCTCCCGCTCGCGCAGCCCCGAGCTGGTCGTGGTCGAGGATCTGCAGCGCTACGATCTCGACTCGAAGCTTCTCGGCGACGACGAGCGACGTGGCTATATCGAACGCGTCATCCATGGCGGCATCTACAAGGCGCGGCCGGACGTCAAGGCTGTCGCGCATTTCCACTCGCCGGCGATTATGCCCTTCTGTGTCGCCGATATCGCCTGGAAACCAGTGACACATCTCGGCGCGACGATCGGTACCGGCGTCGCTCTCTGGGACAGCCAGGCGGAATTCGGCGATACCGACATGCTGGTTTCCACCGCCGATCAGGCAGCATCGCTTGCCCGGGCGCTCGCAAACAGCAATGCCGTCTTCCTGCGCGGTCACGGCGCAGTCGTCGTCGGCGGTTCGTTGCACGAGCTCGTCATGCGCACGATCCAGCTCTGCCGCAACGGTGATGTGCTGCTGCGATCGCTGCCCTTCGGCGGCGTGACGCCGCTGACGGCGGGTGAAATCGCGCTTTCCGGCGCGAAGAACCTCGAACCGCCGGTGCTCGCCCGCGCCTGGGATTACTGGGCGACGAGGGCCGGACACTGAAGCCACGCGATCTGCGGCTGGCGATTTAGTGATTTGCAAGCCGCGGCTTTCCTGCCAGACTGAAAGCTTGCCGCCGGAATCGCGCCCGGATACCGGGGGATGGCGACCTTCACGGAACGTGGAAGACCAGAGCCCGAGACCGGAAGCGTCTTGCGGTTGTCAGCCCATGGCCGTGGAGGAGATGGCCCCTTGCGAATTCGCCAAATCGAATCCTTTGTCAGCGTCTGCGAAATCGGCAGCATCACGCAGGCCGCCGCCGCGCTGAACATCGTACAGCCGGCGCTCGGCGCACAGATCAACGCACTGGAGCAGGAGCTCGGCGTGCAGTTGCTGGAGCGCGGCCCGCGCGGCACGACGACGACGCCGGCTGGCCAGTATTTCCTCGAAGAGGCCAAGGAAATCCTCGATCGACTGGCCACCGTCCGCCGTACGATCAAGCAGTTCGACCCGGCGCAGGAAGAACACATCTCGATCGGTCTCACCTCCAGCCTCTCGGCGCTGCTCGCCGGTCCGCTGGCACAGGAGTTCGGCCGTCAGAACTGGTCCGCCAAGGTCCAGATCGTCGAGGAGATGAGCCACCTGCTCGGCGAGCGCGTCGCCCGCGGCGATCTCGATTTCGCACTCGCTTTCAATGTCGAGCCGCGCAAGGGTATCAAGCAAACGGCCGTCCTCCGGGAATCCGTCTTCTTCATCACTGGCCGAAAGTCCGAGTTCGGTCAGGAGGGACCGATCAACCTGATCGAGCTTGCCAAAGCGACCTTTGTCATTCCGACCGAGAAGGGCCAAATCATCAATCTCTTGAGACATGCGATGGAATTCTTCCACCTGCCGCTGAAGGTTGCCTACCAGATCGAATCCATGGATGCGATCAAGGGTCTGATCCTCGAAGGCAACGCCTGCGCCGTGCTGCCCTATGGCACCGTGGCGCGCGAAGTGGAAGCGGGCACGCTGATCGCCCGGCGCATAGTCAATCCGCCGCTCGTGCGCACGCTCTATCTGATCCAGCCCTCTGGCCGGCCAAAGCCCGCACATGCCGGCTCGGCGCTGCACATCATCCAGGGCTTCATCAGCCATCTAGCCAAGAACGAGGCCTTCGAGATCGTTGAGCAGGAAGTAGCGCCAGCTGTGTAAGCTATCTTGCGTGCATAACACGAAATGGTGGCTGATTTCGCCCTATGCGAGCTGGGGCTCACCGAATGCGCGGAGACGATCACGCGCTTGCCACGAGGCGGTCAACGCGAGAAAGAGAGCCCTGCTGTCGCGGTCGCAGGGCAGGCGCGCGTGTATATAGGAAACTCTCGGTCGCGGACTTTGTTCCCATTGTCCTGTCCCCCAAAAGCCCGCCAGCACACGCGGGGAACTTGGAAGTTGAAAGTTGCGAAACGAGAGGCAGGAAGAAAATCGCTGTTCCTCCAGGTCAAGCGAGCGACCTCTCTATTGGTTCCCTCACCGAGATCCACCACCGTCGCCGGCCTTCATCCCGACACGCAAGCGCTCGCGGCGGGCAGCACCTTCAGCTTCTTCCCGGCTCGAGATTGGCATCATGAAACCTTTTGATTTTTAAGCCGTTGTCGCGCTTATGTCAGACGCTGAATTAGATCAGAAATCGGTCGACGGCTCCGAGCAGCACAGTGCCGAGAGATCGCGCCAAGAGAAGGCATCGACTGACGAGGGCGCGCTGCCCCCAGAAGTCGTCGAACCCGACCCAGAGCTGACGCCCGAGGAGGCCGAGCGGGCGCGCAAGAGATATTTGCTGACGCGCTTCTGGATCAGCGCGCGCGGTTACTGGGGCCGCGGCGGGGAATGGCTCGCGTGGCCGTGCTCAATTGGGCTGCTCGCCTTAATCGTCACCAATGTCGGCTTCCAGTATGGAATCAATATCTGGAATCGCGCAATCTTTGACGCAATTGAGCAACGCAATGCCCATACCGTATATTTCCTCAGCGCCGTGTTCCTGCCCCTCGCGCTCGGAAGCGTCGCTCTTGTCGTTACACAAGTCTTTCTCCGCATGCTGATCCAGCGCCGCTGGCGTTCCTGGCTAACGACCGCGCTTATCGGGCGCTGGCTCGCCAACGGCCGTTACTATCAGTTGAATCTCATCGGCGGTGACCACAAGAACCCGGAAGCCCGCATTTCCGAGGATTTGCGGATTGCGACCGAGTCACCCGTCGACTTCATCGCTGGTGTCATTTCCGCATTTCTGTCGGCCTCGACCTTCATCGTGGTGCTCTGGACGATCGGCGGGGCCTTGACCCTGACAATTGCAGGTTCGACCGTCACTGTTCCTGGTTTCCTTGTCATTACCGCCGTTTTCTATGCGGCTATCACGTCCAGCTCGATGGCCGTCATCGGCCGCCATTTCGTCCACGTTTCCGAGGTCAAGAATCAGGCGGAAGCCGAATTTCGCTACACGCTGACGCACGTGCGGGAAAATGGCGAAAGTATTGCCTTGCTGGGCGGCGAGGAGGAGGAACGTAGCGACCTCGACAAGACGTTTACCCATGTTCTTCGCCAGTGGGCGCTCCTTTCACGCCAACACATGCGCACAACGCTCGTGTCCCAGGGGTCGAGCCTGCTTGCGCCAGTCGTACCCCTTCTCCTTTGCGCACCAAAGTATCTCGAAGGCAGCATGACGCTTGGACAGGTGATGCAGGCTGCCTCTGCCTTCGCCATCGTTCAGAGCGCGTTTGGATGGCTGGTCGACAACTATCCGCGTCTTGCCGATTGGCACGCCTGCGCTCGGCGCGTCGCTTCGCTGATGATGTCGCTCGACGGCCTGGAGCGCGCCGAACAGAGTGATGCCTTGGGGCGCATCCAGCACGGTGAAACTGAAGGCGATGCGATGCTTAGCCTCAATGATCTCTCGGTGTCGCTTGACGACGGTACCGCCGTCGTCAAGGAGACCCAGGTCACGGTCGAACCAGGCGAGCGGGTCCTCGTGGCCGGAGAGTCCGGTTCGGGCAAGAGCACGCTGGTGCGGGCCATCGCAGGCCTTTGGCCGTGGGGTGACGGCAGCGTCAACTTTCATGGCGACAGACGACTGTTCATGTTGCCGCAGCGGCCTTACATCCCCTCCGGGACGCTTCGCCGGGCGGTTGCCTATCCCGGCGCCGCCGATAGCTGGCCGCTCGATAAGATCAAAGCGGCTCTCGACAAGGTGGGACTCGACTATCTGAACGACAGGATCGAGGAAGAGGCGCCATGGGACCAGACGCTGTCGGGTGGTGAAAAACAGAGGCTCGCGTTTGCGCGCCTCCTGCTACACAGTCCGGATACGATCGTGCTGGATGAGGCAACGTCGGCACTCGATGAGAAAAGCCAGGACAAGATGATGGAGATGATCATCCATGAATTGCCGCAGATCACGATCATAAGCGTAGCGCATCGAGCTGAGCTGGAAGCCTTCCACAGTCGCAAAATTACATTGGAACGGCGGGAGGGCGGCGCAAAGCTTGTCAGTGATATTGATCTTCTCCAGCGCAAGAGAAAGCGGAATTTGCTTTCGCGCCTTGTCGAAAACCGGCACTCCCGGCCGAAAGGCAGTACGACGCCCGGATAGCAAGGGCAGGGATCATTCCAAGATAAGCTCGCTGAGCGGGAACTCGCGTCTGTGACCCGATATGACAAGGATGCCTTGTGGCACCAGTTCAACTTGACGGCATCCCGAAACCTCATTTTGCCGACATGGCCGTTGAGTGCGGCGTGGTGGAGCGGCCAGGTTATCTTCGGTGCAACAAGTTGGCCGAAGCCGTAGATCGCTCAACGCGCAGGCCAACGGCCCGCCCATGCCTGCACTGATCCTTACCGGTTGCCGCATCGACGCTTCGGGAACACTTGGCGGTGAAGCCCGTTACTTCCTCATCCACAATAGGAGGAAATACAATGGATTGGAATCGCGTCGAAGGAAACTGGAAGCAGATGAAAGGCAAGGTCAAGGAGCAGTGGGGCAAGCTTACGAATGACGACCTTGATCAGATCGCCGGTAAGCGCGAACAACTGGAGGGCAAGATCCAGGAGCGCTACGGCATCGAACGCGACCGAGTTCGCCGCGACATCGATGAGTGGTACGGAAACCAGACCTGGCACTAGATTTTAGCGGGCCCCGGGCTTCCGGGCCTTTTCTTTCTGAACTCTCCAGTCTTTGCCAACGCCTCGACCGTTTTCGCCTCGTTTGGCGAGCGCGAGTTGCCGACGGCAATCGACGGTGAAGCCCGGCCATGCCGACCAAGGGCCCAGCCCGATGCGATGACCGTCCGAGAGGGGCTAGGCTGTACCGGACTTCAACGATCTCCGTTATCCGAATTCTGCATACAGCGTCGGCGCGTCTACTCGCGCTACGCCCGCAATCGGTCGGATGTCGGCGTCGCCACGGTGTTCGGCTTCCTCGGCGTGCCTGCTCGTGTTGGTCACGATCCTGTCCTACGGCGTGCTGTTGCGCCCTGATCTCGCCCCCCTTCGCAATCCTTCGATGGCGGGCGTGCTGCAGGCCGTGGTTGGCCGGTGGGGCGACGTCTTCGTCAGCATCGGCCTGCTGATTTCGGTCGCTGGGGCATATCTCACGTGGGTGCTCCTCGCGGCTGCAATCCTCTATTCCGCCTCGAACTACGACACCATGCCGCGCTTTCTTTCCCACGAAAACAAGAACGGCGTTCCTTCGATGGCCCTGTGGCTTACCAAGTCGTCCAGATCTTTCTCGTGTTGACGCTGTTTGCAGAATACGCTTTCCATCTGGCGCTTGAGTTGACGAGCTCGATGATCCTGGTCCCCTATATCCTGGTCGCGGCCTACGGGCTCCACCTGGCCCTGACCGGTGAAACTTACGATCGCGACCCTGAGGGACACACGGGCGATCTTCTGCGGGCATCCATCGCCGTGCTGACGACTGCCACGGCGCTGATCTAGGCTTTCACTGGCTACCGCGATGCAAAAAGCGGATCACAACGTCGTGCCGTTGCCCGGACGAGCACCCAAAGGCTGTGCCTGTCCAGCAGGCCGCACCTGGACTCGCCAAGGACACCGGCGCGTCGCCAGCATGTTGTCTACGGCGTGTGTACATTTAGGATTTACCGGCGTCCGGAATGACAATGGTTGTATTCCTCATTCAGGAAGCTCAGGCCGTGCTCAAAGGTGGCGCATCAACGGATGACCTATGTTAAAAGGTGAGATAGGACATCCGGGAACAGTTCTCACGTTTCGTCCGGAGGACCAATGGACGCTGCTATACTCATGACCGTAGATCATTGTTATCAATCGATCGCCGGGCGCCTGCCGGTTTAATCCACACCCTCAGGCCATGTGCAGCGCCCTACATAAAGTTCGTCCACTCCGGGCGGATTTCTGGATGTACTTGACATAGCGATTTCGATTTGGTGCGAGCGACGGGGATCGAACCCGTATACCTTGCGGTGAGGGATTTTAAGTCCCTTGCGTCTACCAGTTTCGCCACGCTCGCGCAGGCATCTCCTTCAACGACTGAGGCGATTCAGTCAAGAGCGACGCGGCTCCTCATGTTTGCGCGGGACGCGCTGCAATACGGACCCGATTCAAAAGGCAACCGGCAAACACGCCGGCGGATGCGCCGACAATCTTGACCGCGGCGTCGTGGAAGCGCGCATGGCGCGTCGGCGACAGGTATTGCAGATACTCGACTGCCAAGGCGCCGGCGGCCAGGAGAAGCGCGACCGCGATCCAATGCCGCGGATAGGCGAGCGCGAACATGAAGCCGGCCAACGAATAAGCCAGAGCGCGGTCGAGATTGACTGACGTGACCGTATGCGGGCGCAACCCGATCGGCGACAGGGTGACGAAAATAATGGCCGCGAAAAGCAGCCAGGCAATCGGTCTTGCAAATTTGCTTGAGATCATCCGGGCGATGTAGCCGCATTGCGAGCGAATTGATAGCGCACAATCGCGTTATTGCGCGAACGGCGGCAGCCGATACAAAAGATGACTTCGCAAGTGGAGAATATTGGCGGATATGGGCTTTTTCCCGTTGCGCGCTTATGCCATAGCGGGGGTCGGTAACAGCAATGGACGAACGATTGTGACCAGACAGGATGTCGAGAGCGCCGAGGCGGCCATGCGCAGCCTATTTCCAGCAACGCCACTGCAGCTGAACGAGCACCTGTCGGCGCGCTATGGCGCCGACATCTGGCTGAAGCGCGAAGACCTTTCACCCGTGCGTTCCTACAAGATTCGCGGCGCCTTCAATTTCTTCCGCAAGGCGATCGCCGAGGGTGCTGGCGGCAAGACCTTCGTCTGCGCCTCGGCCGGCAATCATGCCCAGGGCTTTGCCTTCGTCTGCCGCTATTTCGGCGTGCCTGGCGTTGTCTTCATGCCGGTGACAACGCCGCAGCAGAAGATCGACAAGACGCGCATCTTTGGCGCGGAGTTCATCACCATCAAGCTGACGGGCGACTTCTTCGATCAATGCTACAAGGCCGCCCGCGATCACGTCGAGGCGATCGACGGCGTCATGGTGCCGCCGTTCGACCATCCGGATATCATCGAAGGCCAGGCGACGGTTGCCGCGGAAATCCTGCAGCAACTGCCCGAAGGGACCACACCTGATATGGTCGTCATGCCGGTCGGTGGCGGCGGACTGGCGGCTGGCATCACTCGTTATCTCGATGATTTTGTGCCAAAATCCGGCTTCATCTTCACGGAGCCGGCCGGCGCGCCGAGCCTGAAGCGAAGCATCGAAGCAAGGCAGGTGGTGACGCTCGCGAAGGTTGACAATTTCGTCGACGGTGCGGCCGTTGCGCGGATCGGGGATCTGAACTTCGCCGCCCTGGAAGGCTTTCCCACCGAGCAGGTCATGCTGATGCCGGAAAACGCCATTTGCGTGACCATCGGCGAGATGCTGAACGTAGAGGGAGTCGTCCTCGAACCGGCGGGAGCACTATCGCTGACCGCAATTGCCGCGATGGATCCGGAAGTGCTGAGAGGCAAGACCGTCATCGCCGTTGTCTCCGGGGGCAACTTCGATTTCGAACGCCTTCCCGATGTCAAGGAGCGCGCAATGCGCTATGCCGGATTGAAGAAGTACTTCATCCTGCGGATGCCTCAGCGACCCGGCGCCTTGCGCGACTTTCTGAACCTGCTTGGCCCCGACGACGACATCGCCCGTTTCGAGTATCTCAAGAAGACGGCTCGCAATTTCGGCTCGGTATTGATCGGTATTGAGACCAAGGCGCCCGAGAATTTCGCGCAGCTCATCGCGAACTTCGAGAATGCGGCCATCGGCTTCGAGGACATCACCGAAAACGAGATCCTCGCAAACCTCATCATTTAACTTTTCCGGCACGCGCTGCCATGATAAGGCGAAATATGGCTTCGATCTTCTCCAGTATTTTCTCAATGTTTTCAGGCGGCGGCAAATCGCCTGACGCGCCGGTTGGCGTCTCTTCCGAGCCGCAGCTCTATGGGGACTGCACGATCTATGCCGAGCCGCAAAAGGAAGGCGGCCAGTACCGCCTTGCCGGCCGGATCGAGAAAACTGTCGGGGACGAGGTCCTCGTACGCAATTTCATTCGCGCCGACATGTTCGGATCTTCGGATGATGCGATCGAGTGCACGGTGCGCAAGGCGCAGCAGATCATCGACCAGAACGGGCCGTCATTGTTCAACGACGGCGCAAAAGTTCGCCAGGTCTGATTCGCTTTCCGCGGCGTCGGTAGGACGATACTAATACTCACGCAATCTTAAAGGATTACGAGGAATCTTGGTGTCCGCAGCCTTGCAGGACAGCCACGTGCCTTACGACAAACACAGACCACCGCTCATGTTCGCCGCCATTAATTGCTGGTGTGGTGGACCGCCTCTGGATGCGCGCTGGCTGGTGAGAGGGGCAGCTGATGGAAGCCTTTAACCTGCTGCTGTTTGCCATTGCCGCCGTTGGCTATTTCACGCTCATGGTGACGTTACTGCACTTCCGCCAGCGCCTCGGCCTGGGCATGTTTCTCACTGCCCTCGGTGTCATGCACTTCATGGAAACCTACCTGGCGGCAGTCTTTTATGTCGCGCTGCCGTTCGGCATTGCGTCGCCCGGTTCGTCGGTATTCTTCACTGGCAAGCTGATGATGATTCTCATGCTGTATCGGCAAGAGGACGCTGCTACCGTTCGCCAACCGATCTACGGCCTGTTTGTCGGCAATATCCTGACGGTCGCAGTAGCGTGGCTGATGCAACTGCATACGCCGATCGAGCTCCCTCGGGGCGACAACGCGAACTTCGATTTCCTCAAGGAAATGGGATGGCTCATGGTTTGGGGGACGACGCTCCTCTATCTCGATTCCATCGGCATTATCCTGCTGTACGAGCGCCTCGGTCGCTTCCTGAAGCACTGGATCATCGTGCGCTTTATGATCTGCGGCTTCGTCATCCTCACATTCGATCAGATCGGGTTCTTCGGTGCGCTCCACTACTTCCTCGAGATTCCTGCCTCTGCCTTCTGGGACGGATGGAAGGGCAAGATGTTTGCCGTCTGCATCTATGCGTTGCTCTTCGCCGTCTACGAAGTTTGGATACGGCGCGAAGGCATTCCCGCGAGCGTGCGGCCGATCAGTGATGTCTTCAGTGACCTGACCTTCCGGGAGCGTTACAACGATCTGCTTGATCGTACCGGCAGGGACGTGCTGACGGGGGTCTACGATCGCGCGCGAATGGAGATGGAAGCGCCGGTCATGGTTCGTGAAGCACTGCGGCAGGGACACTCCGCCACTGTCATCATTCTGGACGCGGACCATTTCAAGGAGGTCAACGACCGCTTCGGGCATCTGCAGGGAGATGAGGTGTTGAAGGCGATCACGCTTCGTCTCGGCAGCATTTTGCGATCGGCCGACCGTGTCTTCCGTTTTGGCGGTGAGGAATTCGTCGCGGTCTGCCCGGCAACCGACCATGCCGAGGGAATGGGGCTGGCCGAACGCTTGCGCTGGACGATCGCGAATAGCGTCAAGACGCCGGATGGCGAGCCCGTGACCGTCAGTATCGGCGTGGCGACAGCCGATACTGACGGCGCGAGCTTCACAACGGTTCTTTCGGCCGCCGACCAGAGGCTCTACCAGGCGAAGAAAAGCGGCCGCAATTGCGTGGTCGGCAAGTCCGGACTCGAGAAGTTCGATTAGCCGATCGATGCGCGGAATATTTTGGCGCCGGACGGGGCGCTCGTCGCGCCGCCATCGACCACAATTTCAATCCCTGTGACGTTGGTCGAATCGCTTGACGCGAAATAGAGCGCGGCCTTGGCAATTTCCTCCGCTTCGCTCATTCGGCCGAGCGGGCTCATTCCGCCCAGCCGGGCTTCAAGCGCCGACATTGCATCCGCCGTCGACGCCACCGGTTGCCAGATCGGTGTCTTGGTGCCGCCTGGCGTGACCTGGTTGACGCGGATGCCGCGCGGCGCAAGCTCGGAAGCCATATTGCGGGTCATGGCACGTACCGCACCCTTCGTCGCTGCATAGGCTGAATAGCCGGGCGCACCAAGCACCGCATGAACCGAGCCGTTTAGGATGACCGAGCTGCCGTCGTTCAGATGCGGCAATGCCGACTGGACCGTAAAGAAGACGGAGGTCAGGTTCGTGCTGATGATCGTGTTAAATTGCTCCAGCGACGTTCCACCAAGGGGAGTCGCACCGCCAATCCCGGCGTTTGCAAAGAGCACGTCAAATTTGCCGAACTTGGCGGCGGCTTCCGCAAAGGCCCGTTCCGTGGCCGCGACGTCCGTTACATCAAGCCTCAGCGCAAGCACGTTGCTGCCGAACGCCTTCTCGGCGGCGGCGAGTGTCTCGGTATTCCGGCCGGTGATGATCACCTTCGCCCCTTCGTCGAGGAAGACCTTGGCAGTTGCAAGACCGATGCCGCTATTTCCGCCCGTGATGAGGGCGACCTTGTTCTGCAGACGCATTGCATGACTCCTCTTGGAAAATTGCGCTATCTGGATTACGATATGAATCCAGAAGGATTATGATCGTAATCTAAATCTGTCAACCGGTGTGGGGAGAGATTTTTATGGGCCACTCACAGCAGGACAAGCGCAAGACACACGAGCGGATCGTCGTAATTGCATCGAAGCGTCTGCGTGAGAAGGGGCTGGATGGCGTCGGCGTCGCGGATCTGATGAAGGAGGCGGGGCTGACCGTCGGTGGCTTCTACAAGCATTTTGCGTCCCGAGACGAACTGGTGGCCGAGGCAATGCAATCGGCCTTCGGCGCCTGGTCGGCGAAGGTTCGGTCGGAGGGGCGGACTCCAGAGGACATTCCGTTGCAGGAGTATGCGGCGATCTACCTGAGCGGAAAACACCGGGACGATACAGCCGGCGGGTGTCCCTTTGCGGCCCTGACGGCCGATCTGGCCCGCAGTGGCGAGAGGTGCCGATCGCTTGCGACAGATCAGCTGAAGACGAGCGTAAACAACATGCAGGCGCGCATTGACGCCACCGATGAGGCAGAGGCTCGCAGCAAGGCGATCATCATGTCCTGTCTCATGAGTGGAGCGCTGGGCCTTGCACGGATATCGAACGATGAAGCCTTTGGCGACGAGATCCTCGACACCGTGAAGGCCTTCGTGAACGAGTTCGGCACAAAATGAAAACGGCCGGTGAGAACCGGCCGTTTCAACATCGATTTCGACACCGATTAGGCGGCGAGGGCGATTTCCTCAGCGCGGGCCTTGGCAGCGCCAATTGCCTTCTCGGCAGCTTCCGGACCAAAGGCGAGGCCTTCGACGTAGATCGTTTCGACGTCGGTGATACCGAGGAAGCCGAGGACCGACTTCAGGTACGGTACAGCGTGGTTCATGCCTGCTGCCGGGCCCTGCGAATAGACGCCACCGGAAGCAAGAACGACGTAGACCTTCTTGCCGGTGGCAAGACCAACCGGGCCGCTTTCGGTGTACTTGAAGGTAAGGCCGGCGCGGGCGACGTTGTCGATCCAAGTCTTCAGCGACGAGTAGATGTTGAAGTTGATGAGACCCGTACCGATGACAACCGTATCGGCTGCGAGCAGTTCGGCGACGAGTTCGTCCGACGTCTGCACGGCAGCGGCTTCCTCAACGGTGCGATCATCGGCAGGCTTGCGGATGGCTGCGGTGAAGAGATCATCGATGTGCGGCAGCGGATTTACACCTAGGTCGCGACGAACGACGGCGCTGCCCGGCTGCTGAGCCTTGATCTTTTCGGCAAGGTCAGCGGCGATCGTGGTCGAAAGAGAGTCTACACGCGGGCTGGAAGTCAAAAGCAGAATGGAAGGCATGATTGAATTTCCTCTCGAATTTTCGTTCGCGGCCGTTCTTGGGAGCTTCGAGCCGCTGTTTCGAAGCAGAAAATAGGACTGGCCGACTATCGAAAAAACTGTGATAATGTCGATCAAAATCATCGATAGATTGGATGAAAGATGCTTCCGAACCCCACACTCGACCAGTTGCAAGTGTTCCTTACCGTTGCGGAAATGGGCAGCTTTTCGGCTGCTTCGCGCACGCTAAATCGCGCTCAATCGGTCATCAGCTACACGATCGCCAACCTCGAGGCGCAGCTGGAGGTGCCCCTTTTCGAGCGTTCGGGTGCGAGGCAACCGAAGCTGACGGAGGCGGGCAGGGCACTCCTCGAAGACGCACGGCGACTCGTCTCTGATCTCGAGGTGATGCGCGCCCGCGTAAAGGGGCTGAAGGAAGGGTTGGAGGCCGAGGTCTCCGTCGCGATCAGTGTCATGGTGCCGTCAAAGGCGATGGTTGAGGTCCTGCGCGAGTTTCGCAACGAGTTCCCGTCCGTCGGGCTCAATCTGGCGGTCGGTGAACTCGGCGTGGTGATGGATCTCGTCTCAAACGGCAAGGCGACGATCGGGATCGGCGGCGCCATCCTGCAGCAGCATGATTCGCTTGTGACCGAGCGCATCGGCCATTCCTTCATGGTGCCGGTTGCGTCGAGCGCTCATCCTTTGGCGCGGTTGGGCCGGCCGTTGACGCTGGCCGATGTCCGCGACGAGACGCAGCTTGTTGTCACCGACCCTTCGGGATTGACCAAAGGTCGCGACTTCAATGTGCTTTCCTACAAGACGTGGCGCGTTAGCGATATCGCGACGAAGCACTCTCTTATTCGCGGGGGTCTCGGCTGGGGTGGTCTTCCGGCGTCGCTTATTCGAGACGAGTTGAGAAGCGGAGCGCTTGTACACCTGGATCTCCAGGCCTACGAGCAAGGCGAGTATCCAATTTATGCGATGCGACGAATCTCAACCCCGCCCGGACCGGCTGCCACCTGGATGGTTGACGCCTTTCGGTCCAGGCTTTCGCAATGCCCAAGCCATGCCGACTTCACCGCCGAGGTGGCGGAGTATGCAGCGCGCGATCTCTCCCTAGCGGCGGAATAGGCGAGGCGCAAGGGCCTCGCCGGGAGCTGAACGCCTAGAAAACCAGACGGAATTTGGCGAATCCATCGGTGCCTTCACCTGCGTCCTCGATCTTCACGCTTTTCACGTCAGCGAGGAACTGCTTGGCCTTCGGACCGCTCTGGAAGACGGCCGTCGTTCCCGGCAACGGTTTGAAGGTCCAGTTGCCGTCGGCCGACGGATTGATTGTGCGCTCTTCATGGACGAAGCGGACGATAACGTCACGATTGGTGTCCGGCGCCTGGAAGACGACCTTGTCGGCGGCGATTTCCGGAAACTTGCCGCCGCCGCCGGCGCGGTAGTTGTTGGTGACGACGACAAATTTCTGCTTGAGATCAATAGGCTTGCCGTCGAACTGCAGATTCTGGATGCGGTTCGCATCGGCATTTATCAACTTGCCGTCATCATCGAACCTGCGCGGTTGCGACAGGTCTATCTGGTAGGTGACGCCATCGATCACATCGAAGTTGTAGGATGGGAAGGCACTGTTCAGCAGGTCCGTGTCCTTCGATCCCGGTTTCACCTCGTTGAACATGGCGGCTGACATTTCCAGCCAATTCTTCACCTGTTCGCCAGTGATGGCGACCGCCTGAACCGTGTTGGGGTACAGGTAGAGATCAGCGACGTTCTTGATCGCGATATCGCCGGCGGGCACGTCGGTATAGTAGTCCGCGCCGCCGCGACCGCCGGCCTTGAACGGCGCTGCGGCCGACAGCACGGGCAGGTCCTTGTATTCGGTGTCGGCAAGCATCTGCTTGATGTACCAGGTCTGTGCCTGGCTAACGATCTGGACGGATGGGTCGTCGGCAACAAGCGCGAAATAGGAATAGAGCGGGGCCGATGTCTTGCCGACCGGAGTGCGCACGTAGGCAAGGGTGGCCTCATGCTCAGCCTTCGCAGCTTCGATGACGTCCTTTTTGTCGGCGACGTCGGCGATGACTTTCTTCTTATCATCGCGGTGGTAGATCGGCCGCGCTTCCGAGGTGAAGTCGACAATTCTCCAACCTTTGCCGTCCTTTTCCAGCAGGAGGTCAATGAGGCCGAGATGGGAGCCCCAGAAGCCCGCCATCACAGCAGGCTTGCCATGCAACGTGCCTTTCACCGGATCGGCATTCTGAATGCCATCCCAGGTCTTGGGACCGGGGAAGACGAGGTGCTGGTGCCCGGTAAAGATCGCGTCGATTCCATCGACCGCGGCAAGATGCAGCGATGCGTTCTCCATCTTCTCGGAGGGGGCCGCGCCGTCGATGCCGGAATGAGAGAGCGCGATCACGATACCCGCGCCTTCCTGCTTCATGACCGGCACCCAGGCCTTGGCCGCCTCGACGATGTCGCGCGTCTGCGCCTTGCCTTCGAGGTTCTTGATATCCCACAGCATGATTTGCGGCGGCACAAAACCGATGAAGCCGATCTTGATAGGGCTCTCGTTGCCGGCGCCGTCCTTGATTGTCTTCTCGACGATGAGATAGGGCTTGAAAAACAGCTCGTCCTTGGTCGGATCGGACGCGAGCTGGCCTTTGGTCAGGTTTGCGCAGACGAACGGGAAATTTGCCCCGTTCAGCACCTTGAACATGAAATCGAGGCCGTAGTTGAATTCATGGTTCCCGAGCGTGCCGACCGTGTAGCCGAGCGTGTTCATCGCCTTGATGACGGGATGTAGGTCACCGTCCTTCATCCCGCGTTGGTAGGCCATGTAGTCGCCCATCGGGTTGCCCTGCAGCACGTCGCCATTGTCGATCAGCAGCGAGTTGGCAGCTTCCGCCCGGATGTTGTCGATGATCGTCGCGGTGCGCGCCAGGCCCATCGTGTCGTTCGGCTTGTCGGAATAGTAGTCGTAGGGAAAGACGTTGACGTGAATGTCGGTCGTTTCCATCAGGCGAAGATGCGCCTGATTGGCGGCTGCGCGCGCGCTGAAAGGATGAAGAAGGATGAGCGCTGACGTGGCGGCCAGGCCGCCAAGCAACGAGCGGCGGGTCACTGGTGGCATTTCCAGAATGGAAGACATGAAAACTCCTTCGAAAATCACGCGTCGCCCAGCCATGGCGAGACTAGGGTGATTTGCGAAGGAGTAAACCCTGAAAATGACAGGAATTATCGCGAGAGGACTGGCTTTACTTCCTTGTGGAAGAACCGGAAGTATGAGGCCACCTGCGCACGGGCATTGGAGTTCGGGTCGAACTGAATTCCGAGGCGACCATTATGGCTCCAGCGGATGATGCCGTGAAGCGTGCCGAGGTCTTCGGCGATGATTTGCACGCGGCTGCCGGCCGCGGCGTGGATCGGCGACCGGATCTCGACGGCAACGCCAGTAACCGACATATCGAGGATGCGAGCATCAACTTCTTTGGTGAGATAGCGGACCTTGCCGAATACACGGCAGGACCGCCGCTCGGCCTTTCGGGCAATGATATTCAGATTACGCTGCATGTTACGCTCCACCAGAACATGTAAGTGAAATCTACTGGAGGAACATTAAGAATGCTCTAATTGATCGATCTAGAATTGCGGAGAGCCCCGCTGCAAACGTCCTCTGCGCGCAACGACGTGTTCGCGCCACACGGTGAAAATGCCTGCCGCCACGACGATGGCGGAGCCAACGATCATGGTGAGGCTCAGCTTCTCGCTGTAGATCACCACGCCGATGATCGATGCATAGACGAGTTGCAGATATGTCAGCGGCTGCACGGCGGCAGCATCCAGCATATCGTAGGCCCGGATGAGAAAATAATGGCTCGAGATGCTGGTCAGACAGACAAGCGTCATCCAGCCCCAGTCCCACCCCGACATCCAGGTCCAATAGAAAGGGCCGACAAGCGTCATGGCGATGCCGCCGACGACACCCGTGTAGAAGAAGCTCGTCATCGCCGAGTCGTCCCGACTGACAAGCCGCGTAGCGATGACGTAAAATGCGAATAGGAAGCATGAGAAGACAGCAAGCAGCAGCTTGACGTCGAAAAACTCGCCTTCCGGCTTCAGGATCAACAGCACCCCGACCAGACCCGCACCAATTGCCGTCCAGCGGCGCCAGCCCACCCGTTCGCCAAGGATCGGCATCGAGAGCAGCGCAATCAGAATCGGGGTTGCGGAAAAGATTGCCTGCGAGTGGGCTAGGCCGATCAGGGCGAAGCAATTGATGACAACGACAACCTGAGAGGCCAGCAAAACGCCCCTGAAGACCTGCAGGAGCGGCCTCTTTGTCTTGGCTGTCTGCTTGAGGCCACCCCTCATCTTGCAAGCAAGCGCAATGGTGAATGCGGCAAAGGCCCAGTAGCGGATCATGGTGATGAAGACGGGCGGATAGGCGGAGGCCAGGTGCTTCGAGATGCCGTCCTGCAGCGAGAAGATGGTGATCGCCAGCAGGACGAAAATATAGCCTTGGGTTTTGGATTTCATGCGTACGGGGTCTTATTGTGGGGGGATCAGGCAGAGGACGACGAAGCCGCTGCTCCGATTCTGCGACATTCTGCCGATTTCAGCTCTCTGTCAAAGCCCGACATTTGGCCTGTCGATGACTTCACGCAGGGCGAAGCTGGAGTTGATCTTTACGACATGCGGAAGCGCTGAGAGCCAGTCGCGATGGATGCGCTCGTAGTCCTCGAGGTCGCGCGCGGCGACGCGGAGAATGTAATCGTATTCGCCCGACATCAGATAACAAACCAAAACGTTCGGACAGCGTTTCACCGCGGCTTCGAATTCGGAGAGCGTCTTCGCAAATTGGCCCGACAGGGAGATGTGCACGATCGCGATCATCTTGTAGTCGAGCGCCTTGTGAGAGACGTGGGCGTGGTAGCCACGGATGACGCCGCGCTTCTCCAGTATATCAAGCCGCCGAGAGCAAGCCGATGGCGACAGTCCAACCTTGGCTGCAAGGTCGGCATTGGTAATGCGGGCGTCGGACTGAAGCGTCTTCAGAATCGCAAGATCGATGGCGTCGGGTTCTGACATTCGAAGAACTTTCGATTATTTGCTCTAATTCGCAATATTCTTCGAAAATCACCCGCTGCGCAAACCTTCTTTGCAAGGACATTTCGCGGGTGTGGTGGTTGGATTTCCCGGTCAAAAACACTCCGCGAAGCGGACATAATGAGAGAGGAACGCTCAATGCGTGTCGGTTGCCCGAAGGAAATCAAGAATCATGAATATCGTGTCGGACTGACACCTGCATCCGTTCGTGAATATGTCGCCCATGGCCACGAGGTCTGGGTTGAGACCAAGGCGGGCGCCGGCATCGGTGCTGATGACGCGGCCTATGCGGCCGCTGGCGCAAAGATTGCCGCCTCGGCCAAGGAAATCTTCGAGAAGTGCGATATGATCGTCAAGGTCAAGGAGCCGCAACCCTCCGAGTGGGCGCAGCTTCGCGATGGCCAGATTCTCTACACCTATCTTCACCTCGCGCCCGACCCGGAACAGACCAAGGGTCTCCTTGCGTCCGGCGTCACCGCTGTTGCCTATGAGACGGTAACGGACGATCGGGGCGGTCTGCCCCTCCTTGCGCCGATGTCCGAGGTGGCCGGACGCCTGTCTATCCAGGCTGGCGCGACCGCCCTGCAGAAGGCCAATGGCGGGCTGGGTATCTTGCTCGGCGGCGTTCCCGGCGTGCTGCCGGCGAAGGTCGCTATTATTGGTGGCGGCGTCGTCGGCCTGCATGCCGCCAGGATGGCCGCGGGCCTCGGCGCCGATGTCAGCATCCTCGACAAGTCACTGCCGCGTCTCCGCCAGCTTGACGATATCTTCGGCGGTCGCGTCCATACGCGCTATTCCAGCATTCAGGCTCTGGAAGAAGAAGTTTTCGCGGCAGACCTCGTCATTGGGGCCGTGCTCATTCCGGGCGCCGCCGCGCCGAAGCTTGTGACCCGCGAAATGCTGTCGGGTATGAAGCGAGGCTCTGTCATCGTCGACGTTGCCATCGACCAGGGCGGCTGCTTCGAGACGTCGCATGCAACGACCCATTCCGAACCGACCTACGTTGTCGATGACGTGGTGCACTACTGCGTCGCCAACATGCCAGGCGCCGTGCCGGTCACCTCGGCACATGCCCTGAACAATGCAACGCTGGTTTATGGTCTGGCGCTGGCCGATCGCGGCCTGCGTGCGATTGCAGAAGATCGTCACCTCAGGAACGGTCTCAATATCCACAAGGGACGCGTCACCAATAAGCCGGTGGCCGAAGCGCTGGGCTACGAAGCCTATGCTCCGGAAAGCGTACTAAACGTGGCGTAATTCCCATCACGTTACGTGAGGCAGGCTGGTCGCATTCTCCTGCGACCAGCCATCATCTGTCTATACGGCATTGATAGCAGTTATTGCGTGCCGACCGCACATGCACGTAGGCAATCTCAGGCCGCTCGAGGAGCTGGGTGGCATAGGAGCGGATATCGGGTGTCAGAGTTACCGCGCCTGTGCCGTACACGATTCGGTTATCGGCATTGTAACCGCGCACGATGAAATCCGGGCTGGTCAGAACCGGCGGCAGGACCTCTTCTGCGGCATAGCGCTCGCAGGGCTCCTTGTGAAGAAAGACCGGACCGGTCTCAGCATAGGGCTGAAGCTCCGGAAACGGCCGGTAGGCGAAGACCAGCAATTCCTCGCCGGCATCGATATTCTTCAGGCAATGACGGCAGGGATGGCCAGGCCCGTCGGAGACCATCGTCTCGGGCACGAAACCGTAGGCGTCTGTACCGCCGTTCCAGAGATTCTCCGCGTTGGCGGTGGGCATGGCGGAAAAGCGGATGTCGGTCATGGCGGATCTCCTTGATGATTGCCAAGAGATGCGCCTTTATCGGGGTAGAAACCACCCGATTCCTGCCAGAGCCCTCGAGGGCTCCAGCTCCTGGCCGACTCACCAGTCCTTCTTGCTCAACTCCAGAAGTTCCTTGTCGCTGAGCGGCCGGACGATGCCCGAACCGGTGGAGACCGGTGAAAAGCCGAACATCTGGTAGAGCTGCAAAGCGCGCGGGTGATCAAGATCGTTGGTCGTCGTCGTCACCCGCTTCGGATTGAGCGTCCAGATCGCGTAGAGCGCCTGCAGCAGGAACCACTTTCCGATCCCCAGACCAAGCGCATGCTCGAACAGCCCGAAGTGGCTGAGCTCGATCGTGTCCTCATCCTCGACGAAGTACTCGTAGAAGCCAGCAGGCGCGCCGTTGACGTAGAGCACGCTGATATTGTTGCGTTTGTCGTGCAGCGACCTGGCCAAATCCTCGTCAAGCATCCGCAGCCGGTCCACCCACTGCCACCTGGCACCGACCTGACGGTAGAGATAGCGATAGAATGGCAGCGGAATGTCGGGAGCCCGCATGATCGCCGTCTGGATGTTGATCGGCACCGGAAGGCTTGCCTTCGGCGGTGCCGTCATTTCCAGGCGCGTAATATGGGCTTTTAGGGAAGAGGGGGGCTTCACCATCGTGTCAGGCTTTGACCGGTTCCGGCGGACCGGTGACAACAGGCGTGTCGTCCCGGCCACCCCATTCGCTCCAGGAACCGTCGTAGAGCTTGTTGTCGGTATGGCCGAGGGATTCCAGCGCCAGCGTGATGATGGCCGCGGTGATGCCCGAACCGCAGGACGTGACCACGGGCTTCGACAGGTCTACGCCCGCCTCCTCAATCGTCTGCTTGAGTTCCGGCAGGGATTTGAAGCGGCCCTGGGTGGCGAAGACACCCGATGGCAGGTTTCGCGCGCCCGGCATGTGACCGGAGCGCATGCCAGCGCGCGGCTCAGGCTCGACCGCTGCAAAGCGGCCCGCGCTCCTGGCATCCGCTATCTGCAGCGCGCCGCGTGCAACGATCTCCCGCATGGCATCGAGATTGACGACCCGCGAGGCGTCATAGGTGGGCTTGAAAACCTTTGGCTCGTGGCGCGGAACGGTTGCCTCAAGCGGCCGGCCCTCCGCTTTCCATCCGTCCAGTCCGCCATCAAGAACGTACACATTCCGTGCGCCCATCACGCGAAACAGCCACCACACACGCGGCGATGCGAACATCCCGATGCCATCATAGACGACGATATGATCGTTTTCCCCGATGCCGAGCTTGCCGACTTCGGTTGCGAAAAACTCTGGCGAGGGGATCGTGTGCGGCAGCAGTACGGAATGATCCGCGATCTTGTCCTGATCGAAGCGGATAGCGCCCGGGATATGGCCGGCGGCGTATTCGGCGTCGGCATCGCGCTTCTGCGCCGGCAGATAGAAGGACGCATCCAGGACGCGCAAATCCGGCTTGCCCAATTCCGCCTGCAGCCAATCGGCCGAAACGACGAAACGGCTCTTTTCTTCGCTCATTCTGCTCTCCCTGGGGCTTCAGGCTTCGTCGCCGGGAGCGCCGAAGCGAATACGGAAGCGACGGTTTTCCTTGCCCTTCTTTTCGATCTTGGCAATGTGAATCTGACCGACTTCCTGAGTTTCGGACACATGTGTGCCGCCGCAGGGCTGGCTGTCAATCGCAGAGTTTTCGCCGATGCAGACAAGGCTGACCCGACCGAGCCCGATCGGCGGACGGACGTTCTTGGATTTGACGATACCAGGGTTGGCAGCAAGCTCCTCGTCGGTGATCCACTGCAGGTAGACCGGATAGTTCTGCCGCACCAGTTCCATGAGTTTTTCGGTGACGTCGTCCTTGTCGATCGTCTGGGTCATATCGAAGTCGACACGGCTCTCATCCTCGCCGACAGCTGCACCCGTGATCGGATAGGAGCAGACGACGGAGAGCAGGTGACAGGCGGTGTGCATCCGCATAAGCTTGTAGCGGCGCGGCCAGTCGACATGCAGTACCAGCTTCTCGCCGACGGCCGGCTGTTCCTGGCCCTCGAGCGGCACATGCACGACGATGTCCTTGGTCGCTCCATGCTTCGTCTGCCCAAGCGTGATCTTGCTGCCATCGGCGCGCTCGAGGAATCCCGTATCGCCCGGCTGGCCTCCCGATGTCGCATAGAAGCAGGTTTGATCCAGCTCAATGCCCCCGTCGTCGTGAACGGCGGTTACCACCGCCTCGCATGTCGAAAGATAGAAATCGTCACGATAGAGGGCATTGACGGGCATGGGGTCTCACGCTGCTGGTTCGTATGGGATCTGTATGTCTTGCGTCTTGGCGAGCCACGCCGGAACCGGCAGGCCCTTCGACGTCAGGAAATCGGGGTTGAAAAGCTTGGACTGGTAGCGGTTGCCGTAGTCGGCGAGGATTGTCACGATGGTATGGCCGGGACCGAGCTCCTTGGCAAGGCGTACTGCGCCGGCGATGTTGATTGCCGTCGATCCGCCCAGGCACAAGCCTTCATGCTCGACGAGATCGAAGACGTAGGGCAGGGCTTCCGCATCCGAAATGCTATAGGCGAAATCGGGCGTGAAGCCTTCAAGGTTCGCTGTGATCCGTCCCTGACCGATCCCTTCGGTGATCGAGGAACCCGACGCTTTCAATTCGCGGTTCTTGTAGAATTCGTAGAGCGCGGCTCCGTCGGGGTCGGCCAGGCCGATCTTGATGTCCTTGTTGAATGCCTTGAGGCCGGCGGCCACACCCGCAAGCGTCCCGCCAGAGCCGACGGAGCAGATAAAGCCGTCGACTTTGCCGTTGGTATCGTTCCAGATCTCGCTGGCCGTCGTTTCGATGTGCGCCTGCCGGTTGGCGACGTTGTCGAACTGGTTCGCCCAGATCGCGCCGTTGGGATCCGTCTTCGCCAGCTGTTCGGCCAGCCTTCCTGAGACCTTCACATAATTGTTCGGGTTTTTGTAGGGAACGGCGGGCACCTCGACGAGTTCGGCGCCGAGCAACTTCAGCGCATCCTTCTTTTCCTGGCTCTGCGTCTCCGGGATGACGATTACGGTCCGGTAGCCGAGCGCCTTTGCAACGACCGTCAGGCCGATGCCGGTATTGCCGGCGGTCCCCTCGACAATGACGCCGCCCGGCCGCAGCACGCCCTTCTTCTCTGCGTCGCGAATGATGTAGAGCGCCGCGCGATCCTTGACCGACTGGCCGGGATTGAGGAATTCCGCCTTGCCGAGAATAGTGCAGCCGGTCGCTTCCGACGCACCCTTGAGCTTGATCAACGGGGTGTTGCCGATTGCCTCTAGAACGGAGGGATGGACGGTCATGGACTCTGCCTCTTTTGAACGCTTAGTTTAGGAACGGTCTTTTCCCTTCACAAGGCTAGGTTGGCAAGAAATGCTATTCCATCCCTTTGAGCGCAGCGACAAAATTAGACTTCGCTGCCGTCCAGGCACTCGAGCCAGAGCCGTTCGCCGGCCTTGTGATCCGGAGATTGACTTTCAGCGTAGGGATGACGACAAAGCAGTCTCTAGAAGAAAAAACAACCGAAACCGTCATGGTTCATGAGCATATCGACACGGTCGATGCGTTGATGGCGCATTACGTCGCCGGATCCCTTCCTGAGCCGGCACGCGTGCTGGTCGAATCGCATCTTGAAATGAAGCCCGATCATCGCTTGCTGGTGAGAGATCTGGAATCCCTTGCTGGGGAGGCCCTCGAGGAGACACCCGAAGCCGCAATGGGCGATCGCCAGGTGCGCCTCGCCGCGGTCTTCGCCTCTGCGCTGCCAGCTGAAAAGCCAGCCGACCTGCCGACAAAACAGGGGTTCTTCCCGAAGGCGATTCGCAACCTGGTCGGCTATGATGTGGATACGGTCCCCTGGAAGACGAAGCTTCCCGGCTTCAAGGAGTACTCGACCGATATCGATGGCTGCGAAGTCAGCCTGATGTGGATCAAGGCTGGCCGGGCTTTGCCTGCACACACCCACAAGGGCATGGAGCTCACCTTGATCCTGGACGGCGCGTTCAACGACAGTCGCGGCCATTTCGGGCCTGGCGACATCTCCGTAGCGGACGAGAGCGTCGACCACCGACCTGTTGCCGAAAAAGATCGTCCCTGCATCGCGTTTTCGGTTTTTGACGCGCCGATCAAGCTCACCGGCTCCTTCCCCCAGTTCATCCGAGACCTGATCGGCTGAAAGCAGCCACAATGGCGTGATATTCCCTTGAAACCGGGAGATGGCGAGGAACTCCCGGACCTGTTTTGACGTTTGGAAAACAGCCCGGAGGAGATGTGCCATGCCAGATTTCGTCGCCCGTCCCGAACATGGAATAGCCTGGATATCGGGCGCGAGTTCCGGAATCGGGCGAGCGTTGGCATTGAAGCTCGCCGGAGACGGATACAAGGTCGCCGTCACCGCTCGCGACCACGAGAAGCTTGCGGAATTGCAGGCCGAGGCTTCGGACCTACCCGGCAGCATCATCGTGCTCGACGGCGATGTCACCAACGCCGAAGACATGGAGCACGTGCTTGCGTCAATCGAATATGAACATGGCGCACTTGCGCTGGCGGTTTTCAATGCGGGGGTCTATTTCCCCGTCCACGCGGAAGAACTGAAGCTCAGCGATTTCGAGCAGAGCTTCGCGGTCAATCTGCAGGGTGTCGTGAATTGCCTCATCCCGGCCGTGCGGCACATGAAGGCCAAAGGGCAGGGGCAGATCGCCGTCGTTTCATCGGTATCAGGCTATGGCGGCCTGCCGACAAGCGCGGCCTACGGCGCGACCAAAGCCGCCTTGATCAACATGGCCGAGAGCTTGAAATTCGATCTCGACAAGATGGGCATCCGCATTCAGCTCATCAATCCGGGCTTCGTCGATACCCCTGCGATTAAGAAGAACAAATTCTCGATGCCCTCGCTGGTCTCGGTAGAGGAGGCCGCCGAACAGATTTCGGCAGGACTCAAGTCTCAACGCTTCGAGATTACCTTCCCGAAGCGCTTCACCTACATGATGAAGCTCGTCAATTTTCTTCCCTACGGGCTCTATTTCTGGCTGGTCAATCGCTCGACGGGATGGCGGGAGCGACCGCTTGAAAAGCACGCCCGTCCGGCGATGCCGCATCCTGCGGAGTGATGTTCAGTTTCCAGGCAAGGACGAGGCGGATGACGGCCAGACAGGAGGTCATCTGCCTAAAAGGGCCGCCATCCGCTCTCGTCAGCTCCGCGAATAGACGTCCTGGCGAACGTCTATGTTCTAGTGCGGAAGTCTGCTCACAATCGAAATAACTCGAACTCCCAACGGCCGTTTGAAGCGCTCATCAAAACCAAATAGGCGAATGCGCTCCAATGTCGACCAAAAACGCTCGCGCCTTTCGGCAGGAGAATGGCGCAGTCTAATCAGAAACAAAAGTCTCTGACCAGTGACAATTCAGCTTCTGGGAGCGGTATTGCCACCGTGGCTTCCTCCGCCGAGCGGGTCGGCAGTACAAAAGGGGAAGGGCCGGTTACACCGGCCCTTTGGAAATCAACGATGTGTCAGATCAGTCGTCGCTTTCGCGGCAGGCGTCACTGATGGATACGCCGCTCTCGCTACCACGGGTATCAACACCCGAATTCGCTTGCGGCATGCCTCGGCAATCCAGCGCCTCGGCTGTGGTGTGATGCTCGGCGTTGTCATCGGGTCAACCGGAGCGACAGTGATCGGATGCGTGCCGTTTCACTGCTCGTTTAGTCGCCGGGGTAGGTGCTGGAGCTCGGATTTTTCGAGCCGCCATTGGTCGGGCCGATTGGGTCGGGAACGGATTGGGCAAAAGCGGAGGTCGCCAGACCAGCGGCAAAAATCGCGCGGATTTTTCACCGGTCGCCCAACCTTCGCGGGCTATTTCTTCTGCAGGTAAAATTGTTCCGATGCTGAGCCGAAGCCTGTATGCGCGAGGTGTTAGGAGGAGCATCTAGGGCTGAGCTCTTCGATCTCATTTTCCGGGAACTACACCAATGGCTGGCGTGGTCATTACCTGCTCCAACAAAAGCAGCGCGCCGGCTGACTTTATTGCGAAGTCCGCAGCGCGCAGCCGTTCATCGGAGGTTAATGCCTGTTAACCCAGGCTCGCAGCCTGAAAGGATGATCCGATGATGAAGAAGATTTTGGCCGCACTCGCAGCCATGGTCCTGGCTGGATCTTTCGCCCTGCCGCTAAACGCCGCGCCAATTGGCGTGCCGAAAGCAGCACCTATCCACACCGCCGACGTCGAGCAGGTCAAGCACCGCGGCCACGGTAACGGATATGCGAATGGCCACTGGAAGAATCGGCGGTACGCTTATCGCGACTGTCGGTATTACGGCTCGTGCTACCGTCCGCGGTATTACGGCTATCCCCGATACGGCTATCGCGACTATTACCCCTACAATCGTAGGTCAGGTGTGAGCCTGTATTTTAACTTCTAGTCAGCAGTGCCACGGGCGCCAACCGTGGCACCCACGAAAAGAAGCCGTCGGCGCGAATGTCGGCGGCTTTTCTTTGAGAACTGTCACTATCATCGACCGTATTCGACAGAGAATGTCACATCAACCTCGTAACCGAAGTCATCGCCGGTCGTGGTCGTGGGGCATCGCAGCTTTACAGTTCTGCTCGATACGGTCTCCCTGGACCCGGTCGGCAGCGAAAGTTTCATTAGAAAGTTTCCGGCTCCCTCATCCGACTCCAGGGGGGCATCATGCTCCAAGCCCCACGATCCCACCCAAATATTTGGGCGGTCCGTTGGGATCGATGCAAATGTATTCTCGACATAAGCGAATCCGATTGAATACGGGCGACCGGTTTCCGGCCAATCGTCAATATCCATCGTTGGGAGGTGGAAATCCTGCAATATGTTCATTGCACGGTGGTCATCGCCTGCGGAAACACGAAATCAAAACTCCCCTTCACCAACGCTGGATGGGTCGCCATCATTGAGAATGCGCATCTGGGGGAATTGCACCGTCACCCTCCGCCCGAGCGTCGCGAAGCTGCTCGTCAGCACGTCCCAGTTTCCGCCGGGATCGACGACCATGATCGTGAAATGAAAGGGGTTTCCGGGCACCAATGAATCCAATGTGACGTGATGCGTTCTGCCAGAACTGGGAGTGTTTTTTATCCTACCGACCGGGTCTCGGAGGACTGGGATCCAGCTGTCAAAACTTGGCGGCTCCATGGTTGCTCCAACGAATACAATATCCGTATGAACGGTTGTCTCGATGTGTGTACATGGAAGGTGCCGCCTGATCCGTTCTCACCGTCGGTTATGAGATCGGTTGTTTTCGGCGCGCCTGGCACCGCTGTTATGGTGCCAGTGCAGCGGACATGTGGGTCTGAGAGGGGGCCAGACCCATTTTCAAAGATGCCGACAACATACTTTTCTCCCGGCGCGATCGGCACAGCGTAAGTGCCGCTCAGCTCTGCCTTGTCTCCCTCGCCGGTCAGAATCTGGAGATCGGGACGCGACCACCGAGATCCTGGTCTTTTCTCCCAAAGTTCTTCTATGGCGTCTTTTTCGTAGAGGATCGTCCCTAAGCCGTGGGACGGGGCTGGAAAGTGGCTGTTATCGATAACAAGAACACCCACTGACCTCCCAGGGGAATGCATCTGTCCGCTTCGCTACTACGACGCCAGTTCCGAAGTATATTGCTGATTCCATGCTGCAGATCCCCAGTTTCAATACACCGATCTCGCAACGCCGTTGGAGGGCGCGCATTGGATTCAAGAATGCGGAAATTGAAGAGGGCCGGAGCCTGGCGGTCACGATAATCGAGACAAGCAGTGCGCAAATGCTATTATAGCGCGCATTTGGGTGGGAGAATTGTGAAAGATCGGACCGGACATACAAGCACTAGCCCGGCGGGCAGGGAGCCGGCGCCGGGCCTAACGCGGACCTGGATGTTGGGCGATGCAAGTCCCACAGCGTGTTGGAAGCGCTGCGTGAGGGAAACCGCTGAGGCGAGGAAAAGTTCCCGGTCTATGGTCGAACGGTGAGCAGCGGACGCAAATTTTCTGATTCCACCACAGCCTGGCGTGGACGTCGTAGAAGATTATCCACAGGAACCAATCGGCCAAACGCGATTTCAAAAGTGGGGAAAGAAAACGCCTGCTTTTGGAATATCAACAAAAGCAGGCGTTTATCTCTGAAACTGGCTCCCCGGGCCGGATTTGGCTCCTCTTTGTAAGCCGGTGGAGTTTCCTTGTATTGCGGCCTGTTTCGACAATTTCTGATCTGCTGGCGCCT
>NZ_JDWI01000012.1:0-165083 GCF_012932765.1 Rhizobium sp. 57MFTsu3.2
CGGTCGAGCGCTCGTTTGCCGATGCCAAGCAGCTTCACGGGCATCGCTATGCCCGCTTTCGAAGTCTCACCCGCGTCGCATGCCAGTGCCTGCTGGCTGCAGCCGCCCAAAACATCAAGAAGATCGCCATGGCGCTCACCAAGCCACCCAGACCAGCCATGGCATGAGGGCCAGAGGCCGCCAACTTCGCCCCGCCTCAGAACCCAACTAAAACAACCAACGTCCAAAAAACAAACCCGCCGAAAATATCGACGGGTTTGTCAGCAGTCTGAGGGCGGCCCGAAGGCCGCCCTCTTTTTGTCCTTCGCATCTTCGTCAGCCCGCGTAGCTGACCAACAGATCCTTGGCGTCGATCTGGTCGCCGGCTTTGACAAGCACTTCCGCGATCGCACCGTCCTTTTCGGCGTGGATCGCCGTTTCCATCTTCATAGCCTCGATGGAAACAAGCACGTCACCGGCATTGACCGCCTGCCCGGGCGAGACAAAGACGCGCGAGATGACGCCTGGCATCGGCGCACCGACATGCGCGGCATTGCCCGGTTCCGCCTTGCGGCGGGCGGCGGCACCGGTCGCACCATGGGCGCGATCCGGCACCTTGATGCGGCGCGGCTGGCCGTTGAGTTCGAAGAAGACAGTCACCATGCCTTGCTCGTCGGTCTGGCTCATCGCCTGGTTGACGACGACAAGCGTCTTGCCCTTTTCGATATCGGCAAACAGTTCCTCGCCATCGGCAAGGCCGTAGAAATAGGCCGGCGTCGGCAGGACGGAGACCGGGCCGTAGGTGTCGGAGGCCAGCGCAAAGTCGGTGAAGACTTTCGGATACATCAGGTAGGACGCGAATTCGAAGTCATTGACCTCGCGCTCCAGCTTGGTCTCGATCGTCTTGCGCTCGGCATCGAGGTCAGCGTCGGCAAGCAGCGAACCCGGACGCACCGTATAGGGCGCATCGCCCTTCAGTGCCTTCTTCTGCAGCGCCTCCGGCCAGCCTGATGGAGGCTGACCGAGATCGCCCTTCAGCATCGAGACAACAGATTCCGGGAAGGAGACTTCCTTGTCGGCGCTGACGACATCGGCAACCGTCAGGTCTTGCGAGACCATCATCAGCGCCATGTCGCCGACGACCTTCGAGGACGGCGTCACCTTGACGATATCGCCGAACATCTGGTTGGCGTCGGCATAGGCCTGCGCCACTTCGTGCCAGCGCGTCTCGAGGCCGAGCGAACGGGCCTGTTCCTTGAGGTTGGTGAACTGGCCGCCCGGCATTTCGTGCAGATAGACTTCGGAGGCCGGTCCCTTGAGGTCGCTTTCGAAGGCCGCGTACTGATGGCGCACCGCTTCCCAATAGAAAGAGATCCGACGGATCCATTCCGGATCGAGACCGGGATCGCGCTCGGAGCCGCGCAGGGCCTCGACGATCGAGCCAAGGCAGGGCTGCGAGGTGTTGCCGGACAGTGCATCCATTGCCGCATCGACCGCGTCGACGCCGGCATCGACCGCCGCGAGAACCGTCGCCGCTGCAATGCCCGAGGTGTCGTGCGTGTGGAAGTGGATCGGCAGGCTGGTGGCGTCGCGCAACGCCTTGAACAGCACCTTGGCGGCAGCCGGCTTCAGCAGGCCCGCCATATCCTTCAGCGCGATGATATGCGCACCGGCCTTTTCGAGCTCAACGGCGAGGTCGGTGTAGTACTTGAGATCGTACTTCGGGCGCGCCGAATTCAGGATATCGCCGGTGTAGCAGATCGCCGCTTCGCAGAGCTTGTTCTCCTCGGCCACCGCATCCATCGATACGCGCATATTCTCCACCCAGTTCAGGCAGTCGAAGACGCGGAAAAGGTCGATGCCACCGGCAGCAGCCTGCCGGACGAAGTATTTGACGACGTTGTCAGGGTAGTTCTTGTAACCGACGCCGTTTGCGCCGCGCAGCAGCATCTGCAAAAGCAGGTTAGGCGCGGCTTCGCGCACGAGCGACAGACGTTCCCATGGATCTTCCGTCAGGAAGCGCATCGAAACGTCAAACGTCGCGCCGCCCCAGCATTCGAGCGACAGGAGGTTCGGCAAAGCGTGCGCATAGGTGCCGGCGATCCGCGCGATGTCATAGGTGCGCATGCGGGTCGCAAGCAGCGACTGGTGGCCGTCGCGCATCGTCGTATCGGTCATCAGGATGCGCTTTTCGTTGCGCATCCACTCGCCGAACTTCCTCGGGCCGAGCTTGTCGAGAAGCTGCTTGGTGCCGTCGGCGATGCCGCTGCCGTTGGTATAAGGGACGATCGGCTCGGCGATATCGGCGGACGGCTTCGGTCGATCCTTGGCTTCCGGATGGCCGTTGACCGTCACATCAGCGAGGTAAGTCAGAAGCTTCGTCGCGCGATCCTGTCGCTTGACCTGCTGGAAGAGCTCCGGCGTCGAGTCGATGAAGCGCGTGGTGTAGCTGTTATCCTTGAAATTCGGATGCGTGATGATCGCTTCCAGGAAGGTGAGGTTCGTCGCAACGCCGCGGATACGGAACTCACGCAATGCACGGTCCATGCGGGAGATCGCTTCCAGCGGGTTCGGGGCCCAGGCAGTGACCTTGACCAGCAGCGGATCGTAGTAGCGGGTGATGATCGCGCCGGAATAGGAGGTGCCACCATCGAGACGGATGCCGAAGCCGGATGCCGAACGATAGGCGGTGATGCGGCCGTAGTCCGGAATGAAGTTGTGCTCCGGATCCTCTGTCGTGATGCGGCACTGCAGGGCATGGCCGTTGAGGCGGATGTCCTTCTGCTCGGGAACGCCCGATTCCGGTGTACCGATCGCAAAGCCATCAAGGATGTGGATCTGCGCCTTGACGATATCGATGCCTGTAACGACTTCGGTGACCGTGTGCTCGACCTGGATGCGCGGATTGACTTCGATGAAGTAGAATTTGCCGGTGTCGGCATCCATCAGATATTCGACGGTGCCCGCACCGATGTAGTTGGTGGCACCCGCGATCTTCAGCGAGTACGCCGCCAGTTCCTGGCGCTGGGCTTCCGACAGGTAAGGCGCCGGCGCACGCTCGACGACCTTCTGGTTGCGGCGCTGGATCGAGCAGTCGCGCTCGAAGAGATGAACGACATTGCCATGCGTGTCGCCAAGGATCTGGCTTTCGACATGGCGCGCACGCTCGACGAGCTTTTCGAGATAGACCTCGTCCTTACCAAAAGCCGCCATCGCTTCGCGCTTGGCCTCCGTCACCTCGCGTGCAAGGTCGGCTTCCGAGCGGATGACGCGCATGCCGCGTCCGCCGCCACCCCAGGAGGCCTTCAGCATCACAGGGTAGCCGATCACCGCCGCCATCTTGGCGACCTCAGCCATATCATCCGGCAGTGGCTCGGTTGCCGGCACGACAGGCACGCCGACCGAGATTGCCAGATTGCGTGCTGCGACCTTGTTGCCGAGCTGGCGCATGGTATCGGCCGTCGGGCCGATGAAGATGATGCCCGCCTTGTTGCAGGCATCGACGAATTCCGGACTTTCCGACAGCAGACCGTAGCCGGGATGGATCGCATCGGCGCCGGAAAGCTTGGCGACGCGGATCACCTCATCGATCGACAGATAGCTCTCGATCGGGCCGAGGTCGCGGGCGAGATGCGGGCCGCGGCCGACCTGATAGCTTTCGTCTGCCTTGAACCTGTGCAGCGCCAGTTTGTCTTCTTCCGCCCATATCGCGACCGTTTTTATCCCGAGCTCATTGGCCGCGCGAAACACGCGGATGGCAATTTCCGAACGGTTGGCAACAAGTATCTTGGATATGGGCAATGCAGTCTCCTCACGGCATCGAAACGGGCAATGCTGCACCCGCGAAGAGAAGTCTTAACGCGCTGTCACGGAAAGTTCAATTTCCGGAGCCGTCCGAAATAGAATTTCTCTAAGACTAGGTGATCAGCCCATGCCGGAAGGCGACAGCGACCGCGTGCTGTCTATTCTTTGCCTTCAGCTTGTCTTGCAGGCCGTTCATGTACCAGTCGACGGTGTGGTTTGAAATCTTGAGGCGTTTGCCAATCTCAACCGAGGTCATGCCTTCCGCGAGATATTGAAGTATTTCCATCTCCCGGCGCGTCAAACGCGTGTCGATGCCGGAAACTTCTTCAAGCGCATCCGCCTCCCCCTTAAGCTCAAGAAGACGCCAGAAAGCCTTTCGGGCAACGGCATCAAAGAGCGAGATCTCGACAGGAGAGAGGTCTACCGGTGTCCCGCCTATGCTCATATTACCAAGGATGCCGTTTCTGCCCTGGATGGGGAAAATGTAGCCGTCCTTCAGGCCATGGCTATGCGCGTCGGCCATCATTTGCTCCATCCGGCGGTGATGCGGGTCCTTCCGGAAGGCCGCCAGACTATCCTTCCAGCGAAACGGCCTTTGCGCATATGCGAGATAGCGAACCGTCGGATCGCTGAGAACGTATTTTTTCGAAATATAGATCTGCGGCCATTTCTCTGGCCAATGACCGGCAAACATCAGACTGATTGGATCTTCAGTCGCTTTCAGGTGTCGCAAAAGGCCATAATACTGGAAGCCGTAGGCGTGGATGACATGCTCCAGTTCGCCAACAACTCCTTCGGGTCTTCGACACTCTTCCAGAACGACAAGCAATTGAATTAATGAATGAATACTCAAAATAAATGCCCCTACGCCAGTTGGGCTCCTAGCGGAATGATCACGACCAAGGGAAGTGTTTGGTTGGGCGCCCCTGCGACGCATTTAGACGTCAATCTATGGTGTGCCAGCGCGACCATGCAACGCAAGTGAAAATTGCGAGATTTGCGATACGTCCCAAAAAAGTTCAGTCCCTCGGAATGGATTGCTGTGGGTGCGCTCCGTAAAAGAATCTTGCCGCGACCGCTCGTCTGAACGCTTCGTTAATCGCTGGTTCAGGTATCTTTTTGTAGCGTTGCAGCGTCCATTATTTCGCAAATGCACAAGAGGTATCGCCGTGTCGCTATTCAAGGTCTATGCTAGAGCTTTGCGCTATCTCGGCGCCTACAAGCTCCGCGTATCCCTGGTCGTTATTGCGAACATCGTGCTTGCCGCGATCACAATCGCCGAACCGATTTTGTTCGGTCGCATCATCGATGCAATTTCAGGCAAGGGCGAAGTCAAACCCATCCTTTTCATGTGGGCCGGCTTTGCCGTTTTCAACACCATAGCGTTCGTTCTTGTCGCTCGTGAGGCCGACCGGCTGGCCCATGGCCGCCGCGCCACACTGCTGACGGAAGCGTTCGGCCGTATCATCTCCATGCCGCTGTCCTGGCATCATCAGCGTGGCACGTCGAATGCGCTGCATACGCTGCTGCGCGCATGCGAAACGCTCTTTGGCCTTTGGCTCGAGTTCATGCGCAACCACCTGGCGACTGCCGTTGCCATCGCGCTTCTGGTGCCGACTGCGATGTCGATGGACCTGCGTCTTTCGGGCGTGCTGGTCGTGCTCGGCGTCGCCTACTGGCTGATTGGTCGTCTCGTCATGAGCCGCACCAAGGATGGCCAGGCGTCGGTCGAAAACCACTACCACACCGTTTTCTCACACGTCAGCGACTCGATCAGCAACGTATCGGTCCTCCATAGCTACAATCGCATCGAAGCAGAAACCAAGGCACTGAAGTCGTTTGCCGAGCGCCTGCTGCAGGCTCAGTATCCGGTTCTCGACTGGTGGGCTCTCGCGGGCGCCATGAACCGCATGGCTTCGACCATTGCGATGATGATCATCCTGGTCATCGGCACGCTCATGGTTCAGTCCGGCGAGCTGCGCATCGGCGACGTGATTGCCTTCATCGGCTTTGCGAACCTGCTGATCTCGCGTCTCGACCAGATGCGCCAGTTTGCCACGCAGATTTTCGAGGCCCGTTCGAAGCTCGAGGATTTCTACTCGCTCGAAGACTCCGTGCGTGAACGCGAAGAGCCTGCCGGCAATGACGATATCGCCGACGTGAAGGGTGAAGTCGAATTCCGCAACGTGTCGTTCCGCTTCGGCAACACCGCGCAGGGCTTGCACAACGTGTCCTTTACCGCCAAGGCTGGTCAGACGGTTGCGATCGTCGGTCCGACCGGTTCGGGCAAGACCACGATGATCAACCTGCTGCAGCGCGTGTATGACCCGGATAGCGGCCAGATCCTCGTCGATGGTCACGACACGACGAAGATCACCCGCAAGTCGCTGCGCCGCTATATCGCGACGGTGTTCCAGGATGCCGGCCTGCTCAACCGCTCGATCAGCGACAACATTCGCCTCGGCCGGGAAGGCGCCTCGGATGAGGACATGCGTCGAGCAGCTGAAGCGGCCGCTGCCGCCGACTTCATCGAGACGCGCGAAGAGCAGTACGACACCCATGTCGGCGAACGCGGCAACAGGCTCTCTGGCGGCGAACGTCAGCGTGTGGCGATTGCCCGCGCCATCCTCAAGGATGCCCCGATCCTCGTGCTAGACGAAGCGACAAGTGCGCTTGACGTCGAAACCGAAAATCGCGTTAAGGCCGCAATCGACAACCTGCGCCAGAACCGCACGACATTCATCATCGCGCACCGTCTTTCGACTGTTCGCGAAGCGGACAAGGTCCTGTTCCTGGACGGTGGCCGTGTCGTCGAAGAAGGCAGCTTCGATGAGCTCAGCCATAGCAACGGCCGGTTCGCGGCGCTGCTGCGCGCCAGCGGCATCCTCACGGACGAAGAAGTTCGCAAGGCACACACGACCGAGGCCGCATAAGACGGATCGCTCAAGGGAAAAACAGAAGCCGGACGGTACCTGCCGCCCGGCTTTTTTCTTGCCCGCGGGGAGTTCGCGCATAGCTTAAGGGAAACGGTATTGCCGGAGGCGATATGAAGGTCCTGCGAATCGTAGCGAACATCGAAACAGCCGATCCGGCCGCTGCCAAGGTCTTCTATAAGGATATCCTTGGCCTCGACGTACTGATGGATCACGACTGGATCTCCACCTATGGCTCAAACCAATCAATGCGGGTCCAGGTGGGCTTTGCGAGCGAGGGCGGCTCAGACACACCGGTTCCAGGCCTCTCGATCGAGGTCGACGATGTTGACGAGGCCTTCGCAGCCATGAGTGCATCAGCCTTCGAAATCATCTATGGGCCGGCCAATGAGCCCTGGGGTGTTCGGCGCTTCTACGTGCGCGACCCCTTTGGAACAATCGTGAATATTCTTTCTCATAGACCGTGAAGCCGGCAACGCCCGACTCCTCGGGCGGGACGCGCTGCGCCATCCAGCGGCAATTCGCGCGAAGGTGTTAGACTAAAGTCATAATCCCAAAGCCGCTCTCTGTATGGATGAGCTTTTCTGTCACACTCTTGTCAGGCGAACCGCGACCCGAGGGTATGCTTTGAGGAGAGCATGGTGGTCGCGCGCCGCGTTTCACATCATTCTGTGGAGGACAGAAAATGGCAAATATCGCAAGCGTCGACGGCCCCAAGGCCGGTCCGATGACGGGCGAGGAGAAGAAGGTTATCTTCGCTTCATCGCTCGGCACCGTTTTCGAATGGTACGACTTCTACCTTTACGGTTCGCTCGCAACCTATATCGGCGCGACCTATTTTACCCAGTATCCGGAAGCAACGCGAAACATCTTCACGCTTTTGGCCTTCGCTGCCGGCTTCCTCGTGCGTCCGTTCGGCGCACTGGTCTTCGGGCGTCTCGGCGATCTCGTCGGACGCAAATACACGTTCCTGGTGACGATCCTTATCATGGGCCTCTCCACCTTCCTCGTCGGCATCCTGCCGGGTGCGGCGACGATTGGTATCGCAGCACCGATCATCCTGATCGGACTTCGCCTCTTGCAGGGTCTTGCGCTCGGCGGTGAATATGGCGGTGCGGCGACTTACGTGGCCGAACATGCCCCGCATGGACGCCGCGGATACTTCACGTCGTGGATCCAAACCACGGCTACGCTCGGCCTCTTCCTGTCACTTCTCGTCATCGTCGGCGTCCAGTTCCTGATGGGCAAGGAAGCCTTTGCGGCATGGGGCTGGCGCATTCCGTTCCTCGTCTCCGTCGTGCTCCTCGGGATTTCCGTCTGGATTCGACTGAAGATGAACGAATCTCCGGCATTCCAGCGCATGAAGGCCGAAGGCAAGGGATCCAAGGCACCGCTGACGGAAGCTTTCGGTCAGTGGAAGAACGCCAAGATCGCCCTGATCGCGCTTCTCGGCGCAACGATGGGTCAGGCGGTCGTCTGGTACGGCGGCCAATTCTATGCGTTGTTCTTCCTGCAGAACGTGCTCAAGGTTGATCTGCAGTCGGCAAACATCATGGTCGCCATTGCGCTCTTCCTGGGCACGCCCTTCTTCGTCATCTTCGGCGCCCTGTCCGACAGGATCGGCCGCAAGCCGATCCTGATGGCCGGCCTCTTGATCGCCGCCGTTACCTACACCCCGTTGTTCAAGGCCATGACCTGGACTGCCAATCCGGCGCTTGCGGAAGCCCAGGCTTCTATCCGTGCAACCGTGACGGCCGATCCGGCGGATTGCAAATTCCAGTTCAACCCAACTGGAACGTCGAAGTTCACCAACTCTTGCGATGTGGCCACTGCCTTCCTGACCAAGAACTCGGTGCCTTATGATGTCGTGCCCGGCCCGGCAGGCCAGCCTGCCACGATCAAGATCGGTGACGAAACCATCCCCAGCTTCGACGTCGTCGCCGCCGGCGACAAGGCAAAGGCAATGACGGGCGCGTTCGAAAAGGGCGTCAACATCGCCCTTCATGATGCCGGATACCCGCTGAACCGCGGCGCCATCAAGGTGCCGGATGCGAAGCTGGACGCCTTCATCGCGGCCAACCCTGAGCTTGCCCTCAACGCTGACGCAGTACGCGCCGGTGAAAAACAGACCGTACCGGTCGACAAGCTGGTTGCCGACAAGCTGCTGACGGCCGATGAAGCAAAGGGCGCCACCGACATGGCGGTCTATAACATTGCCAAGGGTGGCAGCTTCTCCATGGTAGCCGACCCTGCCCGTGTCAACTGGATCGGCACGATCGCCATTCTGTTCGTGCTCGTTCTCTATGTGACGATGGTCTATGGCCCGATCGCAGCCCTGCTGGTCGAACTCTTCCCGACCCGCATCCGCTACACCGGCATGTCGCTGCCTTACCATATCGGCAACGGCTGGTTCGGCGGCTTGTTGCCGGCGATGGCCTTTGCAATGAGCGCGGCCAAGGGCGATATCTACTTCGGCCTCTGGTATCCGATCGTCTTCGCAGCCATCACGCTGGTCATCGGCCTGATCTTCCTGCCGGAAACGAAGGACCGCGATATCCACGCCATGGATTGAGCCGATTGAGGACTGCAAACATCTGCCCGGCGCTCTCAAGGCGCCGGGTTTTTTATTTATGGAAGGCTAGAGAAGACGGCTCAGCCGCGGCGTCGGCCAGCCGCCATCGCGATCGATGGAGAACACCAAGCCGAAGCGCGCGAAGAGGACCGAGGTGGCAAAGGCGAACCAGGCGCCCAACGCAAGGCCGGCCACGACATCGCTTGGATAATGCACGCCGATGATGACGCGTGTGGCGCCAAGCCAAAGGCCTATGCCGATAAAACCAAGGCGAAAGCGCGGGAAGAGAAGTGCGAGCGCCACGAACAGCGCGCCGATGTTGGCCGAATGGCCCGACGGAAAGCTCTGATGCAGGAAGTCAGCATTGAAAGGCGCGAAGCTGAAGATACCCTCCTGCTCATAGATCAGCGGTCGGGCCCGGCCGATTGCAAACTTCAACACGTTGGCAATGATGCTGGTGACCAGCACAGACAACCCGACATAGGCCGTCATCTGTGTGAAATAGACCATGCGGAACCGCCTGCGCACCTTCCAGAGTCGGCGGCGAACGAGATAGCCGGTGGCAAAGATCGTGCAGAGGCCTGCCAGGATCCAGGCGAGCCTGCCGATATCGGTAATGTCCCCGGCAACGGTGATCAGCCGCGGCGCCAGGTCCTTGGCCGCCTGTCCGAGCGGACGGTCGAAGACGAAGAACGCAATGGCAACCGCGTTGATGGCGGTGAACACGAAGCCCTTCCAGGGAACCCGCCGATGGATCGTACGCCGCGCCTCGTAACGCCTTCGCAGATAGTTCCAGAAACTTGGCTTGCGATCGACGGTCCCGCTCATTCCACTCCGCTCTTTCCTCAATGCAGAAGGGAGATAGGGGCGACAATAACTGCCTTCAAGCAAAGGCCCTCCGCATCAACAGATGCGAAGGGCCAAAAGCGTGTTTCACGTGAAATATCAGGCAGAAAGCGCCTTGAACTCGGCGAGGATCGCGTCGCCCATCTCAATGGTTCCAACCTTCGTGCAACCTTCGGCCATGATGTCGCCGGTGCGGATGCCCTTGTCGAGGACGTTGGCGATCGCCTTTTCGAGGTTGTCGGCTTCCTTCACGAGGTTGAAGGAATAGCGCAGGCACATGGCGAAGGAAGCGATCATCGCGATCGGATTGGCGATGCCCTTGCCGGCAATGTCAGGAGCCGAACCATGCACCGGCTCATAGAGCGCCTTGCGCTTGCCGGTCTTGGCATCCGGGGCGCCAAGCGAAGCCGAAGGCAGCATGCCGAGCGAGCCCGTCAGCATGGCGGCAACGTCGGACAGCATGTCGCCGAACAGGTTGTCGGTGACGATGACGTCGAACTGCTTCGGCGCGCGCACCAGCTGCATGCCACCGGCATCCGCTAGCATGTGCTCGAGCTTGACGTCGGAATACTTGTCCTTGTGCGTCGCTGTGACGACCTGGTTCCACAACACGCCCGACTTCATGACGTTGCGCTTTTCCATCGAGCAGACGCGATTCTGACGCGTGCGGGCCATTTCGAAGGCCACGGCCGAGATGCGCTCGATTTCGTATGTATCGTAGACCTGCGTGTCGATCGCGCGTTTCTGGCCATTGCCGAGATCGGTGATGGTCTTCGGCTCGCCGAAATAGACGCCGCCTGTCAGTTCGCGGATGATCAGGATATCGAGGCCTTCGACCAGCTCCGGCTTCAGCGAGGAAGCGGAAGCGAGCGCCGGGTAGCAGATGGCCGGACGCAGGTTGGCGAAAAGCTCCAGATCCTTGCGCAGGCGCAGCAGGCCGGCTTCGGGGCGTACTTCATAGGGAACATCATCCCACTTCGGACCGCCGACGGCGCCGAAGAGAACGGCGTCGGCTGCGAGCGCCTTCTGCATGTCGCCTTCGGAGATCGCCGCGCCGTGCGCGTCATAGGCGCTGCCGCCGACCAGACCTTCGTCGGTGACGAAGCCGGCATTCATTGCCTCGTTCATATAGGCAATGATCTTGCGGACCTCGCCCATGGCCTCTGGGCCGATGCCGTCGCCCGGCAGCAGGAAAAGATTGCGCGCTGTCATGAAACCCTCCGCGGAAAAACAAGTTGCGGCTTCTTAGACCTGCAAAAACGGCATTTCAAGCGAGTGGGCGGCCGATTCGGTACGGTTGCGGAATTACTGCCGCGATCCCTCGTTGACCGATCGGCGCATGCGGGTCCACAAGAAGAGCCTCCATCGCCACGGTCATCGGACACCGTCATGCCATCTGCACCGCTCCACCTCGACACGCCGCTTTTCCGCACCTCCGCCGACTACAGCGCAAGCAACAAGCCGCTTTGGCTGAAGCTCGACGCGCTGCAGCCCTCTGGAAGCTTCAAGCTTCGCGGTGTTGGCAGGCTTTGCCAGCACGAGATCGAGAACGGCGCACGGGAGATCTTCTGCGCCTCCGGCGGCAATGCGGGGATCGCCGCCGCTTATACGGGACGGGCGCTCGGCATTCCGGTGACGATCGTCGTACCGGAGACGACGTCGCCGGAAGTGCGCCAATCGATCGAAGCAACCGGCGCCACGGTTCTCGTGCATGGATCGGTGTTCGACGAAGCGAATGCCTTCGCAATAGAACACGCGAAGGCCAGAAACGCAGCCTACGTGCACCCATTCGATCATCCCCTTCTGTGGGAGGGGCACGGCACTTTGATCGACGAGGTTGTCGCAAAGGGCGCCGAGTTTGATTGCGTCATCACGAGCGTCGGCGGTGGCGGCTTGCTGGCGGGCATCGTAGCCGGTCTCGAGCGAAACGGCCTGTCTGATGTGCCGGTCATTGCCGTCGAGACCGAAGGGGCCGCTTCGCTTTATGCCAGCCTTGCTGCAGGCGAGCGCCTTACCTTGCCGGCGATCACCTCAATCGCCAGTTCGCTTGGCGCACGTCAGGTGGCGCAGCACGTCTTCGATCTGCCGAAGCACCACCCGATCGAAAGCGTCACGGTCACGGATGCGCAGGCGGTCACCGCCTGCCTGAAGTTCGCCGATGCCTATCGCATTCTGGTCGAGCCCGCCTGCGGGGCCGCCCTGGCGGTGGCCGACGTGCATTCCGATATTCTCGCCCGCTTCAATAATCCGCTGATCGAAGTCTGCGGCGGCATCGGTGTCTCGCTGGAAAAGCTGAAGGTTTGGAAAGAACGGTTGCTGTAAGCAGCAAAAGAAAAGCCGGGCGAAAACCCGGCTTTCTCGAATGCTATGTTTTTAAGACTTAAGCAGCCCAGGGGCGCGATGCCGCGTTCTTGGCTTCGAAGCTGTCGATTGCCTTGCCCTTCTCGAGTGTCAGGCCGATATCGTCGAGGCCGTTCAGCAGGCAGTGGCGCTTGAACTCGTCGAGATCGAACTTGATCGAACCGCCGTCCGGACCGGTGATCTCAAGGTTTTCCAGGTCGACCGTCAGGATCGCATTGGAGCCGCGCGAGGCGTCGTCCATCAGCTTGTCGAGGTTTTCCTGGCTGACCTTGATCGGCAGAATGCCGTTCTTGAAACAGTTGTTGTAGAAGATGTCGGCGAAGCTGGTCGAGATTACGCAACGGATGCCGAAGTCGAGAAGCGCCCATGGCGCATGCTCGCGCGAGGAGCCGCAACCGAAATTGTCACCGGCAACCAGGATCTTCGCATTCTGATAGGCCGGCTTGTTCAGCACGAAATCCGGGTTCGGAGAACCGTCTTCATTGTAACGGGCTTCGGCGAAAAGACCCTTGCCAAGACCGGTGCGCTTGATCGTCTTCAGGTAATCCTTCGGAATGATCATGTCGGTGTCGATGTTGACAACAGGCAGAGGGGCAGCAACGCCCGTCAGCTTTACGAATTTGTCCATGGCCTGGCTCCAATGTCAGCAGACGTAGTTTTGTTGATCAGCGTTTAGTCCAGATTTCGGCCAAAATGAAGGAAAATTTACACCGCGGAAAAGGCTGCGCGCGGATTCGACGCGCAGCCATCCATGGATATCGTGAGATCAACTTGCATTCGCTGGCGCATTCATTGCCCAGAGAACCCCGAACGGATCGCGAAGCTGGCCATACCGATCGCCCCAGAACATCAGCTGAACGGGCATGATCACCTCTACGCCAGCCTGAACCGCGCGCTCCCACCAGAAATCGATATCGTCGATAACAAGCTGGAGACTGAAGCCCTGGTGCTTTTCGAAGGGATGACCATGCTCGGGGTAGGCATCGCAGAGCATCAGCGAGCTTCCGTTGACGTAGAGGTGAACATGCATCGTCCGCCCGTTTTCGTCAGGAGGAACGACAAAAGCCTCCTCGGCGCCGAACGCACGCTTGTAGAATTCCGCCGCCTTCAAAGCACCGTCGACGGTGACATAAGGCAACAAGCCATTCTTGACCGGCGGCATTTTCGTTGCGCCGGTTTCCGTTGCGGTATCCATTCTGTCCTCCATTGTTTGATTTGGTTTGGGCAAAAGCCCTGGCCTTTCAAAGACGCGGGAAGATCAGCCGAGCCGACAGCGATGTCGAAATTTTTCTGGAAACGACCCGACGGTCAGAGGTCGATGATCGTGCCGCGCCCGTCATTCCAGATACGCATGCTCTCGCCGGAATGTGACTTCGTTCTGGCGGTGGCGCGAACGGGGGCCGGTTTCATCTTCAGCGAAAGCGCGCGGCCAACCATGAGCACCGTCAGGATACCGCCAACTGCGAGCGTCACAGAAAATGTGAGGAGCGCCAACGCAATGAAGGCTGTGATGCCTGCGAGCAGGAGGAAGACGGAACGAATGCTTTGCATGGTTTAGACCTTTCTTCGGAAAGGAATGTGGTCCTTCATTTCTTTCTCTGCAAGGTGAGCATGGCTTTTTGTTGTCTTGCCACCCATCACAAAGCTTGGCACAGATTTGTGATGACCCGCAACTCTCCGACTCGTTCCTTGAATCTCCGCCGTTCGGTGCTAAGCGTTCCGGCCATCAATGCACGCGCCTTGGAAAAGACCCATGCGCTCGATTGCGACGCCGTGATCTTCGATCTCGAGGACTCGGTGGCGCCGGAGCGAAAGGCGGAAGCCCGCGACAATCTGAAAGCCTTTTTTTCGGGCCCTCCTCTGGTGAACAAGGAGCGGATCATCCGCATCAATGCGCTGGCTTCCACATTCGGCAATGCCGACATGGAGCTGGTCTTGGCATTGGAACCGGATGCCGTGCTTCTGCCGAAAGTGGCCGAGCCTCAGGATGTGATGTCCATCAGCGACCGGCTTGCCGATGCCGATGCGCCGGAAAGCCTCCGCATCTGGGCGATGATCGAAACGCCCCGCGGCATTCTGAACGCGGCGGCGATCGCCGAAGCCGGACGCACGCCGGGCTCAAGACTCGATTGTTTCGTCGTTGGCCTCAACGACCTGCGCAAAGAGACCGGTGTCTTGCCGCAGCCCGGCCGCACCTATCTCGTGCCCTGGCTGATGCAGGTGGTACTTGCCGTGCGTGCCTATGGCCTCGACGCGATCGACAGTGTCTTCAATGATTTCAAGGACGCAGATGCCTTCGACGCCGAATGCGCGCATGCCCGGGCCATGGGCTTCGACGGCAAGATGCTGATCCATCCTGCTCAGATCGAAGCGTCAAACCGGCATTTCGGCCCGGACAATGCGGCAATTGCCGAGGCGGAGGCAATCATCGCCGCCTTTGCCGACCCGGCTGCCGAAGGTCTGAACGTCATCAATGTCAATGGACGGATGATCGAGCGGCTGCATCTTGTCCAGGCGGAAAGTCTGGTTCATAAAGCCCGCCTGATTACTGAGCGCCAAACGGCGAAGTGAAAGACGACTCTAGATGAAGCTTTATCGCCTTCTGACCGGCCAGGATGATGCCGCTTTCTGTCATCGCGTAACCGACGCCCTCAACAAGGGCTGGTCGCTGAACGGCTCGCCGTCGCTGACCTTCAACACCCAGACCGGCCAGGTGATGTGCGCTCAGGCGATCGTCAAGGAAGTCGAAGGCAAGGACTACCACCCGGACATGAAGCTATCCGAACAGTAAGCGAAGGCTTAGCGTTCGGCCGCCTCTTCGGCACTTGCCTCGATCCGTTCCATGTCGTCGTCGCTGAGACCGAAATGGTGGCCGATCTCGTGGATGAGGACGTGGGTGATGATATCGCCCAGCGTCTCGTCGTTCTCGGCCCAGTAGTCGAGGATCGGCCGCCTGTAGAGGCGGATACGGTTCGGCAGTTCGCCGGTTTCCATCGTGAAACGCTCCGAGATGCCCCGGCCTTCAAAGAGGCCGAGAAGGTCGAATGGCGTTTCCAGCGCCATGTCCTCGAACACGTCGTCGTCAGGGAAATCCTCGATCTCGATGGTCAGATTGGTGGTCAGCGAGCGGAATTCTTCCGGCAGGTGGCTATATGCCTCCATCGCCAACGACTCGAAGGTACTGATCGTCGGCGCGTGGCGATCCCGCCAATCCTCGCTCTGGTCTATGCGGGCCATTAATATTCCTTCCTTTGCCGCCCATATAGAACCTTTGCGCACGATTTTCGAGAGCGGAATCAAAGGCAGGAATAAATTCACATCAAATGCCTGTTGACTCTTTCGCCCGCCTCTGGAATCCATAAGAACATAACAGGAACATCTGAGACTTGGAGAACGTCATGGCACAGTCGGCCGTGACGCGCGAGCGGCTTTTTGCGCTCCGCGAAACCATTGCAAAGCTTGAAGGGAAGCCCGCGCCGGCCTTGGCGGCCGCGCAAAGCGAAGCCTTGGCCGACAAAGGCCTCGCCGCCAAGAACGACAGCGGCCCGCGTCTTCCTCTTGGAATACCCGCACTCGACGAGGCGATCGATGGCGGCTTGCCGCTCGACGGGATCACCGAGGCTCGCACCGACCTCTTGCGGGAGGCCGGTGCCGGCAGCGGCTTTGTGCTGGCGCTTGCCGCCATGCTGCAGCGTCAAGTCGAGGAGAGCCACAGTGCGCCGCTACCGATCCTGTGGATCGCGGACATGGTTTCCACGATGGAAGCAGGCGTCCCCTACGCCGTAGGGTTACGAGATTTCGGTCTGAAACCGGACCAGTTCTTCTATGCCAGTCCGCGCAAGCTTGAAGACGCTCTCTGGCTTGCGGAATCTGCAGTCGAAAGCGGCGTTTTTCCTGCGACGGTTCTGGAGATCCGCGGCAACCCAAAGCCCTTCGGCCTGACGGAGAGCCGTCGTTTGAGCTTGCGGGCGAAAGCATCGAAACGCCCGCTTTTCCTGTTGCGGCAGGCTGGAGAGGAAGAAGCCAGCAGCGCTTATTTCCGCTTCCTTGCAGCACCCGCGCCGGCACAGGCGCGCCCCTTGCCGGATGGCACGATGCTGGGCGGTAGCATCGGCAATCCGGTTTTTCATCTCACCCTGGAGAAGAGCCGCAACCCGGCTCCCCTCTCCTTTCTACTGGAGTGGAACCCCCATGACCGCCGTTTTTTCGCCGTCTCCCAATCAGCCAACCCTCGCCTTCCAGACGAACGCGCAACGCATTCTGGCACTCCACTTTCCGCACCTTCCAACCGACCGGATCGCAAGAAAGAAATGGGGGCTCTCCTGGCGTTCGCACGGACGTCCTGAAGCCGCACCGATCGTCTGTTCCAGCCGCCTCAACAATACGATGCGGCTGACGGCACTGGACGAGGCTGCCGAAACACTCAATCTCCGAAAGCATATGGGTGTCGCCGAAGCCCGCGCCATCTACCCCACGCTTGATGTGATCGAGGACGACCCAGCCGCCAACCGGCGCTTCCTGGAAGCGATCGCCGACTGGTGCGATCGCTATACCCCGCTTGTTGCTCTCGACGGCGTCGATGGCTTGTTCCTTGACACTACCGGGTGCGCCCATCTGTTTGGCGGTGAGACGCCCCTTCTCAAGGATATTCTCGCACGGCTCTTCCAGATGGGAATTGACGCCCGCGGCGCCATCTCTTCCTCGCCTGGATTGTCCTGGGCCATCAGCCGTTTTGGCCAAGGCGGCATCATCGAGCATGGGGAGGCAGAACAGGCGTTGGCTCCCCTGCCCGTCGCGGCCCTGCGTCTCGAGGACGAAACCATAGGGGGCCTGGACAAGATGGGCCTCAAATATGTCGGCGATTTGCTGACCGCGCCCCGCGCCCCCCTCGCCCGCCGCTTTGGGGGAGCTGTGCTCTTGAGGCTCGATCAGGCGCTTGGGACCGATGAAGAGCCGGTCTCTCCACGCCTGCCGGTCGCAAGCCTCTCGGTCGAACGTCGCCTGATTGAGCCGATCGGAGCCGAAGACGATATCCTCGCACTCACGGGTCAGGTTGCCGTCTCCCTGAAGCCCTCGCTGGAAGCCCGCGGTGTCGGCGGCCGTATCTTCGAGTTGGTCCTGTTCCGTGTCGACGGCAAGGTTTTTCGCATTTCTGCCGGGACCGCGCAGCCCTTGCGGGAGCCCAAGCGCATTGCCGCCCTCTTTGCCGAACGCCTGCAGGCAATTCACGACGATTTCGATGCGGGTTACGGATTCGAGATCCTTCGTCTCAACGTACTCCTGCACGAAGATTTCGTGACGTCACAGGGAGACTTCGAACACCGCCAGCGGAAGGACGCGTCTCTTGCTGCCTTCGTGGATCGGGTTTCAGCTCGCCTCGGAGAAGACTGCCTGCAAACCTTCCAATTGCGGGAGAGCCACATACCGGAAAGAGCCTACACTACAGTGCCGGCAATCGAACATCTGTCCGCCCCGAAAACCCGGGAGGGGCATCTGCCACCAGCCAGGAGCGAACGGCCCATCCGGCTATTGCGGAAAGCGGAGCCGATGGATGCCTTTGCCATCGAAATCCCTGATGGCGCACCAGCGAGCTTTCACTGGCGGCGCATGCAGCACCGTGTCTTGAAGAGCGAGGGCCCGGAGCGGCTGGCAATGGAATGGTGGCTCGATGGCGTAGATGGAAAGGATGCTGGGGATCGGGACTATTTCCGGATCGAAGACGATAAGGGGCGCCGCTTCTGGATCTATCGCCAGGGTCATTATGAGCGTGACACAACACAGAGTTGGTTCATGCACGGGGTCATTGCCTGATGTCCGCCTTCTTCGAAATCGGCGCCAAGACCAATTTCTCGTTTCTGGAGGGCGCCTCCAAGCCCGAGGAAATGGTCGTTCAGGCTGCCGTTATGAAGCTTGGAGGCCTTGGCATTGCCGACCGCAACTCAGTTGCAGGTGTCGTCCGGGCCCATGCCCAGGCAGAGGCGATCCGGAAGAAGTTCGAACGAATGAAAGCCGGGCTTCTGGAGGAGCGCGAGAAGAAGGACATCATTCCCGACCCGATCCGTTTCCAGCCGGGAGCCCGCCTCGTCTTTGCGGATGGAACGCCTGACATTCTTGCCTACCCCCGAGATCGCCAGGGCTGGGCGCATCTTTGCCGGTTGCTGAGCGCTGGAAACCTGAGAGCCGAGAAGGGTAAGTGCATTCTGTCGGAAGCAGATCTGATGGAATGGGGCGACGACATGATGCTTGCAATCATTCCGCACCCGTCCATTGCCGACGATAACAATCACGCCGCGTTCGAAGCCTGTCTGGAGCGCTTCAGAAAACGCTTCCGGAAAAACATCCACATGGCGCTCGCTCCCGCCTATGACGGCCGCGATAGGCGCATGTTTGCGACCATCTCCATGCTAGCTGACCGTAGCCGCATCCCGCTGATCGCCACCAACCAGCCACTCTACCACGATACGGCCCGCCGCCCCCTCGCCGATATCGTTACGTCGATCCGGGAGCATATTCCCATTCCCGAGGCTGGCTTTCTCCTGGCTCCGAATGCCGAACGCTATCTCAAGAGTGGCAACGAAATTCTGCGCCTCTTCAGAGACTATGCGCACGCCGTAACAAACACAGGGAAGTTCTTTGAAAGCCTTTCCTTTTCGCTCGACGAACTGGAGCACAACTATCCCTCCGAGAATGACGAGGGGGAAACACCCTATGAAACACTGGAACGCCTTACCAATTCAGGTGCAGCAAAGCGCTTCCCCAACGGCGTGCCTGAGAAAGTTCAGAATAACATCGAATACGAGTTGGATCTCGTTCGTCGTAAGCAATATGAACCATACTTCCTGACGGTCCACAGGATCATCCAGTACGCCAGGCATGAGAAAAAAATCCTCTGTCAGGGTCGCGGCTCCGCGGCAAATTCCGTCATTTGCTACTGCCTTGAGATAACCGAGGTGAATCCCGAGAAAAGCACCCTGCTTTTCGACCGCTTCCTGTCGATGGACCGCGACGAACCGCCGGATATCGATGTCGATTTCGAGCATGAGAGGCGCGAAGAGGTCATCCAGCATATCTATGAGAAATACGGCAAGGAGCATGCGGGTCTCACCGCAGGGGTGACCACTTATCGCACCCGGTCCGCCGGACGTGAGGTTTCCAAAGCCTTCGGTCTCTCAGAAGATGTCCAGTCCGCGATCGGCAGCTTGGTCTGGGGCTGGTCGGAAGAGAAGCTATCCGAACGGGAAGCAAAGGCGGCCGGGCTCGACATTTTCGATCCCATGACCAAAAACGTGCTGAAATATGCATCCGAGCTTCTCGGTTTTCCCCGCCATCTCACCCAGCATGTCGGGGGGTTCGTCATCACTAGGGACAGGCTGGATGAAGTCGTTCCGATCATGAAGACGGCAATGCCCGGACGCTACATGGTCGAATGGGACAAGGATGATCTCGACAATCTGAAGATCCTCAAGGTCGATATCCTGGCGCTCGGAATGTTGACCGCCCTGAAGCGGGCATTCGATCTGCTTCTCCTGCATTACGACGTGAAGAAGACCCTCGCCGATCTCGGCAACGATAAGCATGAGGATGAGGAGCCCGTCTATGCGATGATGTGCCGGGCCGACACGCTTGGCGTCTTTCAGATCGAGAGCCGAGCGCAGATGAGCATGCTGCCGCGCCTGAAACCCCAAAAATTCTACGACCTCGTCATCGAAGTCGCCATCGTCAGGCCAGGCCCCATTCAAGGAGACATGGTCCACCCCTACCTGAAACGCCGGGAGGAAAAAGCGCGCGGTATCCCAACGACATATCCAAGCGAGGAACTGAAGGGAGTTCTGGAGCGAACGCTCGGCGTGCCGCTCTTTCAGGAGCAAGCCATGCAGATCGCAATCACCGCTGCGGGATTCAAGCCGGCCGAAGCAGACCAACTGAGGCGGGCCATGGCGACCTTCAAACGAACAGGCACCATCGGCAATTTCGAAACGCGGTTCATCGAAGGCATGGTCGCGAAGGATTACCCCCGCGACTTTGCCCAGCAATGCTTCAACCAGATCAAGGGTTTTGGCGAATACGGCTTCCCGGAAAGCCACGCGGCCTCGTTCGCACTACTGGTATATGCCTCTTCCTGGGTGAAAGCCTACTATCCTGATGTCTTCTGTGCTGCGATGCTGAATTCGCAGCCAATGGGTTTTTATGCCCCCGCGCAGCTCGTCAGGGATGCAAGGGAGCATGGGGTTGATATCCGGCCCGTCGACATCAATGAATCGAACTGGGATTGCTTGCTTGAGGAGGCAGAATTTAACAAGCGTTCAGTCGATTTCCGGCATGCCAGCATGCGGGATGTCATCAAGACAAAGCGAGCCGTTCGGCTTGGCTTCCGGCAGATAAAGGGCCTTTCGGAAGCGAGTATGGAACAACTCGTCGCCAACAGAGGCAGGGGCTATTCTTCCATTCGCGATCTCTGGCTACGCTCAGGCCTGCAGAAAGCGGATATAGAGCGGCTTGCTGATGCGGATGCCTTTCGTTCCATAAAACTGTCGCGGCGGGAAGCGCTCTGGGCGGTGCGGGCGCTTGATGCGAAGAGCGCTGCCGAAAAGCTTCCTCTGTTCGACCAGGTGAGCCACATCGACTTGCAGGTCGAGCCTGAGACGCGGCTGCCGCAAATGCTGCCTGGCGAACAAGTCATCGAGGACTATCGCTACCTCTCGCTTTCCCTGAAAGGTCATCCGGTCTCGTTCCTCCGCGACGAATTCCGCAAAGCCGGGGTCGTGCGGAGTGTCGATCTTCTCACCGTCCCGAACGGCAGAAGGGTGACGATCGCCGGCCTGGTTTTAGTGCGTCAGCGCCCGGGCTCCGCCAAGGGCGTCATCTTTATGACACTGGAAGACGAAACGGGCGTTGCCAATGCCATTGTCTGGCAAAGGGTCTTCGAGAAATATCGCCCGATCGTCATGGGAGCACGACTCGTGAAGATTCATGGCAGGCTTGAGAGCCAGAGCGGCGTGATCCACACCGTCGTCGATCATATCGAGGATATGACCCCCGCGCTCGGCATCCTGCAGAAGGAAGCCCGTCGTTTTGGCGTTAGCGATCGTTCGGATCAAGCGCTCAATCCGACGATGGATCCGCGTCAAAGGAAACTCGCAAACTCAGTTGAGAACGCCGTGATGGAGAAGAGCCTCATCTCCGGCAGTTATGGAGCACGGGAAACAGCTCAGATCATGCCAAAGGGCCGCAATTTCCATTGAGAACGCGCATCAGAACGCCGGATTTGAGGCTTTGCAATGTAGCGGAGAGTACCTTCGACAGTCCCACAATGTGCGACGAATGGCCTATTCCGCGAGTCGATTTTTTCTTGACACCTATCATCTTCTTTTGCAGAAAAGGGGATAGTGAATGTCATGTTTGGAATGACGCCGTGCTTGTCTGCAGCTGCAACTACATAACCGATCACGAAATCCGGGAAGTCATCAAAGAACTTCTCGATGAGGATTGTTGGCAGCTTATCGTGCCTGCAAAGGTATACCACGCCATGGGGAAACGGGGCCGCTGCTGTGGCTGCTTCCCGAACGTGGTCGACATCATCATCCAGACGACCGAGGAATATCACGCCCGTCACCACTCGACGGAAGCCGAAATATTTGATTTCATGTCCCGCCTCAGAGAATTCCATGAAGAAAACAGGAGAGCGGACATTGAAAGGCGACAAAAAAGTCATCGAGCGGCTTAACGAGGCCCTCTTTCTCGAGCTCGGCGCCGTCAACCAATACTGGGTCCATTACCGACTTCTTGAAGACTGGGGCTACACCAAGCTCGCCAAGAAGGAACGGGCAGAATCCATCGAGGAGATGCATCATGCCGATCGTCTGGTCGCGCGCATCATCTTCCTCGAAGGTCATCCCAACCTTCAGACTCTTGCCCCGCTTCGGATCGGCCAGAACGTCAAGGAAGTTCTGGAAGCCGACCTCGCCGGCGAATACGATGCCCGCACGGCCTACAAGAAATCACGCGACATCTGTCATGAGGCCGGGGACTACGTCTCGATGAAGCTTTTCGAGGAGCTCCTGGCAGACGAGGAAGGTCACATCGACTTCCTCGAAACACAGCTGGAGCTGCTCGGCAAGATCGGCGAATCGAAGTACGGCCAGCTCAATGCCGACTCCGCCAACGAGGCCGAATAACGATTGACATGACCGGCAGCCCTGGCCGCCGGTCATTCACTCTGCGGCGCTTAGGCCAGCCAAGTGCCTGAACTCGTCGACCACCTGCTCATAGACCGCCCGCTTGAAGGGCACGATGAGACCGGGCAGGCTTTCCATCGACTTCCAATCCCATGCATCGAATTCCGCCGCATGGCCGCCGGGCGGCGGATTGATTGCGATCTCCTTCTCATCTCCATCGAAACGGAAGGCAAACCAGCGCTGCGTCTGACCCCGGAATTTCCCCTTTAGCCCAATGCCCACCAATTGGGGTGGCAAATCGTAGTTGATCCAGTTCCTGGCTTCCGCAAGCAGCGTCACCGTGCGAATGCCCGTTTCCTCGTAGAGTTCCCGATAGGCGGCATCCAGCGGATCCTCGCCCTTGTCGATGCCGCCCTGCGGCATCTGCCAAAGCTGCGGCGATCCATCATATTCGGAATTCTCTTCCGGAATCCGCCGCCCCGCCCATACGAGACCCTGGCGGTTGAGGATCATAACGCCGACGCAGGGGCGATACGGCAGGTCTTCGGCGTTGACGATCAGCTTGCTCATCAGCTCTCTCTATTTCAGGGTCTCTTCGGGTCGTTGGTCAGCGCAGCGACACCGACGATCTCAATGCCTCGCATCGCGGCCTCCTGCGTCCATTGCGCGATGGCATCAATACTCTCATCGAAGGCGGCGGCAACACCGATTGCCTGGCCATTGCGCTTTGCGACGCGTTCAAGCTCGTCCAGCTTCTGGATGATGGCGTTCACATCAAGCTGCTTGTCCAACTGCACATCAGCAAAGGCGTAGGGCGCCTCCGTTCCCTTTGCGACTGCCGCGGTTTTGGACTGGGCCGACGTTCCGTCGTCAAGAAACAGCAACCCGCGCTTTCCGATATCCCGCATTACCGGCTCCATGGCGTTGGGGTCGGAAAGGAAGCGCCCGCCCTGATAATTCATGATGCCCGTATAATTGGTGATCTCGCCCATCGCCCGGTGCAGGCTTTCAATATTCTTCGCAGCCGACGTCGACGTCAGCAACGTATCCGGCCCGGGATCGTTTGCCGGGTAATCAAAAGGCTCGAATGGAACCTGCAGCAGGATTTCGTGGCCGCCGCGGCGCGCTTCCTGCATCCAGCGCTGCAAGCTGTTGCCGCTGGCGGCAAAAGCGAAGGTGACCTCCTCCGGCAACTGCTGGATCGCCCGCTGCGTGCCTGTCTGGCTTAACCCTAATCCGCTCACAACGATCGCGATACGTGTTCCGTGTGCACCGGACCATGGTCGCGCGTACTGGTCCATCGGGCGACGTCCGTCCGGCCCGACGATCGGGAGCCGCCCCAACGGCGTATTTTCCAGAAGCGCATCGTTCGGCAACGCCGCCATCCGTGGGTCCTGCCCGACCTGCGAGGCATCAACTAGCACCGGGCCATTTCCGTCGCGTTGTCTCGGGGAGTATTTCGTGACGACAGATCCATCGCCCGTGACCATCTGCTCCACATTGGCACCCGATCGGGGATCGGATGGCACCATACCATTTGGAGCGGCAGGGGTCGAAGACCGCGACGGCACCTGATTCTGAATAGTATCGGATGGCGGCAAAGCCGCCTGGTCTTGAACTGGCGGCTTCTCGCGCTTCAGCCCATCTCCGCGGAATGCCGTATAAAGCGACGAAACCCCGATCAGAACGAGGCAAATCCCGGCGACGACACGGCCCGTCCGCAGAATACCCGGCCGCTGCCGCTTAACCTTACGGCCCTGTCCTAGTGGTGCGTGCAGATCGGTATTCAAGCTCGTTTCCGCTTCAGAATCAGGACAGCAAAAAGGCGTCAGGCCGGATACACCATCCGGCCTGACGCCTCAAATTGCAATTACTTGGCGCTAACGGCCTTGTCCGGATTGGGCGGGAAGGACGGGTCCGTCTTCTTGCCGCGAAGCAGGTCAAGCGCGTAGTTGAGCTGAACGTCGTCCTTCGGATCCGGCGGAATATAGGCAACCGAACCGGAGCCTTCGTCCGTCTCGCTCTGGCCCTTGATGTGCCCACGCAGGCTGGACTCGCCTTCGGTGGTCATCTTGCCCTTCAGATCGTCCGGCAGCGGCTCTTCGACCTTGATATCCGGCGTGATGCCGGTGCCTTGGATCGAGCGGCCCGACGGCGTGTAGTAGAGCGCCGTCGTCAGTCGCAGCGCGCCGTTTTCGCCAAGCGGGATGATCGTCTGAACCGAGCCCTTGCCGAACGAGCGCGTTCCGAGAACGGTAGCACGACGCAGGTCCTGCAACGCGCCGGCAACGATTTCCGAAGCAGATGCCGAACCGCCGTTGATCAGGACGATTACCGGCTTGCCGTCCGTGAGGTCACCCGGACCAGCGTTGAAGCGGCGGGTCTCATCGGGATTGCGGCCGCGGGTGGAAACCACTTCGCCACGCTGCAGCAGCGCATCCGACACCTGGATCGCCTGGTCGAGCAGACCACCCGGGTTCAGACGAAGGTCGAGGACGTAGCCCTTCAGCTTGTCAGCCGGAACCGTCTTCTTGATCTTCTCGATCGCCTTCTCGAGATCGGGGTAGGTCTTCTCCGTGAAGGAGATGACGCGCAGATAGCCGACATCATCCTCGACGCGCGACTTCACGGCCTGCACAGCCACAACGTCGCGAACGATCGTCAGCTCTATAGGCTTGTCGGCACCCTTGCGGATCAGCGTCAGCTTGATCGGCGTGCTGACCGGGCCACGCATCTTTTCGACCGCGTCTTCCAGCTTCAGGCCGCGAACGGACTGACCGTCGATCTCGGAAATGTAGTCGCCAGCAAGAACGCCAGCCTTTGCCGCCGGCGTGTCGTCGATCGGCGTGATGACTTTGACGAGCTCGTCTTCCATGGTGACCTCAATGCCGAGACCGCCGAATTCACCCTTCGTCTGGGTCTGCATGTCAGCCGCATCCTTGGCATTCATGTAGCTCGAATGCGGATCCAGCGAAGAAAGCATGCCGTTGATGGCATTTTCGATGAGTTTGTCCTCGGCCGGCGGCGTCACATACTGTGCGCGCACACGCTCAAAAACGTCACCAAAAACGGAAAGCTCCTTGTAGGTGGAGGCTCCGGCCGCTTCCGCAGGCACGCCTGCCGAATAGATGACGCTCATCGCGGTCGCACCCATCAATGCGCCGACCAGAACAAGAGAAGCCCTACGAATCATTGCGTGCCTTTCCAGTGTCTTTAGCGGTCCACCAAGGCCGGGAATCGACCGGTTTTCCATCTTTTCGAAATTCAATGTAAAGCGTCGGACGGTTGGTTTCCAGCGCCAATGCTGTCGCGCTCGCCACTCTTTTCGCGCCCATGGCTGCAAGTGGCTCGCCGGAGAAGACGAACTTCCCCTGGCGCGTGCTGATCGTCTCCATTCCGGAGAGGACAAGGTGGTAGCCGTTGCCGGCATCGAGGATGATCATCTGGCCGTAGCTGCGAAAAGCACCCGCGTAAACGACAAGCCCATCTGCGGGAGCGGTAACCACCGTTTCCGGATTGGTGGCAAGCGTCATTCCCATCGCCTCATGGCCGGTTCCGTCGGCATCGCCGAACTGGCGGAGGATATCGCCTGCCACAGGCAATTCCAGCTTCGCCTTCAATTCTCCGAAGGGATATGCGGGCGCAATGCGGTTTTTATCAGGCACGCCGCTCTCCGCGAGGGCCTTGGCCTGGGCACGCTGCTCGTCGGTTAAGAGCTTGCGGTTTTCCTCGGCCTGGCGGGCCGCGGCGGCGGCGTCGCGAACCGATGCGATCTCGGTTTCCATCGATGCCACCAGTCCCTCGAGACTTGTTGCCTTGCTGGCAAGAACCTCCGACCGCTTCTTCTCCGCATCCAGTTCCGCCACGCTGCTGCGGCTCAGCTTCTCGTTTTCAGCGAGAAGCAAATCCATCCGGCGCTCTTCCTCGATGCTATTGGTCATCGTCGTGGTGAGCGCCGTTTTCTCCGCAGCGCTTGCCGTTTGCAACGCAGACAGGTTGGCAAGATCGGCGACGAGCTTGTCAGTTTCCTTTCGGATACCGGGAACCACCGCGCCGAGCAGGATTGCGCTGCGAACCGAAGCGAGCGCGTCGTCAGGTGTCACGAGAAGGGCCGGCGGCGGATTGCGGCCCATCCGCTGCAGGGCACCCAGCACCTCGGCCAGCAGGCCACGCCGCTCATGCAATGACCGGCGGACCGCGTCTTCCTTGACGCCGAGATCGGCCAGTTTCTTCTCGCTCTCCAGGATCTGCTTCTCGAGCGACTTGCGCCGCGCCGCGGAATCGATCAGCGCCTGGCGAACGCTGCTGGTGCTCTTGTCCAGATCCGCGATGCTCTTCTGAAGCTCCGCAACCTTATCGGACGAGAGGCTGATGGTCTTCGATAGGGCTTCAAGCTCGGCGCGCGTCTCGTCTTGCTTCTTCGCAAGGTCGGCCGCCGGATCGGGCGGCGGCTGGGCAACCGTTGCGCTTGCCAGGGCAGGGGCCTCCGGCGGCGAGATCCGCGCAGCTTCCGGCGCATCCTGCGCGAAGGCGCCGGAAGCGAAGGGGCGGTTCGCAACTGCCGCCACAGACACGCTCAAGCCTGCAGCCAAGGCCGACAGAATGATGTATTTTGGCTTGAACGCGCGTGTCGGCATACGAGCTTGAAATCCCTTCAAATCGCGCGGAGATTAAGCTGATTTGACATTCTTTGCCAGATCGATTGAGGGACTGAGCACACCAGGACGGACACGCTCACGTGAGCAACGCAATCCATCAGACGCGATGATAGGGGTGGCCGGAAAGGATCGTGACGGCTCGATAAAGCTGCTCGGCGATGAGCGTGCGAACCAACTGATGCGGCCAAGTCATCTTGCCGAGACAGAGGGTTGCATCGGCAACGTCGTATAGCGACGGATCGAGGCCATCGGCACCGCCGATGGCAATCATCAGGTCGCGCTTGCCCTGGTCGCGATAGTTTCCAAGGAGATTGGCAAAGCCTTCACTGTCCAGCGCCTTGCCGCGCTCGTCCAACAGGATGAGAACACTCCCCTCGGACAACGACTTCTGCAGCATCGCCGCTTCATCGCGCTTGCGCGTATCGGCATTCGACGCACGACTTTCAGCCACTTCGGCCACGCGGGAGAATTCGAGGCCGACCGCAGGACCGGTCTTGGCAAAGCGATCGAAATAGCGGGCCGCAAGATCCTTCTCGGGGCCGGACTTCAGCCGCCCCACCGCAAAAAGACCAACACGCATCATCCGCTCCCGCAGTTCGGCAACCGGCGGCACACACCTGCCGCCAGCCGGATTCGTCCGGCCAATAAATGCCGTCTATCAGGCCGCGGACACAGCGTCCAGCAGCCTGTTAGTGCACCGTTTCCTCGTCCATATCGGGCGCGGCCCACATCTTTTCGATGTTGTAGAACTCGCGTATTTCTGGACGAAAGACATGGACGATGACATCGCCGGTGTCGATCAGGATCCAATCGCCGCCTTCCTGACCCTCGACGCGGGCGCTTCCAAGGCCCTCGTCTTTGAGATCAGACAGCAGGTGGTCCGAGATCGCCATGACATGCCTGCTCGAGCGCCCGGAGACGACGACCATGAAGTCTCCCAGTGCCGATTTTCCAGCAATGTCGATGGTGACGATATCTTCAGCCTTAGAGTCCTCAAGGCTAGTGAGGACGGCGTGCAGGGCGCGGGCGGCAGCATCGGCGCCACGTTCCGGGCTCTTCGGGACAACGGCAAGCGTTTTTCCCTTGGCGTGTACTGTTGTCAGTGCTTTCCCTTTCTCGGAATGACAAAACATGCACATCACTGATTTGGTGACCAAATCATAGTTAAGATAGGCACCAAACCATTAACGTTTCAAGACGCGCACAATCACAAAGCGTGAACGACCATTTGACGCGATAGATCATCTGTGGATGAAAGACCGAATGTGGCCCGGCTGTGTACAGTCCTTGCAACCACACGTAAAGTAAGATCGTTTTCGACTATAGAAGACTTGCCGATGAAAAGCCCCGCCGTTGATACGCTCACACCGATACTCCGCATCAGTTTTCCTCATGAAGACCGCCTCGGGCGCGGCAAGATGGAACTGCTCGAACATATCAGGGAAACGGGATCGATTTCCGCGGCAGGCAGGGCGATGGACATGTCCTATCGTCGCGCCTGGTTGCTTGTCAGCGATATGAACCGGATGTTTCGCGAGCCCGTCGTCGAGTCCCAGCGCGGCGGCCCAAAAGGTGGAGGTGCGGCGCTGACGCCGTTCGGCGATGAGCTCCTCGCCCGCTTTCGCAAGATGGAGCAGATGATGAAAACCACTCTTGCGGAAGAACTGGCATGGCTGGAGGCCAACCGATCGCCTGAAAGCAATCGCTGATCATGGCTCAAGCGCGACCGTCTTTATCACAGCAAAAACAGGCGACCCAATCCGCACGCCCAGCCGCTCTGCCGAAAAGCTTGTGATCCGGGAAAGAATGGTGTCCCCACCGCAATCGACGAGAACGTCAATGGTCGCGTCGTCTGCCTGCGTCATGTTCTGAACGGTACCTTCAAGCACGTTGAGCGCGCTCAGCGCTTCCGGCTTTCTCATCGCCAGCATCACGTCGCGAGATGGAATGCGGACGCGAACGGGCTTACCGAGGTTTAGCATCGCTCCCGGGACGTGAAGCCGAGCTGATTTCAGGGCAATTGTCGCAATGCGGTGCTGCACGTCGAGGCTCTCCACCGTCCCTTCAAGAAGAGCCCCCGCATCACGCCGCTCGAATGATGCAGGCGGATGGCTTAGCACATCCACGGCTGAGCCGACTGCCTCCACCTTTCCGTCGCGCATGACCACGACCTGATTGGCGAGGCGGGCGACTTCGGCGATCGAATGACTGACATAGACGATCGGAATGTCCATCTCGTCGCGCAGGCGCTCGAGATAGGGCATGACCTCGGCTTTCCGGGCGTCATCCAACGCCGCCAGCGGCTCGTCCATCAACAGCAGACGGGGAGCCGAAAGCAGGGCTCGCCCAATGGCAACGCGCTGCTTCTCGCCACCGGAGAGCTTTTCCGGCCTGCGCTCGAGCAGGCTTTCGATGCCCAGCAACGAAACAATATGATCCAATCCCTCTGCCGAACCGGTGGCTCTGGCAAACCACCGGCCATAGGACAGGTTGTGACGGACACTGAGGTGCGGGAACAGCCGCGCCTCCTGGAAGACATAACCGAACCTCCGTCGATGCTTGGCGACAAAGATCCGCCGCTCGGTATCTGTCAGGACTTCGCCATCGAGGACGACCTGGCCCGCGTCGGGCCGCGCCAACCCGGCAATGATACGGATCATAGAGGTCTTACCAGAGCCGGAACGGCCGAAAAGCGCGGTGATCCCGCGCCCCGAGGTAAACGCGGCATCGAGCGCGAATGCACCAAGCCGCTGTTTTGCTTTCACGACAAGCGTCATTCCGGATCAATCCTCCGGCCGACGATGCGCGACAGCAATTCCGAGGCAAGCAAGGCAGCCATTGAAATCACGATAGCGACGAGCGTCAACCGCAGGGCGCCGGCATCACCACCCGGGACCTGCGTGAAGGAGTAGATCGCCGCCGAAAGCGTCTGCGTTTCCCCCGGGATGTTGGAAACGAAGGTGATGGTCGCTCCGAACTCCCCCATGGCCTTCGCAAAGGAAAGGATCATTCCTGCTATGATGCCAGGCAGGGTAAGCGGCAATGTTATCGTCATGAAAACCCAGAATGGGCTGGCTCCCAAGGTGCCGGCTGCCTCTTCCAGCTTTCGATCGACCGCTTCGATCGACAGCCGGATGCTGCGCACCATCAACGGAAAGGCCATGACCCCGCAGGCGAGCGCGGCACCCGTCCAGCGAAACGAAAACACGATGCCGAAGTAGTGATCGAGAAAGCTGCCGATCGGTCCGCGCCGCCCGAAAAGGATCAGCAAAATGAAGCCCGTGACGACAGGCGGGAGGATCAGCGGCAAATGAACGACACCGTTGAGAACGGACTTACCCCAAAACCGCCCCCGCGCCAGCAGCAGCGCAACGCCGATGCCGAATGGCAGGCTGGCCAGCATCGCCACCACCGACACGCGCAGGCTGAGCAAGATTGCCGTCCATTCATCATCGCTCAGGCCGAGTGCGTCCAAGCCATTCTCTCCAAAAATAGAAGGCCCGTATCGACGGGCCTTCTCACGCTATGTCTTCGTGCGAGAATTCGCAATCATTTCAAGATGGTGAAGCCCTGCTCGGTAAAGAAATGAGCCACCTTTTCCGATTTCAGGAAGTCGAGGTATGCCGCGGCGTCTGGGTTCTTGCTCTCGGACAGAATAGCGACCGGATAAATGATCGGCGGGTGCGAATCCGCCGGGAAGGTGCCGACAACGGCAACGCCCCGGTCCGCGGAGGCGTCGGTCTGGTAGACAACGCCATAGGGCGCCTCGCCGCGCGATACCAACGCGAGCGCGGCGCGAACGCTTTCAGCTCCGGCAACCTTCGCCTCAACCGAGGGCCAGACGCCCAGCGCTTCAAGCGCAGCCTTGCCGTACTTGCCGGCCGGAACCGACTTCACCTCACCCATGGCGAGCTTGCCATCACCGAGCAGCGTGGCGAGCTCGAAGCCCTTTTTGATCTCGACCGGCTTGGCGTGGTCCCTGGTTGCGACAAGTACGATTCGGTTGCCCAAAAGATTGGACCGGCTGTCGGCCTTGATCAGATTCTTCTTCGCAAGATAGTCCATCCAGTCCAGGTCGGCGGAGATGAAGATGTCGGCGGGTGCGCCGCCTTCAATTTGCTTTGCAAGCGCTGAGCTCGCAGCATACGAGGCGACGGCCTCCTTGCCGGCTTCCTTCGCCCACGCGGCATTCGCTGCATCAAGGGCGTTCTTCAGGCTGGCCGCTGCAAAAACGCTGACCTTTTCCGCAGCGGCGGCTGGCGTTGCGGCAACGCCTAAGAAGACAGCCGAAATGGCTGTGACGGCAAACTTCATCCATTGGCGACGACTGTGCATGATCTCTCCCGAAGCTTTGGAAATATCTGTAGAAATATAACGTCGCTTGCGACTTGGCTAGCGCTATATTTTGGCAAGCATAACCGTCTGCGCGTCTCAGACTTCACACATACGTGATGCGCATGACTGCGGAGATCCCAGTTCCAAAAACGGCGAAAATTCCCCGCCATTTTAGGGGGGAAACCGACAGGAGTTTGAAATCTCGACGAAAATCGTCTCGAATGCCAAAGAATTGGGCAAAATAGAGGAGGGTTTTGGCTACGGCCATGCTTGTAGCGCATTGCTGCAATGCAATGGACCCGCTTCAAGAATCCGGGGACTATGGTACAACACAATCATCGAACGGCGATCTCCTCCTCCCAAAGCCGTTGGATAGGATCGACAACACTCCTCCTCCCAGTTGTCGATCGAGTTTACGAAGCCCGACGGATCTCCTCCCCCGTCGGGCTTTTCATTTGTACGTCTTCCCTGAAAAGTCGAACTATTTTACGGCGCTGTTGGTCGCGCGGATAGCGGTCGAGCTATGACCGGAGCGGGGACCGTGTATGAAGGTCCAGGCTGGTGCCTGGCGCTTCCAGAGCGCGCGGGAATCGTCTTCGTCAACGCGGGCAAAATCGAACGTCCTCGCCATCTTCGATGACAGGAACGACAGCGTGGAGCCCGGGCGGTCGATCACGGCAATCGGAAATGTGTTGACGATATCCTGCCAGCGTTGCCACTGATGGAAGGTCTTCAGGCTGTCGGCCCCCATGATCCAGATGAAATGGACATGTGGGTTGCGCGCCTTGACGCGCGCCAGCGTGTTTGCCGTGAAACTCGTCGCGAAATCGCGTTCGAACGCGGTGACCTTGATCGAAGGGTGTCGGGCTAGCCGCTCGCTCAGAGCGATGCGCTCGGCAAGCGGCAGCAGATGTCGCCGATCCTTCAGCGGGTTCCCGGGCGTGACCATCCACCATAGCTGGTCGAGGCCGAGCCGCTTGATCGCGATTTCGGCGACCAGCGCATGTCCGTCATGCGGCGGATTGAAGGAACCGCCGAAAAGACCGACCACCATGCCCCGCTCGCTATGTGGCATGCGAAGATGGCGCCGGTCGATTTCGTCGTTGATCACGTCAGGGCCGGGTCTGTCCGGTGCCGTGCACGCGGTATTTGAAGGAGGTGAGCTGCTCGACGCCGACAGGGCCGCGGGCATGCATCTTGCCGGTCGCAATGCCGATCTCGGCACCCATCCCGAACTCGCCGCCATCGGCAAACTGCGTCGATGCATTGTGCAGCAGGATCGCGGAATCAACCTCGGTGAAGAACCTCTGCACCACATCGGGATCGTCGGCAATCACCGCCTCGGTGTGGTTCGAGGAATAGGTCTGGATGTGCTCGATCGCACCCGAAATGCCATCGACGACAGCAACCGAAACGATGGCATCCAGATACTCGGTCGACCAGTCCTCCTCGGTGGCTGCCTTCGCGCCAGGCATTGCCTGGACGACCGCAGCCGAACCGCGGATTTCGCAACCGGCTCCAGCAAGGGCCTCCAGCAGCGGGCGAAGATGGCTCTTGGCCACGGCGCTGTCGACGAGAATCGTTTCCACCGCACCGCAGATACCGGTGCGCCGCATCTTGGCGTTGACGACGATCTCCTTGGCCATGCCGAGATCGGCCGATGCATCCACATAGATATGGCAAAGCCCCTCAAGGTGCGCGAAGACGGGCACCCTCGCCTCGTTCTGGACACGCGCAACAAGGCTCTTGCCGCCGCGCGGAACGATAACGTCGATCGCACCATCCAATCCGCGCAGCATCGCGCCGACGGCAGCTCGATCGGTTGTCGGCACGAGATGAATGGCATGCTCTGGAAGTCCCGCGGCCTTCAGGCCCTGCACGAGGCAGGCATGAATTGCGTGCGATGAGCGCCGGGAATCCGAGCCGCAACGCAGAATGACCGCATTGCCGGCTTTCAGGCAGAGCGCGCCGGCATCCGCCGTGACGTTCGGACGGCTCTCGAAGATCACACCGATGACACCGAGCGGCGTCCGAACGCGCTCGATCTTCAGTCCATTCGGGCGTTCCCAGGCGGCGATCACCTCGCCGACCGGATCCTTCAGCGCCGCGATCGCGCGGATACCCTCGGCCATCTCGGCAATGCGCTTGTCGGTCAGTGTCAGACGATCGACGAAGGATGCGAGCATGTCCGTGCCGGCGACATCTTTCAGATCCTTGGCATTCTCGGCGAGGATGTGATCCTTGTTGGCGAGGATCGCATCCGCCATGGCGTTCAGCGCCTTGTTTTTGGCTTCAGTGGACGCAAAGCCTAACGGTCGCGCCGCGGCCTTGGCCTTGCGGCCGATGTCATTCATCAGCGCGTCAATGTCAGGGCTCGGCGCAACTGTATCAAGCATAGCTTGTGTCCTTCTTCTGCCTTTCCGATTTTGAACTGATCTGCGACGTCATCACCATGTCATCGCGATGGATCATTGCCGCACGTCCCGCGTAGCCGAGGATTGCCTCGATCTCCGTCGACTTGCGGCCGGTAATCTGCCGCGCCTCTTCGGCATCGTAGCCAGCAAGTCCGCGCGCGATCTCCCGGCCATGCGGGCCGACGATCGCCACCGTATCGCCGCGGCTGAAAAGCCCGACAACCTTGCGAACCCCGGCAGGAAGCAGGCTCTTGCCGGCGCCGAGCGCAACAACGGCACCCTCGTCGACGTGGAGTTCGCCCGCCGGCTGCAACTGACCAGCAATCCAAGTCTTTCGCGCCGTGACGGGCGTCCCTGAAGGAGCAAACCAAGAGGAGCGCGCCCCATTCTCGATCGCCGAGAGCGGGCTGTCCGCCTTGCCTGAGGCGATGATCATTGCGCAGCCGGCCGTCGTCGCAATCTTGCCGGCGTCGATCTTGGTGCGCATGCCGCCACGCGACAGCTCGGACGCAGCGCCACCCGCCATCGCTTCGATTTCAGGCGTGATCTCGGCGATCGTGGCAAGAAATTCCGCCTGCGGATCGAGGTGCGGCGGCGCCGTATAGAGACCGTCAATATCGGACAGCAGAATCAGCAGATCAGCACCGGTCATGGTCGCGACCCGCGCAGCCAGGCGATCATTGTCGCCGTAGCGAATTTCGCTGGTAGCAACGGTATCATTCTCGTTGATAATCGGCACGGCGCCGATCTTCAGGAGCTGATTGATGGTGGCACGCGCGTTGAGATAGCGACGGCGCTCTTCCGTATCGCCGAGCGTCAAAAGGATCTGACCAGCAACGATCTCGTCGCGGGACAGACTTTCCGACCAGGCACGCGCCAGAGCGATCTGGCCGACGGCTGCCGATGCCTGACTTTCTTCGAGCTTCAGGGCTCCCGAAGGAAGATCGAGGACCGATCGGCCGAGAGCAATCGCGCCGGACGAAACAACAAGGACGTCGACGCCCTTGGCCTTCATGGCCGCAATATCGCGGCACATTGCGTCGAGCCACGCCTTCTTCAGACCGGTCTTGCGATCGACGAGGAGAGCCGAGCCGATTTTAATGACGATGCGGCGATAGCGCTCAAGCGACCTACGCGTCGTCATGGGCCTCGCCTTCATCATCCAACACCGTATCGCGATGGCGGAGCTTCGGTGCCTTGGCGAGCTTTTCCGCCCCGCCGGCATTCGCCTCGACAATGACATCCCGCAAGGCTCGCAGCACTTCCGTCATGCCCTTGCCCGTCGCCGCGGAAATCTGGAACGGCGTCTTGCCGCAGGCCTTGGCCAGTTCCCTCGTCTTCTTCTTCAAGGTGGCGTCATCGAGAACGTCGATCTGCGACAGGGCGACGATCTCGACCTTTTCGCCAAGATCACTGCCATAGGCCTCGAGTTCGCGCCGGACGGTCGTGTAGGCCTTGCCGACCTTTTCCTCTTGCGAGGAAACGAGATGCAACAGAACGCGCGTACGCTCGACGTGGCCGAGGAAGCGGTCACCGATCCCGACGCCTTCATGCGCACCTTCGATCAGCCCCGGAATGTCGGCAAGGACGAATTCCTGACCGTCAACGGTCGCGACACCCAGGTTCGGGTGCAACGTCGTAAAGGGATAATTTGCAATCTTCGGCCGGGCACGGGTGACGGCTGCAAGGAACGTGGACTTGCCGGCATTCGGCAATCCAACAAGGCCAGCGTCTGCAATCAGCTTCAAGTGCAGCCAGATTGTCTTTTCCTCACCGGGAAGACCGGGATTGGCCCAGTCCGGCGCCTGGTTGACCGAGGATTTGAAGTGCGCATTTCCGAAGCCACCATTGCCGCCGGTAGCGAGCCGGTAGCGTTGGCCTTCCTCGGTGAGGTCGCAAATGAGCGTTTCCTTGTCTTCCTCGAAAATCTGCGTGCCGACGGGCACCTTAAGCGTCACGTGCTCACCATTGGCGCCGGTACGGTCCCTGCCCATCCCGTGCGTACCGATCTTGGCCTTGAAGTGCTGCTGGTAGCGGAAGTCGATCAGTGTATTGAGACCGTTGACCGCCTCGACCCAGACATCACCGCCGCGTCCGCCGTCACCGCCATCGGGGCCACCAAACTCGATGAACTTCTCGCGTCGGAACGAGACGCTGCCCGCGCCGCCGTCTCCGGACTTGATGTAGACTTTTGCTTCGTCGAGAAATTTCATCTTACTTCCATTGTGGCCGTTCATCGCTCCTCTTGCCGCTTTCGATATAGGCGGTTCAATCGGAGGTCAAAGGATTATCGTGAGGTTTGCGAGCTATAGCATACAGTACGGCTGCGGTCTTGATGGTATCTACGACCTCGACCGTTCGGCAACATCATCGCATCCAGCAACCTGAAATCCGCGAAGATCGACATAGCTCCGACCATTTCCGCATCTGGGTCGTTATTCGGTAGTTGGGGTTGAGGCGCCCCGACGATCGGGACGCCTCGCGTTCGTCTCAAGCAATCCTGGCCTGTTGCAGGGCACCCGGCTTCAGCATCGTCTCGACATGCGTGACCATGGTGTTGCGGGCGAAGCTGTAGATTTCGCTGCAACCGGTCATGCGGAAGCCGAGCCTTTCCTGCAGCTTCAACGAAGCCGGGTTGTCCGCGAAGACCCCGGAATGAACCGTCGTCTCCGGCATACGGCGCGAAAAGCGCTCCAGCACCGCCGTTACCGCCTCGCTCATATAGCCGCGCCGCCAGTAGAAGCGGTTCAGCCAGTAACCGAGGTGCCAAAGGCCATGGCGAAGCTCGATGGCGGCGACGCCGATATGAGCGTCGTCGCCAGTCGTGATGGCAAACTGCCAGTCGGCCATGCCACCCGCCGTCACCGGAACCAGCCAGTCGAGTGCGTCCTGCCTGTCATAAGGCGCAGGAACGCGCGCGAGCATGCGGGTAACGGCGAAGTCGGACAGCGTGTCCGCGATCGCATCGGCATCGCTCAGCCTGTGCGGGCGGAGCACCAGCCGGTCGGTGGTGATGACCGGCAATGGGCCGGGCGTCATCGACTGGCTCCTGGGTCTCTGAAGGCTGATCGCGTTCATAGGACGCTCCCCCAGCTTCTCAGCGACATCCAGGTCTTGCGGTCGAGCCTGTACCATTCGACGGGCACATTGCTGCCGAGAGCCAGCGATGCCGCCAACCCCGATCCCTGGAACTGGAAACCGCACTTCTGGATGACCCGCCGCGAAGCGACGTTCATCACCCGGCAACGAGCATCGATCTGATCGACATCCTGCCGCGTGCGAAAGACCATATCGACCAAAGCATGGCATGCCTCGGTCATAAAGCCTTGATTCCAGTACGGTTCTCCAAGCCAGTACCCGATCTCGACGGTCCGCCCGTCAAGATGCGGTTCGACCCCGCAGCACCCTACAAAGGCGCCGTTCTCGGCTTTGGTGATCGCATAGACGCACTTGCCAATCTCGCCGTTTTTCGTGCGTCGCACGAAGTCGGCGGCATCATTGGCCGTATACGGGTGCGGCATGCGCGACACCATGGTGGCGACTTTGGCGTTGTTGGCGAGATGGGCAAGGGCGTCGATGTCTTCTTCGTGCGGTGCGCGCATGACGAGCCGCTCCGAGAGTAAGACAGGGCAATCGGTCCTTAACCGCTCCGGCCTCAGCCGTTCCTTGGGAGACCGCTGGTCTTCCCTGAAAGACCGCGATTGGCCTTCCCTCAATAGTTCGCCTTGCATGTTCAGTCCTCCTTCGTTGGACAAGAAAAAAGGGGAGATGGCGCCCCATCTCCCCTGTTTTCTGGACTGAACCTGATACGCTCAGCCGGGTCGATGAGACGCCGGCTGTTTTAGAGCGCTACCGGCTTATTCCGCTGCTTCCGCTTTCGGCATTACAGACACGTACACGCGGCCATTGGCCTTCGTACGGTAGTTCACATTGCCGGCCGTAAGCGCAAAAATGGTGTGGTCCTTGCCGAGGCCGACGTTGGCGCCCGGATGCCACTGCGTACCGCGCTGACGCACGATGATGTTGCCTGCGATGACGGTTTCGCCACCGAACTTCTTCACGCCAAGGCGCTTGGATTCGGAATCACGACCGTTGCGCGATGAACCGCCAGCTTTTTTGTGTGCCATTGGTGTTCTCCTTTAAACCTAAAAGTCCCGTGATCTTACTTGGCAGCCACGATGTCCGTGATACGGACAACAGTGTGGTGCTGGCGATGGCCGCGCGAACGCTTCGAGTTCTGACGACGGCGCTTCTTGAAGGCGATGACCTTCTTGCCGCGGTTGTGCTCGACCACTTCGGCCTTGACGGAAGCGCCCTTGACGAAGGGAGCACCAATCGCAGCATCGGCGCCTTCGCCGATTACGAGGACTTCGGTGAATTCAATTGCGTCGCCAGCGGTTGCTTCAAGCTTCTCGATGGTCAGCACGTCGTTTGCCGCCACACGGTACTGCTTACCGCCGGTCTTGATGACTGCGAACATTTTTTATCCTTTCATGTTCGTTCCGGCTCGTGCCCGCCAATCAGCAGGTGGCCGTCTTTTTATCAGTCGAGGTTAAGCAGGGATTTCAAAGGCTTTGACCCAGAACTCTCGCTGCCGGTGATCTGCCTCGCGAGCGCGAAGCAGGCAAGGCGCGGACTTATCCACACCTATTGCGCAGCCGAGATACGCGAGCATAAAAAAACTGTCAAGGCAAAAGGATGAAAAGCTTTGAGATTTCGTCTTGCCAGCCCGTCATTCTGTCGCTATGTAGCCCCCCGCGCCGAATAAGCGCCGACCTGACCGCGGAGAGGTGGCAGAGTGGTCGAATGCACCGCACTCGAAATGCGGCATACCTGCAAGGGTATCGTGGGTTCAAATCCCACCCTCTCCGCCATAATCTATCATCCCGTCATATACTTATCGTTAAGCCGCTGCGGGCTGGCTCATGGTATTGCGCTAGTGTGCGACTGAGTCTTTGGTAGGGCCACGCTATAGGCGCGTCCCGGGTAGATATCACCGGGCGGGACGCCTCTCATTTAAAATCTCGGTTGCGATCAATTTTAGCGAAACTCGCATGGGTTTTGTAATTGACGTCATTTAGTTCACGCGGCAGTTTTGATGGAGCTTGATATTGTATGGCTGATGAAAAGGATTATCCGGCGGTTCTGGGAGCTAAAGCTTTCTCTGAAAATCTAACCGACCGTTATAATAGTCTAAAGTATGTATCCGACTACGCGGGTGCCCTAACCCGATTGGCTTTTCTGATCGCGGCCATCAATGTTATTTGGATCAGACTTGTATGGTCCGAGGGGGTTTTCGAGAATCATACGTGGATCTGGTATGTTGGCCTGGTTGCCGCCGCATTTTTATCTCTCCTGGCTCTGGCCCTTGCCCTATCCATGGTATCCCTTTCATGGGCGATTTTGTCGGACTGGCTGATTGGAAAACCTCCCAAGGTGCCCCACAACAGCTGTGTGAGAAAATTTGCGGTCGGAGCGCTGACCACTCTACTGGCGGTTCTTGTCCTGTCTGTAAGTGCGTGCTTGTTTGCCTTGTTCATATATCAAGCGCAAAAAATCTCTTGAGAGGTGGCTATAGCTTGCTTCCCGCAATAGTCCTCGGCTCTCCGCTCGGAGCATCATACGCGTGATCTTCAATAGTCGTTGGAGATCAAATGGCAATGATCCTGAAGCTCTGAAGACGCTGACAAGCTCAGGTTCGCCATGTCGCCGCCCTCATAGCTCGCTATTCGCTATTCGGCTTCCCAGTTCTGCTCCAGGCGGCGTCTCGCAAGCCGATTCTCTAGGGCTGTCTGTAGATGGGGATATCTATCGAGGACGATGCCTGCCGATAGAAACGCTCCCCTGACACGATCGGGCGTAACTATTGCGGGAATGGGCGTTCTCGAACCTCGAGCAAACCCATATGCGTCAGATATCAGACCATATATGACCGCCCACCCGATTGCATTTGAGATCGCAGTTAATTCATTTGCACTGGCTGGGGGTGGCTCATCAACGTAACAGGGCCGTAGTGTCCCGCGTGTCCTATTTCCACGCCGCGCATCGTAGACCTGAAAATGGCGGAGGATGTTCGCTAATCTTTCTTGTGAGATTGGGTCAGCATGTTGAATGCATTCCTTGTATGCGGGAAGCAGTTCTGCCGGTAACCGACGGAAATCTGTCGGTATTGGCGTGTCGTTTCCGATCGGGGCCGTATTGTTCGGAAAGAGGAGCAGTAGGTTATTTTGAGCTATCGCTGTGAACTCAGAAAGGATCCCCGGCAGGACCGCCTTTGCGGCGATGAGGGAATTCAGTCGTCGCTCATCTTCCAGGTCGTTGGTCTGTGCGATTTGGATGCGGTTACCTCGAAGGGCCACCCAAGCAGCAGCAATTGTAAGGGCTGCGACCACAAAGCTTCCGAAGACTCCAACCCAAGCCTCACTGCCGATCTTGAAGTCAATGAGAAGAAATAGAAAAAGGAAAAGGACTGTTGTTGAGAACATACCGTCGATAAATCGTCTAAGGGATGATAGTTCAGTTTCTCTTTTTTTGGGGTTCATTGATCGGCCTAGAATAATAGCGAAGAGATTGTTGTTCGGTTCGATGCTGATGCTGACGCTTCCACATCGTTTTTATCTATGAGCGCATGGAAGGACGATGAGCGCGCCCCTGTTCGAAAGAGACTGCGGACTTGGCGGGCATCAGCCCGGGAGTCAGCGGACTTTGCCCCATTTTTCGTGAGCGTTCTGCCGGTGCCTCGCTAAAAACTCATGGTGTTTCGGCTGCAGACCGACAACTTTTCGCTGCTCCAGATTGCGCAGACCGGCCCGTTCTAGCTCATCGTCACTTAGGCCTGCGACATTTTCCCATTTCCCAGTGGCGGAAAGGGTAATGAGATGAGCATCGAACGCCGCGTCGAACGCCGCAGACAGAAGAAGGCCATTATAAGGGTTTAGCCGTTCCTCCTCGGTCCCGGCGGCCCACCCAACAATATGAGACGCACGAAGCAATCGAAGTTCCTGTAGTCCTGTGGTGCAGCATCTGCCTGACCACATATCTATGAGCGACTGGCGAAATTGCCCCTGACCAATTCGGGCCTCGACCAATGCGCTCCGCGTCGTGGCCTTTTGCTCTTTTGTAGGGTCATCCTGGTCTTTTGCCGCTCTTTCTAGAGCGCGATCAAGCTCTCCTGGACGTTGTATCTCAAGAGCTATCCGAACTCGTTCAAAAAACTCCGGCGCATCTGCGCCGGGTAGCAGTGCTAAATAAACTTGATTTCCCTCTAGGACGCCGTCTTCGTTGACAAAGAATGGGCTGCGATGCGCTTTGTAGCGGAACAGCCCTTCGATCAAATCCGCCCTGGAGACTCGCCGATCGAAACGCACAAAATCGATAGGCAACGACCAACCAATGGAATTCCAGGTGTCGGTTTCAGGAAACGTCGCCGGCCTGACGCTGTCTGGTGTCGCGACGCTTTTTGCGATCGCTATCCCCTCAATAAATCCGTCTCGCGCTACGATTACGAATTCACCGGCTCTAACGTCTTGGATAATTGCCCAATGCCATTGCGGTGAACCTAGTGTTTGATCCTTGCGCACAGTCCTATTGGGGCACCATAAGACCCCGGCGTCCATTTGCGCTTTGAATCGTGCGCCAGTGTTTACCCACCAAATGCTCATCCCTGCCCCTGCAAATTCTCACTACTTTGTTGTTAACCGAGAATACAACCTCTAGGAGACGGTTCGGCTGACTTCAAGCTGATATTTGCCCCGGGATAATCCTTGGCTCCCTGGCGGGGGCATCCTACGCTTTTGATCAACGACATCGAATGAGGACCAGCGTGGCGACGATCAGAAGCTTAGAGGCCGCTGGCAAGCACAAGTGCCGCGACGCGGTATGAAACCGCGGGCAAAAAGCTTTGACAGCAAGGCGGAAGCAGAGAAGTGGGCAATCGCTTCGAGAGCAAATACCTCGGGCCGTTGCACGGTGAACGACCCGAGGCATTGCGTTATTTCTTCACAGTCTCGACAGTATGCGTGCGGGGCTTCGCTTTGGCCGTGGAGACCTTGGTAAAGCGACCGGTGACCGCGCTGCGGCCGATTTTCGTTGATTTAGCCACTCTGAATTCACCTCCTTCCGGCAAGTATCTGTTACTACCCTAGGAGACACGGAACGATCGCCGTCTCTCCAGTTAAGTTGCCGGAAAGTCTGGAGGTAGTTGTTTTGCTGGGGGGATTTCAGGGAACATCCGCCCCTTCATAACATCGGCAATGCGGCCGAAGTTCAGCCCTGCGTAATAGCCCGAGATCCAAGAGTATGGGATCTTCTTTATCCGAGCCAATTTGATGACCGGAACCATGTCCGGAGTCACCCTACGGTCGTGCATATCCTTTCCTTTCTAGAAAGGCTGTGACCGAATAACGGTTGACGAGATTCCCAAAATGAATCATGGTCAAATTGCAAATATGTCCGTTACGCGGTCATTGTTCTGACCCCAAACCATTTTGGGATCAGTTTTGAATCGAGGCGCACACGCCCCGGCTCCGACGCCCTTGTGGCGACTGCTGAAATAACCGGGTGGCTAGACCCCGTTAGATCAGGAAGCGGTTTACACATGGGAACTAACGCTTTTCGGAGGACTGCTGGCCCGGTCTACCTGCTTTCAGTCCTCCGAATTCATCTCATTTGATTCTTCCCTCTTTCACGTATTTTGACCACATGACGCGGGCAGCGGCAGGGTTCATGTTGCAGCCATCAGCCGCAGCGTCAGCATTAGCGAACAGGTGGACGTGTCGCGACGATAGCATCAACGTTCCAGCGAACTCATCCGCTTGCCATTCGCTATCTGTGTAAATCTTGTCCGTATCCTCTCGCGATCTCGCAAACTTGATATCCCGATGCATAAGGAAGTGTGCAAACTCATGACACGCGGTAAATCGATCGCGCCGATTTCCTCGGCATGCGCCTTCATAGACGTCTTCCCGAAAGATTATCGAATTTGAGCCGGCTAATACCCGACCCTCGTCGTCGCCCATCACCGCCGCCGTTTCGACGTCTATGAAGAAGTCGGGAAGGATCTTGTTAAGCTTGAATTCCAGAACCTCCATAATTGGAAACTCAACCTGGTCGTCGGAAACGAAAACGTCCCGAATCTTTTCCGCAAATCTCCGCAGCTTGTCGGTTGACATAGGGGGCACCACGATCCCCCGACGCTTCCGAAAGAATGGCAATTCCCCGCCGATCGACTTCAAGACAATTTTCTTCAAAGCCTCCATGAGATCGTTAGGAACGTCGTCAAGCTTGCGAGCAAATGCCGCGACTAGCTCGCGTTGTTCTCCGCGCAAGTTGTCGACTCTGACTTCTTTCCGAGTCTTCTCAGCAGCCCCACGCAGCCGACGGATCTCCTCGGCCGACAAATTCATCGCCTGTGAGATCTTGTGAAGATAGCCGTCCGGGATCTGTTTGCGCCCCGTCTCAATCGCGGAAACAAATGCTGTGCTCTGGTCGAGCTTCACAGCAAGGTCCAAGAGGCGCATGTCTCTGTCAAGGCGTAGCTTTCGAAGCTCGACGCCGAATGGCGTAAGCTTTGCCATGGCGAATCTCCTTACAATCGTTCTCTTGGACAGAAGAAACCATCCGCGGAGAAAAATCAACCCAAAAGGAAGAAAAGTATTTGTGTGCGGTTGAGGCACCTTAAGCGATCAACAACCAATTCGTCACAGGGCTTATCAGTCGGAGCCGCCCCTTGCGTGTTCGACGCTGGCTTTCGCATCGCCGCTTTTGACCACTCATATAACCGTCTCGATCTGTCGGTAGATTCCCATCCGGGAGAATCCTTGGCTCACCCGCCGGGGCGTCCTACGCAGGTCTTCAGCTGCAACTGGAGACAAACATGGCGACGATCAGAAAGCTTAGGGGACGCTGGCAGGCGCAGGTGCGGCGGCGAGGGATGAAGCCTCGCGCCAAAAGCTTTGACAGCAAGGCAGAAGCCGAAAAATGGGCGCGCGATCTGGAAACTCAGGTCGACCGCTTCGGCGCTGCTTCGGATACCAAGATCTTGGAGAGAACGACACTCGACGACCTGCTCAAGCGCTATAAGATCGAGGTATCTCCGACGAAACGCGGCGCCGTCCAGGAGATCCAGCGTATTGATGTGCTTCAGCGCCACGATATCGCACACCGGACGCTAATAGGGCTTTCTCAGCAGGATATGGCGTCGTTTCGTGATGAACGACTTCGTTCGGTAGCTCCATCAACCGCCGTCCGTGAAATGGCCATTCTTAGCCACGTTCTTGAAGTGGCGATCCGCGACTGGGGAATGCCGCTCGCAAAGAACGTCGTGAAGCTAGTGCGGCGTCCAGTGATACGGAACGAGCGCAGCCGCCGGCTTACCGGCGATGAGGAGCAGCGCCTGCTCGGCAGCTGCGAAGGCGGAAAGATCCCCTTTTTCAAAACGCTGCTCGTCTTAGCGATTGAGACCGGGATGCGTCGCAGCGAGATTCTCGGATTGCGATGGAGCGACGTCTCGCACAATCGCCGTGTAATCACGTTGACGATGACTAAAAACGGGTCTGGACGCGAGGTGCCGCTTTCACAGCGAGCATTCGATGCACTTACCGAATGGAAGACACTTGCCGAAGACGATCGGCCAATGGTTTTTCCGATGAAAGCTGGTTCCCTGGAGCAGGTCTGGCGCCGTCTCCTTGTTCGTGCCGAGATTAAAGGACTTCGGTTCCATGATTTGCGACACGAAAGCGTCAGTCGAATGTTCGAGCGTGGTTTGAACATGATTGAGGTAAGCAGCATCTCCGGTCACAAGGAGCTCCGGATGCTAAAGCGCTACACCCATCTCAGCGCAGATGACCTGGTCGGACGTCTCGGATAGATTATGTCCGCCAACACCCACACACGCATAGGGATGTTGCGAAAAGTTGACACTCTCTCTGTGATTGCGACAAAAGCGACAACTTTTGAGACCGCAAGCCACTGAGACGTCAACTTTTCATCCATTCTTGTGCTCAAGATCGCCAATTTGGTTGCGCTAAGTTGACAGAGCTTTACGTTTGGTTGGCACTTTTGCGCCGAAATCGTGGTTTTCCGAAAGTGTCAACTTGAGTGAAATCTAAAATACCCTTTAGCACCGGCGACACACCTGAGGGGCTGAGGTGGTCGGTTATGATTCATCTGAAACCGCGTGGAACAGAGTAACCGCTCGCTCACCACCATTGCCGGAAACCTTGGCTGGTCGCACCAAAAACGTATTCATCTGTCTATCCGGGGCGCTTTCAAGAATGACGTGCCGAGCGCGCTTGGCTAGCTCTTAGGTCAGGGTCATTGTCTCGAGGGACACCATTGCCCGATGGGATCTCACCTTCCGTCGCCAACGAGGACGTTGCGGATTTCGGCACCTTCCTTCTCTGTGCAGCCTGCTGGGCGCCGCTAACCTCCCTCACCGGCGAGAGCTGGGCTTCCTTACCGCAGACTTGGCGTCGCCGAAATCGAAGTCCTAGGGAAAATCAACAGACTCGATGGGGATGGCTTTTGCGTCCACCGTGGCCCGGCGACCAAACCTCCCATATCACGAAAATCGATAGAGGAGCTCGTAGGCGCGCTCGAGGCTGCTGCGAGTGCTGATCTGCGAAAAGAATCAACGATCGCGCCAGGGCGAATCCTCGAGTCACAGTCAGCGATCACACGTGACGGTGCTGGTCGCCGTGCGGCGTCGGTGCCGCGACCCACTGGCGAGTTTAGTGTGCGACGCGATGCATCCTCGTCATCCGGCATGTTGAACGCCTTCAGGTGACGCTCTACGGCGGAAGCGCGGAGCAACCCTCATCGGCCGGAGATGGGGTTCCGACCGGGAGCATAGCAACCGGGCCGGAACGCTCTCATGCCGGGAGGTTGCTATCGTTTGCAGTCTGGCTTGTCGTTCGCCGAAGCGGATCTTCAAAAGCGTGACCAAATAACCGTGACGTCTATATATGTATATATACATTCTTACTTACAAACTTATGGTAGCTAGAACGGTTTCTCCGTCACGTTTTAACAATCAGACCCCAAAACGCTGTTCTCGTCACTCTCTCGAGTGCCGGCAAACCAAGAAGCTTTCCCGGTCACGTAAAAAATAGTTCCGGCTATTTGTGCGTTCGCATGTAGCGGTTCGCTATAAAGAAAATGTGACGAAGAGCAGGAGACACTATTGCCTAGACCGAAGCTGAATATGACGATTGAAGAACGGAGGGTATACGACCGTCAGGAGGCAACCAAGCGCAAGCGTAAGCAGCGCGAGAACGAAGAGAAGTTGCGGACTGTCGTCATGACGCCTGAACTTGAAGAATTTGTTGATGAGCTGGTGTCGCTGCGGCTGGATGTTGCGTCGATGGCCCTGGCGATTTGGCAGAATGAGAACCGGCAGAAGTTTCCTTTGCTGGCGAAGCCTGAATATCGAGCGGGCGAAGAACAGGCGGCCTTCACCGCGCGCTCGAAGCGCTGGGAGCGCTGGGGGCTTATTCGCATGTTCGCAACAAACGCCATAGCCCGATACAAAGGCCGCGATCGCAAGAAGCGCTTTGACGACAAGGAAGCAAAAACGGCCGCTGAACTTGGCATGACCGTCGATGCCTTTCGCAAGCACAAGCGCGGTCAGAAGCTCGCGGAAAAGATGGCGCAGATCGCGGCGAACCACTACGTGGTGTAATTAAGGAAACTGAAAATGCTGAGCGAAGAATTGAAGATGCGCGTCAGGATGATGGCTGAAAAGTATCGCCAGCGCGAACTGGATTTTCTGGAAATGCTTGGGAAGATCCCGAACCACGTGCCGGTGCCGCGGAAGCCTCGGATCCGAGTAAAGGCGATTTCTCAGGCTTGGTCGCGGCCGACCGAGTCATAGTCCCGGATCTCGGGGGAGGAGCACACTTCGCTTCATTCCCCGCAAGAGAGTGCGGGAGTGAACCTTGTAGCGCTCGGCGAGGTCGTCGAGCGAGACCTTGTCGATCATGAAGGCGTCTCTCGCCTCGAGGATCTGCTTCGGCGTGAGCGCAGGCGGCCGGCCGATGAAGCTTCCCCTGGACCGCGCGGCAGACATTCCCGCCTTTGTGCGTTCGCTGATGATGGAGCGCTCGAATTCGGCCATCGCCGCCATAATGTGAAACGTCAGCCGGCCGCCGGACGTAGATGTATCAATGGCCTCATTGAGCGAACGGAATTCGACCTCTCGTTTTCCAAGATCGTTGATGACCTGGATCAGGTCTATCAGCGACCGGCCCAGCCGATCGAGCCGCCACACTATCAGCATGTCGCCGCTCTGCACTGTGCTCAGCGCTTCAACAAGACCAGGCCGATCGAAAGTCGAGCCCGAAACTCCCTGGTCGGTGAACACGAGCTCACAGTCATCCGCTTCCAGCGCTTTCAATTGGAGGTCCAGGTGCTGCTCGTTCGTTGAGACCCGAGCGTATCCAATTTTCCGCATCACATGCCTACAATTCCATGACGTTCCAGCGGGCATAATACCCGGTAACCCATTGACTTAAAGGAACCTTTTTGTCCGGCGCGGGGTTTTCTGTAGGCCGTTGAAGCGACCTGAAAAGAAACAGTGGCTTATGGCGGGCCGGATTCGTGAGAGCGAGCTATGGGATAAAGGTTCCCTTTTGTCGGCGTGATAACAGCAGAAAACCGTATGAGATCCGTCATCACAATTGCCGCCATTGCGACGCTCATCTGTTCGGTCTCGATCGCCAACGCTGGAAGCGCCGATGTTTTTCTCTTCATTGATGCCGGCACCGTGGAGACCAAAATCGAGGGGCTGGACGTCCGCCTAGGAGGAGAACTCACCGACAAGGACCAGACTGAGCGGGATTTCATGCGCCGTCCACGTTTCAGGATTAGCTGCCAGGATGGTGGTCGGCAGCTCCTCTTCATAGACACGGCCGACGACCTGGACCCGTGGCCCGATCTCAAGAGCGACGCATCGATGGATGCCGACGCAAAGCTCGTGTCACAGACCGGTGCTTTCGAACCGCTTGCCACGCGACTTAGAGCTTATCGAGTAAACGACCTTTTGACACTCGCTGTGGACATCACCGGTCGAGCCGCAGAGATCGTTCAAACATGGGCGCAGGGTCTCCCAATCAAATTGACGAGCTCGCCGGGTAATGCGTTGTCGAACTTGAATCTCGTGGTCTTCCCCGGTGAAAACAATGCTCGTTTCCGCACCGAGGTCAGCACTGCCGCAAAGGCGTGTGCGTTATTGTCCGGTTCTTGACCTCGACGCTTCGACATTACCCAGGTTGGTGTCGCGATGAAGTGCATCCTGGGCCACAGTGCGCCTGCTCACGGCTCATTGAATTATCCCGTCGTGCATCGTCGCCCAATCGATAGAGAGACTCGCTGGCGCGTTTGGCATGTTGGACGCTGCGACGCAACGTTAGATCGCGTGGTGCGAGCCAGCAAGCTTCCGTGAGTCAAAGAACGCATGTTAGCTGGCGGTCTTCCGGCTCTGCGACTTCAAACGGATTCGGAGAGGTTTGCCATCAAGCTGGTCGAGCTCGAAGGCCCCAGTCTTTCGGATAAGATCGCTCAGCTTGCGAAAGCCGTAAGTTCTCGGATCGAAGTCTGAAGCCAGATTGGCGAGTTGGGTTCCGACCGCTCCAAGCGTCACCCATCCATCCTCGCTCTCCATCTGCGCGAGGACCTTCTTGATGATCGGAGTGGCCGCACTCGGTGGCTGAAGCGACTTCAAACCGCCGCCGTCGTCATCGCTCTGGGGTGCCGTGGTCGGCAGTAGGTTCTCCGTGTAGATAAATCTACGACATGCTTGCCGAAAGCTTTCAGGCGTCTTCTGTTCGCCAAAGCCGAAGACGTCGACGCCCTGCTCGCGGATACGCGATGCGAGGCGCGTGAAGTCGCTATCGGATGAGACCAGGCAGAAACCATCGAAGCGTCCGCTGTGCAGCAGGTCCATCGCATCTATCACAAGGGTGATGTCGGACGCGTTCTTTCCGGTCGTGTAGGCGAACTGCTGCTGCGGAATGATCGCATGCTTTGCGAGCACATCGATCCAGGCCTTTGAGCGTGCGCTAGCGAAGTCGCCATAGATCCGACGGACGCTCGCCTCGCCGATCTTCGCTATTTCCTCGAACAGGCCGTCGACGATCTTGGCTGACGCATTGTCGGCGTCAATCAAGACGGCAAGTCGTGGTAAGCGGGGTTCAGCTGGCATTGTGCGGCTCCAATTTTTCCCACCCAAGCATATGCTCATTCTGATCGAGCCAGGCTTTCCTCGTCTCCCAGTCCGGCAATATCGAGCCGACGAGCTGCCAGAACTCCGGATCGTGGTTGCGATACCGGAGGTGGCACATCTCATGGACGACGGCATATTCGAGAACCGGCTTCGGCGCGAAGATCAGGTGCCAGTTGAGATTGATTTGCCGATCCTGGCCGCAACTGCCCCACATGTGCTTCTGGTCCTTGATCTGGATGCCGAGCGGCTTCGGGCCTTGGCTTTCGCCGTGGCGCCGAACGAATTCGCGTGCGTCGTCTCGCACGCGACGCTTCAGCCACAGTCGCAGAGCGCTCTCAATCACGGCATCGGCGGAGTCGGGCGTGAGATGGGCAGGCTTCCGGATAAGGAACCCGCTTCGATAGCTGACCTCGACGAGGGAGCCGTCGAAGGGCTCGATCGTCAGCTTGGTCATCCGGCCACGATACGGAATCTTGGCACCTGTCACGAAACCGTAGACGCGCACTTGGGCCTTGGCGCGCGTCTTCATATGTCGGGCTGTCTCCAAGATCCAGGCGCGGCGACGATGTAGCACGGCCTCGATCTGGCTCTCGGTGGCGTCCTGCGGCACAAGCAACTCAAAAGACTGAGGCGTGACGGTCAGGCTCGCCTTCTTCGCCGTCGGCGAGCGTCGCAGGGAATAATCGAGCTCGGTCTCGCCGATCCGGAATACGGGCATGATCAGTCGTCCACGAAGTGCTTCAAGGCATAGGCCTCGACCTGGTCCGGAATATCCTTCAGCTGCGTGAGGCCGGCATGGTGTGCCATCGAGCGCACCTGCTGACGCAGGTTCTTCTTCAGCCCGTCCTTCTCCCACCAGCCATTGGGCGCCGTCTCCGGGCTCGTGTAGAGCCCCTCAAGCCTAATGGCGAGATCTTCGGCCCCATCCACGGCGCCGAATGTTGTAAGGATCCGCATCACCCCATAGGCGCCAGGTGACAGTCCTGCGTTGACATGTGCCGCGTCCTCGGCGGCTATGTCCTTTGCCAGCTCTTCGGCAGCCTTGAGCTTGTCTGCCCAACCCAGCTGCGCGCTCTCCAGGCGTTCGAGCAACTGCCGCAGCCGCTCGGAGAACTTGCCATATTGATGAGGGCTGTCGTCGATCCGTTCGCTGACGGTTTTCCGCAGCTCGGTGGTCTTGCGGATCGCCGCGGTCATCAGGTCTTCGTCGGTCTTGCCCTCGATGTCGAAATCTTCCCAGAAGTCAGGATCGGTAATGTGGCGCAGCTTCACGGTGACGCTCAGCCCCGTTGCCTTGAGATGCGTGTCGAGCATCTCGCGGATCTTCTGGCTGTAGTTCATCTGGTCGAAGGCCTGGCGCTTCTCGAAATGCTGGGTGCCATAGAGCAGGAACGTCGCCACCCATTTCAGATCCTGGGTGAACTCGAGCACGCTCGGGTCCGGGCTCAGCGTCTCGTAGAGCGCGATGAAGCTACGTGCACGAGCCTTGAACTCGAACCACTTGTCCTCGCTGCCCAGCGCCTTGACGAAGGCATCATACTCCTTCTTCAGGCCGGCCTTGTCAGCGGCAGCTCGCTTGATCGGCTTCAACATCACGACCACGGCGGCATGCGCCGTGCGCAGCTGGCTGCGCAGATCGTCGAGATCGCGCATGGCATTCTTCACATCGTCGGCGCGGTAGCTGGCCAGCGCCTCCTCGAGATGACCCGACACGCCAATGTAGTCGACAATCAGACCGTTGCGCTTCTTGGCGTCGGAGACACGGTTGGTGCGCGCGATCGCCTGCAGCAGTCCATGCTCCTTCAGCGGCTTGTCGAGATACATCACGCTCTCGATCGGGCAATCGAAGCCAGTCAGCAGCTTATCGCAAACGATCAGGAACTGCGGATCGTCGCCTTTGCGGCCGAAGGCCTTTTTCGCCAGCTTCTCTGCCTCGGCATCCACATAATTGGCCCTCAATTCCTCGCGGATCACCTGCTTTACCGGGTCTTCGCTCGGCTTGCCGTCTTCCTGGTTGATCGAATAGACGCACGCAGACATCGCATCGGCTCGCGCAAGAGCTTCAACAGCATCCACGCCCTCGGCCTGCAATTCGTCAGCGATCACCTGGGTCAGAGCCCGCTTGAAGAGGATCACCGCCTCGCGATCGATGGCGACAATCTGCGCCTTGAAACCATCTGGCTGGGCATAAGCCTTGAAATGGGTCCAGATGTCATAGGCGATCAGTTCGATCCGGCGCGGATGTTTGACGAGGTCCTCAAGGCGGACGCCGTGCTTCTTGATCTCGTTGAGCTTGTCGTCATCCAGCTCGGCAAACCAGGTGTCGAACAGTATGTCGATCCTGGCCTCGTCGACATGCCAGTCGGTCTTGCGGCCGGTATAGTAGATCGGCACCGTGGCGCCATCGGCCACGGCATCGTCGATGCCATATTTGTCGAGATAGCTCTCGCCGGCCACGCCAAAGTTTCGATAAGTGTCCTTGTCGTCCTTTTTGACAGGTGTGCCGGTGAAGCCGAAGAAGCGGGCATTAGGCAGCGTGGCGCGCAGATAGGCGCCGAGATCCTTTTCCTGGGTGCGGTGGGCTTCGTCCACCATCACGATCCAGTTTTCGGAATTCGGGATTGCCTGCTTCGAGCCCTGGAACTTGAAGATAGTCGAGAGCGCCGTGTGTCCGTCTTTGCCGCTGCCTATCAGCGCTTGCAGATCTTTGATACTCTCGATCGGCGTCGGATTCGGCAGGCCGCAGGCGATGAACGTGCCGCTGATCTGGCTGTGCAGGTCGACGCGGTCGGTCAGCACCATGATATTGGGGTTGGCCAATGCCGCGGACTGGATGGTCCGGTGCGTCTTCAGTTTCAGCGCTGCGAATACCATGGTCAAGGATTTGCCGCTGCCCTGGGTGTGCCAGATCAGCCCCTGTCGGTGCTTTCCGTCGATCACACGTTCGACGATACGGTTAACGGCGCGGAACTGCTGGTAGCGGCAGATCTTCTTGATCGTGCCGTCCTCGGTCTTCTCGAACACTGTGTAGTGGGCGATGAGATCGAGCAGCCGCGGCGGCTCCAGCAGGCACCAGAGGCCCTTGGCGAGCGTATCGGGGAAATCGGCGTCCAACTTTGGCCAGGGATCACGCCATTCGGCATAATATTTCGAGCTGGAGCCGGTCGCGCCATAGAGCACCAGGGCGCCACCATCAGTGACGATGTTGAAGACATTGGAGAAGAACAGGCGTGGAATGTCCTGCTCATACTGTTTGATCTGCTCGAAGGCCTCGCCGGTCTTGTCCTTGATGTTGAGTGGGCTCTTGGCCTCGATCACCACAAGCGGGATACCGTTGACATAGACGACGACATCGGGCTTGCGCGTCTTCTCCGCCTTCACCCTGAGCTGATGGGTGACGGTGAAGGTATTGTTGTTTGGATCGAGAAAATCGATCACCCTCAGCGTCAGTCGCGTGTCATGGCCGGAGACCTTGCGGCTGTAGTCGCCACGCAGCACCTTCAGCCAGGCCTCATTGTCGTTGATCGCGGCCAGCTCGCCATAGGCGGCCTCGGCAGAGGCGCGGTCGATGCCGTTGATCCGCATCAGCGCCTCGATCAGATGCGGCCGAAACAGCACCTGGTTTTCGCTATCCCGCAGTCCGGCATGCTCCGCCGGTGCCACGAAGCCATAGCCCATGGCCCGCAAATGCTCGATCGTCGGGCGTTCGGCGAAATGCCATTCGGGACCGTGGCTCATCGGCAGCTCACTCCGCCGCTATGGTCAGTGCGTCGGTGACGCGCTTGCGGCCGGTGAGAAGGTCGGACATCAGGGCGGATTTCGCCTCCAATAGAGAAAGCAGTGAACGTTCAGAGCTTCGCAAACCTGCTTCAATGTCCTCAATGCGATGGGCTAATAGCTGTTGCTCCTCTACCGGAGGTAATGGCACCCGGATCTTCTTCAATGAGCCTAGGGTAAGCTCTTGAAACGTGGAGCCCTTGATTTCACGTTTATATTGTCTTTCAGACTGTGGGGAGCGCAGTGCCCACAGAAGAAACTCGCTTATGATCCGTCCCCCGCAAGCAATTCTGGCGGTTCCTTGCGTGAGATTCGCACCTATTAAGGACTCTGGTGTCCTCAGAACATGCCCAACTTTCCCTCTGAGGGCGAACACAATGTCGTCACGCTGCAACTCTGATCGAAGATACTTGCTTGCTATTTCGGGAGACGTTCGAAGCACGCTCCCTTCGTCGATCTGATATTCCCCCATATCGCTTACCCGGATGTAGGGAACACCTTCAGGGTAATCCGGTCCAGCCTGGACGATCCCATAAGTGATTTTCCGGTCCGGTGGAGTGATGCCATCCAATTCGACAACCCCCCACCCCTCCGGGATCTCCCCGATCTCCGTCTGCTTGAAGCGCGTGTGGCCGATGCCTTTGGTGAGCAGGCGCTCCAGCACGCCCTGCTTGACCTTTCTGGTCTGCTCGATCACCGCCCGCGTTGCAGCAATGGCTCCATCAACGCTGGACAGGATCTCGGCGACGCGGCGTTGTTCGTGGAGTGATGGGAGATGGATCTTAAAGTCCAGCCAGCGCTCGCAATCAAAGATCATTTTCTCAACATCAACGCCTACGCTTGCGTGGAAGCATGTCTGCTGAAAGTAGATCGAGTGACTGAGGTAGGCCAAGAATTCGAGCAAGAGCTTCGAATTCGGTCTAAGCACCGAATATTCGTTCGACACGACAGCGCCGTCGAGGGCAGGAGGAACGATGCCGCAGCCTCCGTGGATAATCTGACGGTTCGACATCAGAAAATCGTCTCGCGCGATCTGGAACTGCGTCTTCGTGAGGACGTCGCGACCCAGGAGGCGGCTACGTGCCACCACGCCACCGCGCGAGCGTTTCGCCGTGACAAGCTGATATTCCACATCATCGTTGAGATTGACCGGCCGTTCCACGACTTCCAGAACATCGCCGAATGTCACGGTCGTCCACCCAGGTGGGCAGGGGGGAAGGATGGGCTTGCCCGGTTGGACACTGGCCGGGAACAATGAACTACGCGCCATAGCCGAGCTCTCGCAGGTGCATGTCCAACACGGCTTCTGCATCGTTCCGCTCGGCACGCAGCTCTAGCAGTTTGGCATATTCCGTCGCTATGTCTGCCGTGTCTTTATCGCTTCCCAAATCCACGTATTGCGGAATGTTCAGACTGAAATTGTTGCCCTCGATTTCAGCATAGTCCGCGACGTAGGAGAATTGCTCAATGACTTTAAAGCCGTTCAGGCAATCCACGATATGACCAAGGTTTTCCGTCGTCAGCAGGTTCTGCTTCTTGCCCGCGATGAATTCGTCGGCCGCGTGGATGAACAGCGTCTTGCCCTTGCGCGCCGCCGACTTCTGTTTGCGCAGGATCAGGACGCAGGCCGGAATGCCCGCGCCATAAAACAGGTTGGGTGCAAGGCCAATGACCGCCTCGACCAGATCATCCTTGATCAGCCCCTCGCGGATCTTACCCTCCGCGCCGCCGCGAAACAGCACACCATGCGGCAGCACCACGCCGCAGACGCCGTCTTCCTTCAGGCTCGCCACCATATGCTGCACGAAGGCGAGGTCGCCGTAAGATTTCGGCGGGCAGCCATAACGGTCGCGGCCATAGGCATCGCCCTTCGACCACATATCATGCCCCCAACTCTTCAGCGAAAACGGTGGGTTGGCCAGCACCCGGTCGAAGGTGCGGATGGCCTTCACGCTATCGCCCGTCAGATGTTTCGGCTCCAAGAGCGTATCGCCGCGCGCCACAGCTGCGTCGTCGATATCATGCAGGAACAGGTTCATCTGGCAGATGGCCCAGGTGTTGAGGTTTCGCTCCTGGCCGAACAGCGACAAGCTCTTCGGGTTCTTGCCCTGCCGCTCTAGGTGATGCACCGCCTCCAAGAGCATGCCGCCCGAGCCGCAGGTGGGGTCATAGATCGACATGCCTTCTTCGGGCTTCAGGCATTCGACGATCAGCCGGACGACCATCTTGGGCGTGTAGAACTCGCCCCCCTTCTTGCCGGCATCATCGGCAAATTGCGCGATGAGATATTCATAGGCCTGGCCCAGCACGTCCGGCTCTACATCTAAGTTGCGCAGGCGATAGGTCTCGAAATGCTGGAGCAGCTTTTCCAGCCTGGCATCTGGAAAGCGCTCCTTGTTGTTGAAGTCGACATCCTGGAAGACGCCGCGCAGCTTCATGTTCGCATCTTCAATGGCGCGGAAGGCGGCGTTCAGATGCGTGCCGATGTCGGTCGTGTGCTTGCGCACATCCCTCCAGAAATGGCCCTTCGGTATATCGAAACGGTGCTCGTCCGGATCGGCAGCGAGATCCGCGTCGCGATAGCGCGCCAGCCTCTCTTCATACTCTTCTTCCCAGACATCCGAGAGGCGCTTGAAGAAGAGGAGACCGAAAATGTAGTGCTTGTAGTCGCCGGAATCGATCGATCCCCGCAAGATATCCGCCGCCCGCCAGAGATGGGTTTCCAGCTGCGAGAGGGTGAGTGTGGTCATCATTCAAATCCAAATATCTGTGCGGGCAGTCGAAAATGCATTACGCGGCAATCTCCTGTGAGATCCCCGCTTCGTCCAGCCACTCGTTCCAGGCATACAGAAAATTGCGGAAGTCCTTGGTCGAGATTCTTAACAACCGCAGCGCTTCGGTGACGGGCTGCGGAACCACAATTCTCTTGGTGCTTTCATCAAAAAATGGCTCAGGGCGTGATTGCTTGGCGCTGACAAAAAGCAACATCTCAGCAGTCGAGCGCGAAGTGTATCCATTCTCGTCGAGATACATCACACCTCCGTGCGCCAGCGAGTTCCGCAAGCAAGACACGAACTGATCCATGGACATATGTTGTGCGGCCTGTTGACTGGGCCCGCCACTTAATAGGTCCGCTACATCGTCTGGGATCCCTTTTGAGGTTGGGAACACTTCAGCCTTAGGTATGAATGACCAACTGAATTCTGCTAGTTGAGCATTGTCACGCAGACTTCGTCCGCGGATCTTCTTCCGGAGAGCCTCGCTTACTTTCGGCGATAGCTGGCGATCATCTGTATAGCCTACCACCTCGTCGCCCAAATGTTTCACAATGCGCTCGATCGGTAAGAGTATCATCTGAGATGCCAGCGCAATAAGAAGCGTAGTATCCAATGGCCCACCATATCGACGGGCATGCGCTTCGTTTACTGCAATCTGTTTCTCACATGCATCAAGCAGAGCAAGGCAGCGTGTCGGAATGTCCAAGCTATACTGTAGTGGTATCCCCATCGTTTCCCCCCAAGCGGTATCGTCATAAGCTATGAATGCGAAAACATCCATCATCGGGTTTGATTCTGCGTGGACCGACAATCCCAAAGCTCCCGGGGCAATATGCGTCATCCGTCTGGATCATGGCCGCATCGATCTTCATCTTGCGCCTAGGCTTGCCTCGTTTGCGGAAGCGCTCTCTGTTATCAAAGACGAGACAGATGAAGCGCGAAAGTGTGTGATAGCTCTCGATCAGCCGACGATAGTTCCGAACCTTACCGGCTCGCGCCCGGTCGACAAAGTAGCGGGGTCGTTAATTTCCTGGATCGGAGGCGGCGTCCAGCCTGCAAGCCGGGCGAAAATAGGTATGTTTGATGACGCTGCACCAATCTGGACCTTCAAGGAGGCTTTGGGTGCGGCAGAGGATCCTGAGCTGGCACGAATTGCGCCGAGCGGCACGTTCCTGCTCGAAGTCTTCCCGGCTTTGGCGCTCGCAGCAGTCGAACGCGCTTTTTGTTCTCGGCTAGCAGCCCCGAAATACAACCCCGCCAACCGCAAGCGTTTCAAGCTCACGGACTGGCAGGCGGTCGTTGAGGCAGTCCGTCGCTTCGGTTCATCAGCCTCTTTGCGGCACCTGGATGAATGGTGCTCGATCGCGGCGAGACACGAGACGCCGAGCAAGAGCGATCAAGACAAGCTTGACGCATTGCTATGTGGTCTGATCGGGCTGCATTGGATGGTCGCACCTCGCGATCAATCGGTGATGATCGGAGATTTGCGGCGTGGCTACATGATCTCGCCGGCGATCGGCGGCGTTCATGAGCGTCTGATTGCGGCTGCAAAGCTTCGAGGCGTTCCTCTTTCTTGAGACGGCACGCTTCGGCCACATCGCCGGTGCCGGAACACAAATTGCCAGCCCGTCATTCTGTCGCTATGTAGCCCCCCGCGCCGAATAAGCGCCGACCTGACCGCGGAGAGGTGGCAGAGTGGTCGAATGCACCGCACTCGAAATGCGGCATACCTGCAAGGGTATCGTGGGTTCAAATCCCACCCTCTCCGCCATTTTCCCCAATTAGCTGCCTTGTTGTGGTTTTCTCTAACTCCGGCGGCGGAGCCCGTCTTGGTAACGAGTCGGATCCAGCGCGTGAAGTGCGCCCGGCGACCATGCTCGCGGCGACCGCGTGAGCTGCACGCTGAATGGCACCGCTCACGCCAACATGCATGCGCCAGCAGAACAATCCTCGTTATCGCTAGTCGACGGTATCAGGATGCGTCGATGCCTTCAGATCGGCCAGACCGCGGTTTGCATCCTTGTTGCCGATCGCGGCCGCGGCAGTGAATATCCGCTCGGCGTCGCCGTACATCTTCATGTTCAGGTAGGCATATCCGCGGAGCACCATCAGATCGATGGGTTCCTGGCGAAGCTGGGCGCGCTGATCGAGGTATATCAAGGCCTCACGATAACGCTTTGCGTCGAAGGCGGCGAGAGCCCGGTCGGCCAGGATCGCAATCTGCAATTCGGCCGCGCGCTGTTGCGTCTGCGGTGCCTTCGTCGCGGCGACGGCAGCATTGTTGGATAGGCCGGCGCGCAGGTAGGCGAGGCTCTGGCCATAGGCTGCGTCCTCGCGCGTCTTGCGGTTTGGACTGGCGAGCGCTGCCTCGAAAGCCTTGGCTGCCTCCATCGGACGATTGATGTCCATCAGGCACCAGCCACGTGACAGTGCGGTTTCCGGATCGAGCAGTTGCGCATTGACCGTGGTCGTACATCCGCGCAGTTGCCGTGCACCGCGACGAACCGTAACGGTTTGCATCGGAGGCTGGCGTACGACCTCGGTGACGGCTGGCGGGTTTGCACTTTCGATGCGCTCCGGCGGTGCCCGGACGATCTCCGGTGACGCGGCCGTTGGACCTTGCGGCACCATCTGCCCGGGAGGGGCGGGCAGGGGAGGTGTTGTGGTCCGTTGGTTCGTGGCCTCACCCAACTGTGCGATGCGCTCGGACCTGCCAGCCCACAGGCGCTGGATCTCAACTACGCCCGCCCGGTCCCGCAACTGCTGGCGCGTGATGGCCAATCCGTAAGCGGACGGTTCGTCATCCGGCTTCCAGCGTAGCGCCGTCTCGAACCAGCGCGCCGCTGTTTGCGGTTGATTGAGAGTGCGGGCAAACCAGCCGAATTGCTGTGCCGTCGGCACATATTTCTGGGCAATGATTTCGCTGGCGATGCGCGAAAGTACCTCTTCGCTGAGGTTGGCAGGCGGCTGCAGGGCCATCAGGTTCGCCGTCGCAGCAAGATATGTCGCGGTCGCATCCTTGGAGGCACCACGCCACTTGTACATGACGCCCTCCGCCTCTTGCGGTTTCTTCTCGGCAATCAGCGCCAGCGCCAGACCCTGGGAAGCGATTGCCGAGTCTTCCTTCTCCCGCGCTGCCCGAAACCATCTTTCCGCATCGGGATAGTTTTCCCGGCGAAGCTGGTACCAGCCGAGAAGAAGGCTGTCGGATGCCAGCCGCTCCGTTTCAGCAAGTCGTTGCACGATTGAAAGATAAGCCGGCGCCACAGCCAGATCGGGGTCATCGTTGCCGGCGGCGACAAAGCGGCGGGCAAGCTCATTGCGAATGCCATCGAATTCGCGGCCGCCGTTGCCATCGGGGCGTTCAAGCGCCAGGAGATCCTGCATCACTGCGTAGGAAAGCAAGGCGGCCGCCTTCTGAATGGTCGCCACACGCTCTTGCGGATTTGTGCAATTCTTCAGGATATAGACATAGGCATCCCGGGCGCGCGGTGCGCGATCGGTCTTCGCGAAAGCTTCGGCAACCCGCCATAGCACGTCGATGTCGCTGCATGTCAGGAGGCTCGGTGTATTGGCGCCGATCTGGACGACGGTTGCATATTGCTTCAGGTCCGACGCATTGACGAGGCGCGCGCGGGCCTCGGCGACATCCAGTCGGTCAAGCAGGTCAGGCGGCGGCTGCCATCCCGATTCGGACGCCTGCCGGTCGGCAATCGCCTTGCGGAGTTCCGCGTAGCGTCCCTCCGAATACAGTTGCCACATCTGCTCCAGCTGCCTGTCGCCACTCTGCGGAACGGCCAGAGGATCGGCGGGCGGCACCCAGTTCGGGTACAGCGCCTGAAGCCGCGCGATCTCGGCCTGCAGGCGCGCCTTGTCGCCGCGGCTGGCGAAATAGCGCAAGGCACTCTCATCGACTTTCGGCTGGGCTGACTTGGCTGGCTGAGCCGCCGTAGGCTGCTGTTGAGGCGCCTGCGCGACCATCAACGACTTTTCGGCCTCGTCACCGGCGGTCTCACCCTGTTGAGGAAGCGGCGGAACCAGTGTTGCTGCGTGTAGCCGATCGGCAATGGCCTGGACGTCGATCTGCGGCTTGGGACTGGTTTCCGGTCCCGTGACACGACCCATGAGCATGAATTGTGGCGCAGCTGCGTGACCCGACTGCCCGAAGCCCAGCATCTCCTGAAGTGCCACGCGGTCCCTCAGGGCGGTCACCAGACCAGCCACCGCCACCGCAACGACAATTGCAACGGATGAGGATTTCACAGACACTCCGGATGCTTCTCCCCGACAAATGCCAACCCAAGAAGATGAAGGGTCGATGGATAGTAGAGCGACGGCTCAAAATGCTGCGACGACTCAGGCAGCTTGGTTCCTTCCGTCACACAGGCCACGACATCGTTAACAATTCGATAACCCGGGTCCGACAGCAGCGCCTTCGGCTTGCCGGACGAGAGGTCGATTGTCGCCGGAGTGCCCTCCTCGGCGGTCATTCCCTTTCGCAATCTTGACAGCAGAGCCTTGTCCGAAACTCCCGCGCGCACGAGATAGAGCGGGATGCGCAGGCTGTTGTATCCGAATTCCGCGTCGAAGCCGGCTGCGGGCTCCGGCATGCGATTGAGGCTCACCCAATCGGCGGGCAGTTTTCGTGGTCCGAACTGCATGGCCTGCAGCAGCTGCAGACCGTCGTCCGACAGCTTCTGCCAGGCGTTGGACGGGGCCAGGAGCGCCATGACCGGGATCGCCTCATACACCCAGTAGGAGGGATTGATGACGGGGCCGTCCTTGCGATCAGGGGAATTGAAACCGCTGACGCCAGGGAGCAACAGGGTGTGTCCGTTTGAACTGATGACGACATGCGAAAGAAGGGCCTGAGCCATCTTCGCAGCCGCCTCCATATAGTCGGTCTTGTTCCACGCAGACCCCGCAAGGGCCAACGCATAGGCGATCAGCAGATCGCCATCCGATGCATTGTTGCTATCGGTGACATGCGGCGTGACGGCAGGATCCCATCTCCAGGCGGCCAGGCCGTCATCGCGCAGCAACAGTTCGGTGCGCGTGAAGTACCATATCTGTTCGAAGTCAGCTGGGTTGTTGGCAAGGTAGGCAAGCAGCAGGCCGTAACCCTGGCCTTCGCTGTGGCTGATATTGCCGTTGCCATCATCGACGATGCGGCCGCTGGCATCCAGGAACTTCGCCTTGTAGGCGCCCCATGCCTGCGGGCTAATTCCGGGACCTTGCGCCTGCGCGGGCTGGCAGACAGCAACAACCGCGAAGCTTGCGGCGCAGAGCAGTTTCAGCAACCTCTTCATTCGCGCCTGCCCAGCCGGGAAAGCATGCTTGCCGTGGTAACACCGATCAGCAGCGAAAGGACGACCAGAAGGAAGGCGTAGGACAGTATGTTCGTTGATAGCCAGTTCGCAGCAATCAGGCGATAATTTGAGAGGGACCAGGGCTGAGAGGCCACGAAATCGAAGCGACCGACCGGGACGCTTTCGACCTTGCCGGTCTTGCTGGAATAGGTGGTGATATGACCTGCGATCTGCGGCCAGTTGACCTGTGTGGTCACGGCTTCGGCGCCCTCGCGCAGGTCCTTGGCGGAAGGAGCCGTTACAATCGTCCAGGAGGATCCCCCGGCAGCGCTCTTGCCCTGAGCGATCAAGAAGCTGTCGTCGTTCGAGGGCGTGAAGACTTCCTCGGACCCTGGTACGAACTGCAGTGAACTCAGCGAAATGTCGAAGTTGCGGCGCAGCCACTCCTGAAATGATGTGATCTGCCCGCGCCATACCCCGCCGCTGACCTTGGAGCGCCAATCGTCAAAGGTCACAGAAGGCTCGGTCTGGTTCGATTGGACGGCGGCGGGCGGTCGCCAGGACGCCTGACTGGTCGTTGCTACATTCAACTGCGTCAACACGGCCGGCGGCATCTGCGAGATCGAGCCGATGAAAATCGCATCCCGTTCGCCGATGGCGCCCGGTGTCGCCGCCGGTTCAATGTCGAGCGGGCGGCCGGCAACCACTGCCATTTGCCCGAGTAGCGTGGCCGTCGCCGACAGCGTGTCGCTATCAATCCGGTCGATGAACAGCGGAATGGGCTGTGTCGCGCGATTGTAGGGATAGCCAGTCCCTGACAGTCCGGCGAGGTTCGGTCGCTGCCCGATGCGGGCAAAGTCCGGAATGTGAATCTCGCTGGTGTCGAAGAGCGCAAAGCGCGGCGTGGTACCGGCCGTCGTGCCCGGCACGCAGATGTCGTCCTCTTTCGTCATCAGGATGGCTTCGAGGGACAGTGTGTTTAAGCCCGGTTTGAAATGCCGCATCGTCACGCGAATGGGCAAGTGCCGGAAGATGCCCCCACCCGTTGATGAAATCGGCACCGTTGAAGCGATGTTGCCGTTGACGTAGATGTCGATATGGCTGCCGGGCAGGACATTCTGCGTGAAGGCGGCGTCCAGCAGTACCGTCGCATCGCCATAGGCGTTCGCGTAGAAATCAGACGGCACGGCGATGTTGAAACTGGTCCGGAAGCGTCGTCCCGAAAACTCCGTTGTCTTCACGCCCAACTGCGCAAATGTCAGGTTTGTGGCCGAGAGAACAAGCGGTGCATCCGGTGCGCTCCAACGCTGGGTTACCAACGTATCGCGAATGGCGGTCGCGGGCCGGTCCACCGTCGACACAATGGTTTCAATCGCGGCCGAAATTGCGGGCCAGGACGGGCCGCTGATCAAAAGAACGGGTGCCCCCGACTTCGGGTCGGTCACAAAGGAGGCCAGCGGCGCCGCTTGCGCGGCCGGCGGGGGGGCGAAGAACGGTTGGAGCTCTGCCGGCGTTCCGACAACCACAGTCATGCGCCCGGGACCAGACTGGGGCAGTGCATCCGCGCTGAAGGAGAATGTCTCGTTCGGCATGCCGCTCAGAACCGAGAGTCCCTGGGCAAGGCGCAGAAGAGGTTTTGTCGTGCCTGGCTGCTCGAGTGCCGGTACGACAAAATTGAACTGCGTCCTGCCGGTTTCATCGACGCCGATCGCGCGAATGGCGTCCGTGCTGGAAAACTTCGCTGCCTCTTGACCGCTGAAGCTCAGATAGGTCTTTGCCGGGTCGATATCCGTCCAAAGCTCGTAGGTCGATTCAATGGTACAATCGGTGCGGTGGCGTTGTGTGGCTTCGAATGTCAGAAGATTTGCGCCCGGTTGCAGCAGTCCCGCTGGGACATCAAACGAGACATTCGATGGTGCATCCGGTGAGGCGATCGCCTGTTGGCCGACGATCCGATTGTTCAGAAGAACGGTCAGTTGTGACGCCTCCGGGGCGACAACAACCGCATTCTGATAGGCGAAGTTGAACTTTGCAGGCGCGGCGGCCTGCTCCGGCGTGATGTAGACCGACCACGACTTGCGATCATACTCGCCATCCAGGCCGAGCTTGGCGAACGGAACAACATATCTCCGAAGCGCGGCGCTTAGGCTTGATTGGACGGCAGGCAGAGGGGGTGGCGTGGCAGTTTGTGGGCGAGGCGCTTCCACCTGCGCGGGCGGCGGTTGAGCCGCGGCTGGCGGTGAGGCGGGTGCGATGGCGAATGGTGGCGTCGGGTTAGCAGCGGGTGCAGGCGGCGTGGGGGGTGATGTTTGCGGGCCGGTCGCCGGCGCAGGCGTGGCCGGTAATGTCAGGCGCGGCACCATCGGGGCGCTCCCTTGCTCACGCTCGCCCGACATGTCGAAGGGCGCGGTCTGTGCATAGGCAACCGCGGGGGCGGAAAGGAGAAACGCCAGGATTGATGTGATCTTCCTCATCAGTTTCCTGCCTTCGCGACCTGATGCGGGCGCTCGCGCTCAGATCTCGTGCTCCGGAAGAGGTACACGAGGCCACGGCTTGTCTGATAGAGCGAAAGGCCGAGAAACCAGATTGTTCCTCGAATGAGGCCTGGGTTATGGCGTCGCGCCTGCTGGAACTGTGTCCACTGATTGGAATTCGCAAAGATCAGGTCGGCGATCAGGCGGTGGTCGAGCGCGCGCTTCGGAATGTATTGGCAGCCAACGGCCAGGATCTCGCCGGACGGCTGGATATTGCGGACGATTAGGGGGAGTGTTTCCATGCTTGCGCCGCTATGAGGCTGAAAGCGAATTTCCCCCTCGGTCCCGATCACCATGGGATCCAGCTGCTTGTTGAAAACATGCAGTCGCGCGCCGTGCACCGACACGTCTTCGATCGATGCCGTGTACCACTTGCCACCGACCCCGAATTCACAACGCCGGTTCACACGCACGCGTCGGGACGCAGCCCGCTCGCCACGTTCGGACACGACCCCGAGGGCACAGCCGGCCATAATGAGGTTGATGACGTTCCAGCCACCGACCACCAAGGTCACATCGGCCTTATATGGCTCGGCATAGATGCGATAGATGGTCACCGCCAGAGCAATCAGCTGGACAGCAAAGATCACGAAGAACGGCCGGCTGATTTCCGATAAGCGGCTGACGGCAATCGACTCGTCCTTCGCCGTCACCTTGAAGGTTGGCTTGCGCGGATTGAGCATGACCGAAACCACCGCCGGGAGCAGGTGGACCGTCTGGACATACTCGTAGAGCTCCGAGATCCACGGCCAGCGGAAGGACCCGTAGAGGTAGTTCTGCATCATCAGGTTCACGAGCATATAGGCAAGCGTATAGGCCAGGAACTCGCCGCCCGATGCCGTGAAGATCTCAAGATCGAAGAAGAGATAGAAAAGCGGCGCGAACAGGAAAATCGTACGCGGGAAGGGGAAGAGCCAGAAGAGCGTCGACGACATATAGCAAAGGCGTTGCGGCAGTGTCAGGCCACGCTTCAGCAGCGGGAAACGGAAACGCAAGATCTGCATCATTCCCTGCGCCCAGCGGCTGCGCTGGCCGATGAAGCTCGCAAATGTCGCGGGCTGCAGCCCGGCGATCAGCGGCTTGTCCACATAGATGCTGTTCCATCCGCTGCCATGAAGCGCAAGCGCGGTTTCGCAATCCTCGGTGATGCTGATGCCGCTGAAGCCTCCCTGGGATTCGAGCGCCCTCCGGCTAAGGACGGCGGCTGAACCGCAGAAGAAGGCGGCATTCCATTTGTCGAGACCGCGCTGGATGATGCCGTAAAACATCTCGTTCTCGCTCGGCATCCTCTCGAAGGTTCTAAGATTTCGTTCGAGCGGATCCGGATTGATGAAGAAATGCGGGGTCTGGACAAGAAACAGCTTCGGATCGTCGTCGAAATAGCCGACGGTTTCGAGCAGGAAGTCGCGTGCCGGCGCGTGGTCCGCATCGAACACGGCGATCAGCTCGCCGCTTGATTGCTTCATTCCGTTGTTGAGGTTGCCCGCTTTGGCATGCTCATTGCGGTCACGCGTGAGGTAGCGGACGTCGAGATCCTCGCAAAGCTTCTTGAGTTCGTCATGGCGCGCCACCGCGGCCTGGGCTTCGAGAAGCTTGTTGGAATTGCGCTTCTGCAGTGTACCACCGTCATCCAGCAGCCAGACGTGCAGTCTTTCGGCCGGATAATCCATGGCCTTTGCCGCAGCCAGCGTGTTGGCGAGAAGGTGGGAGTCCTCGTTGTAGGAGGGGACGAACACGTCGACATGCGGAAACCGCTCTTCCTTGCTCGCGCGCGATGGACGCGGAGGCAAGGGCGTGGCGACGATGAACAGGCTGAGCGCCAACATCGCCACGCTATACATTTCCGCGAGATAGAGCAGCAGGCCAGGGATGAAATTCTCCGGCTGGTTGATCGGCGGCAGCGTATTGGTCGTTCGCCAATAGACATAGCGAAGAACGATGGAGGTGCCAAAGGCAAGCGCAATCAGTCTCCAGGTGCCTTCAGCCTTCAGCCCCTTGATGATCGCCATCACGGCGACGACAACAAAGCTCGCGATCAGCTGTGTCTGCAGGTTCACAGGCAATGTGATCAGAACGATCACGCACAGAGAAACGAAGGCCCACGTAATGATGCTTCGGGCTTTATGCATCAACATCCCTTTGACAATGCGGGCCGGGCGCTTAGGAACACCGCAGCCGTCTCACGTCTACTTCTTCTGGCACGCGGCCGTCATGGCCGAATCCCCTATGCACTCCGGTGACGGCACCGTCAGGCCGCTCGCCACCGCGGTTCTCGGTTGCGTCTGTTCGGCCGAAGGCGCGGCTGACATGTCTGGCTGCGGCAGACTGCTCGAGCCATCAGGCAACGGAACGCGAGGGCCGGTCGGCGGCGGCAATTGCACGGGCGCCTCCTCGACTCTCGGCTGAACGCTGCGTACGCGAACGACACGAGATTGGATTTCCGGACGGGCTGGTTCATAGCCAAAAGCCATCGGCGTGTTTCTATAGCCGCCCTCGTCTGGATAGATCGGATTGCCGGGGCGCCCGAGCGTCGGATCAGTGCCCTGCGGATGCCCGAACGGATTCCAGATTTCTCCATCCAGCATCCCAACGATCGTGTAGCCATACATGATTCCGAGCAACTGTCTTTCGGTTGCCCGGGCATCACAGAGGCGCAACCGTACCTGGATCATTCCGAAGTTGCGCACTTGCGTCTGCGCGGATCTGCTTGAGCGGATCTGCTGCCAGCCATAAATACAGGTATCGCCCGAACCGCTCTGGCCCGAGGCATAGCCGAACGGTCCATAGCTGTTTTGCAGATAAGTCGCCGAGCGCGTCATCTGCACGCCGGGAACGGCCGCAAAGGCTTCGCGGATTATCCCGTCCTCGCTGACCATCCTAAAGGAGGCGTTTCCGATGCCAGGATTGGCTCCTGATGCCCCAAAAAACTGCACCCCGAGAAAATTCTGACCGGACACGGAAGACGACGTGTAGAGCGAAATCGTCTGCTCTGTGCCATTGCCACGCTTGCGCTCGACGACACTGACGATCGAGGGACCACCAGGCGGAGGCAAGGCCAGCGCCCTTTCGGCGGGCACCGTCTCGGAGACGTTTGGGCGCCTGACATTTCCTGACGACTGACATCCGACCACAAGCCCGGCAAGCAGTGCCAAGCATGACGCCTTCAGTACACTGGACGTTTCGGGTCGCCGCAATCGTCTTTCCTCACGCCCATGCGAGATTACGCATTGGACTTCCGAATCAACGACCCTTGAGGCCGCTACCTATGGTAAACGACGATTATGGTTAACCCATAGTTAATGTGCGACAGCGAGTGTTGATCTGGGAAGGGAATGGCACTCGGTGCAGCTGTCCGGCAACGTCGTCGACGGATTCCGATCCTCGCGGTGTTCTCCGTCTGGCGTTGAACACAGTGTGTCGATCATCCTGGATAGACTGCGAAATCATCTCGCGAAACTGATTTGCATTTTATTAAACATGTAACCAAATCGCATTCTTCCTTGAGGACCGATTTGCTCTCCTGGCGCGTTAGACCGGCATCCGAAACGGAGTATGCGAGTAGTGGCAAAGATCCTTATCGTGGAAGATGAACCCCTCATTCGCTTCGTGCTGGCAGACCAACTGCTTGAGGAAGGTTATAGCGTCATCGAATGCGGGAACGTGCTTGAGGCGATCGCGGCACTTGGAGTGAACGATGACGTTGATGCGATCGTGACCGACGTGGAGATGCCTGGGGCACTCAACGGCCTGGATCTCGCGAGGCTCATCAAGGCGACAAAGCCGTTCATCCACGTCTTGGTGACGTCTGGTCGTGAAATCGATCTTACTGACCTGGATTGGGACGCGAGCTTCTTTCCCAAGCCTTACGATCTAAAGGCTATCGCCAACGAAATCGGGCGACGGGTCGGTTCCCACGCGTCGCGTTCTTTGCCGAAGCGGCCAAACGCTGCCAGATAGCGCGAGGATGTCGTGACCATCCTGAAGGTCATGCGGACGCGGAGTCTGGCTGCCCCCATACAATTGATGCCAGCGCCACAACAGAAGCGTTAGCGATGCTGGCGCGAACTCTCAAATCCCTGACCCGTCGAGCTCCTGTGCGTCGTCGCCTTCCCAGGGTGAGGGCATCGACGCACGATTGAGATTGGCCGAGGGCATCGGCATCCAGCACTTCATTTCCGGCTCGGCATATTCAATGATTCGGCCTGGCGAGGAATCAGAGGCACGCCAGCCTTCCGCACCGAACTGATCGCCATTCGACCAATAGGCGAGGTCGACTTCTGCCGGCCCCTGTTCGGACTGGCGGATCGTGACGAGGATCCGACTGCCGTCTTTCGGCGCGCTTGCCATGTGACGCCAGCGGTCTTGCTCGTCCATCGTTCTCTCTCTCCCACCTTGCTGCAGGTTGCAAGTGTCGTCCCGCCATCGAAAACGGTCAACTCATTCTTTGTGGAATCCGTCCTCTATCGGATCTGCTGGTTTACGATCTCCACTGTGACGAAGATGAACGGTTGCGGAGGGGCGGGGGTGCACCAGCATGCTTTCACCTTTCTCACAAAAAAAGCTTGCCAGAATCTCCGGCTCCTCCCAGCAATACCCCGGCGACGGGTGCACTTACTGTCCGTCGAACGGACTTTCCGCCGCAGGAAATTGGCGATTTGATCGATTCGATTGTCAAAAAACCATAATTTGCTTGACCTAGATCGCACATTGACTCTCGGCATTAAGAATTGGATCAACGCTGAATGCGCATAACCTATGTTTTCCTTGGTGCAGTTCTTGCAATCGTACAGCCTGCATATGCTGACGTCGCGTCCCCGCCTGTTTTGCACCCGCAAAAGCAACAGGCACAAGCCGCTCAGCTAAGTGCGCAATTCCTCACGCGGTTCAGCTATAAACCCATTCCTCTTGACGACGCCTTGTCGGCCAAGGTCCTGGATCGGTACATCAAGTCCCTCGATCCGGACCACATGCTCTTTCTGCAAGCGGATATCGACAAGTTCATGTCTGAACGGAACGAGATCGACGATTCCATCAAACGGGAGGACTTGAAGATCCCGTTTGCGATCTTCAACGTGTATGAGAAGCGCGTTGTCGACCGCATGAACTACGCGCGCACCTTGATTAAGCAGGACTTCGATTTCGGTGCGAAGGAAGATTTTTCCGTCCTGCGCGATAAGGAACCTTGGCCGCAGTCGGAAGCCGACAGCAACGAGCTTTGGCGCAAGCGCGTCAAAAGCGACTGGTTGCGGTTGAAACTAGGCGGTAAAGCCGACGCGGCTATTCGCGAGACGCTCGACAAACGGTACGCAAACACGCTCGAGCGCGCTTACAAGTACAAGAGCGACGACGTTTTCCAGTCGTTCATGGACGCCTATACGACCTCGGTCGACCCGCACACGGACTATTTCGGCGCGACCGCTTCCGCCGACTTCGATATCGCGATGAAGCTTTCGCTGGTTGGCATCGGTGCGGTGCTACAGGAACGCGACGACTACACGACAATCCGTGAACTCGTGCCTGGGGGGCCGGCGCAGCTATCCGGTAAGCTCTCGGTTGGAGACCGCATCACCGGTGTCGGTCAAGGCAAGGACGGGGCGATAAAGGACGTGATGGGTACACGCCTCGATGAAGTCGTGCAATTGATACGAGGCAAGAAAGGCTCCGTCGTGCGCTTGGACGTCCTGCCGGCGGATGCCGGAGCAGATGCCACCCATCGCACTATCAGCCTGGTGCGCGACAAAATCAGCCTCGAGAAGCAGGCTGCCAGCAAGACCGTGCTGCCCGCGAAAGTGGGCGACGCCACGCGTAAAGTCGGGGTGATCACCCTACCGGCATTCTATGAGGATTTTGAAGCCAAGCGCAAAGGCGACAAGGACTATAAGAGCGCAACCCGCGACGTCGCAAAGCTTCTCGGCGAACTGGAGCAAGAAAAGGTCGACAGCGTTCTTATTGACCTGCGCAACAATGGCGGCGGCTCACTAGACGAAGCGGTCGATTTGACCGGTCTGTTCATCGGCAAGGGTCCGGTCGTTCAACAACGCGGCAGCGACGGCAAGGTCGCGGTGAGACGCGCTGATTTTAAGGCGCCAGTCTGGACAGGCCCCGTGGGCGTCCTGATCAATCGCGGATCAGCATCGGCGTCGGAGATCTTTGCCGCGGCGATCCAGGATTACGGTCGAGGCGTGATCGTCGGCGAACCAAGCTTCGGTAAAGGTACCGTTCAAACCGTCGTCGATCTTGATGACATGGTTCGCAACAGCAAACCGGAATTCGGCGAGCTGAAAGTGACGATTGCCCAGTTTTTCCGGATCAATGGCGGTACGACGCAGCTGCGGGGCGTGACGCCTGATATCAGCTTGCCGGGGTTCTCGGATCCGACAAGCTTCGGCGAAACAAGTTATGATAACGCCCTGCCCTGGGCGCAAATCAAGCCTGCGAACTATACGCCCGCAAACGTTGTAGCGGCATCGCTGCCGACGTTGCAAAGCCGCCATGATGCACGGGTCGAGAGCGACCCGGACTTCCAACGACTGTTGAAAGACATTGCTGACCTGAAGGCGCAGCGCGAGAAAGGGGTTATCTCCCTGAATGAAGCCGAACGTCGCAAGGAAGCGGCTGCTCGCGAGGAGCGGCTCAAGTCTCAAGCGCAAGCAAGCGATAGCGAAGATCCTGGTTCAGATGATGGACTGCAGTCAAACGAGCGCAGCCTGAGCGCTGATATTGCCATGGAAAATGCCCGCAAGAACGCAAAAGACGTCTTGCTGAACGAGACCGCCGCCATTCTTGCCGATGAGGCCGACTTACAGGGGAAGGCAAACACTGCGGCAAAACTATCGGGAAGGACCGACGGAAAATAGCTCTATCCGATGGCGTGGCAGGCGGTAAACCGAACCGAGTTCGGCAAGCGAGATCTCGTGACTGCCTGCGGCCCCATCGGATACACTTGCGGCTGCCCGCGCTCGTAGCTGGCCGAACGGTAGGCGAAGCCGATTTTATCTTGAGCTGCATTGCTCTAAGCTGTCGGCTGAGCACTCCGTTGGGTTAGTGTATCATGGTCGGCCAGCTAACCATCAAGGTATTGGGCGAACTTAACGTCACGCAGCAGGGACAGCTTTTGCCTCTGCCGCAGTCAAAGAAAACCCGTGCCCTTCTTGCCTATTTGGCTGTCGTCGGAAGAGCCCAACGTCGCGAGCATCTTTGCAAGATGTTCTGGGAAGTTCCGGACGACCCTCGGGCTTCCTTAAGGTGGAGCCTTCACAAGCTGAGGCCAATCGTGAATACGGAAGGTCATGTGCGTCTGCATGCGGACCACAATTCCGTTCTCCTCAGCCCCCAGACGGTCGAGGTGGACTTCAAGGGTATGGCTTCTCTGAGGCCCGCGGACCTCGACCGCTTGGACACGGAGAGATTGGAGTCGCTTGCCGCGACATTTCGTGGTGAATTTCTCGATGGCCTATGCCTCCCGCACTGCCCAAACTTTGAAGCGTGGCGGCTATGTCACCGGGATATTGCGCTTCGGGTGCACATGGAGATTCTGCGCGCCCTTGTTCGACGCCTGCAAGACCGACCTGAGCGAGTAAACGTCTATTCCCTGGTGCTCGATCGCCTTACCAACGAGATTGCCGCCGTCGATCGCCCCGAACAGTGGCCGGAGCCTTCAGTCTCCGGCGTGAGCAACGGGTCTCGCGATGTCCCACTCCGGTCACTTCCACCTTCACAGCCTGGATCAGCTTTCATCTCGCGGAACTTTGAAACGGATGTCCCGTGGCCAGCAGTGACGCCCAGCAAAAGATCGCAGGAAATTCGCTTCTGCAAAACCGCGGATCGGGTAACAATCGCTTACGCGGTGTGTGGGCGGGGATCACCGATCGTAAGAGCCGCACATTGGATGTCGCATCTCCAGTATGATTGGGAAAGTCCGGTGTGGACGCATTGGATCGACGCCCTGTCGGAGAAGACGAAGCTGATACGCTACGACGAGCGCGGCACCGGACTCTCGGACTGGATTGCCGAGGATATCTCGTTTGCGGCGATGATTGCGGACCTGGAGAGCGTGGTCGACGCGGCGGGCCTCGATCGGTTCACGCTGCTGGGCGTATCGCAAAGCTGTGCCGTCTCCGTTGCCTACGCTGTCCGACACCCCGAACGGGTTTCGGGGCTCATCCTGTACGGAGGATTTGTAAAAGGCTGGCGAAAGCGAAGCGACAGCCATGAGGTGGCCACGCATGAGGCAATGACCGCTTTGATCAGGGAAGGATGGGGTCAGAACAATCCGGTTTTTCGACATCTGTTCACTGCAATGTTCATTCCAGGGGCGGACGAGGTGCAGATGGATTGGTTTGACGAATTGCAGCGCATTTCTGTCTTGCCCAGCAACGCAGGTCGCCTGCACGAGGCGTTCGGAGAGATCGACGTTTCGGATGTCCTGTCGCAGGTGACGATTCCGACGCTGGTCTTGCACGCAAGAAAAGACATGGTCGTTCCCTTTCAGTGCGGAAGGGAGTTTGCGACCGGCATCCCCGGGGCTCGATTTGTCGATCTCGATAGCGCCAACCACATTCTCCTCGCCAACGAACCCGCCTTTGAGCGGTTTGTACGTGAAGTAACGCGCTTCGTCGCCGAAACAGCGTAGCCTTGTGACTGGCGCCTTGGCGCGCCCGACGGTCTTGGAGACGCTATCAACCGAGTTTGGCTCCCGCCTCTCGTTCAAGCGCGATCGCAGCCGAGGGGCGCATTTTCAACGATCCGCCCGGCATTTTCAACGATTCCTCCCACACTCCTTCTCACGCCGGCAGAATAAAGTGCTTCCTACAGTTCTCGACGCTGACGAGGAGGCACGACGATGAAGGTTCACACTGTAACCGGCGGCGCAGGATTGCGACTGCATGTTCGCGAGTGGGGAAAAGAGGACGCTCCTTCGATCCTCTTCATCCACGGGTGGTCGCAGAACCATCTCTGCTGGAAGAACCAGTATGAGAGCATGCTTGCCGAGGATTTTCGCCTTGTAGCCCTGGACCTGCGCGGTCACGGCATGTCGGAGGCCCCGCTCGAAACGGAGTATTATACTGAGCCGCAGCTTTGGGCCGACGATATCGCCGCTGTCGTAGATCAACTCAACCTCGGCAGTCCCGTTTTTGTGGGCTGGTCCTACGCCGGCTTCATTATTTGCGACTACCTCCGCGCCCATGGAACGGCGAAGGTTGCGGGCATCAACTTTGTAGGCGCGGCGACCACGCTCAATAACGCCGGGTTCGGCACCTTGATTGGCCCGGGCTTCCTTGATCATGTAATTGGTGCCACGAGCGAGGACCTGCCTGGCAACATCGAAGCAATCCGCAATTTCGTGCGCGGGTGTACTTATTCGCAACTGCCTTCCGAGGTATTCGAAACGGCGATCTGCTGGAACATGGCCGTGCCAGCGAAAATCCGGGCTGCGCTGCTGGCCCGCGAGATCGATTCTGACGATGTACTGACCGCTCTTGCAGTGCCCGTCCTTGTCACGCACGGCCAAGAGGACACGGTGATCCTGCCGGCGATGGGGCGGCACCTTCTAGCGTTATGTCCTGAAGCCACGGCATCGTGGTATGCGGCAACGGGGCACGCACCTTTTTTGGAGAACCCTACCAGGTTCAACGATGAGCTATGTCGTTTTGCAGATGACGCAAAGGTGTCCCGGAAAGGTATCTCTTCGAGGCTGGAAGGGAGCACATTGGCTGGAACAAGTCCCGCTTACAATCGCACTTGACCGCGCGGACGAGTTTCAGTTCCTCCAACGGCGAAGGATACGGCACCAGTACACACACAGCTGGCTTCGAATGTCGGATAACTGGCGCGCCCTCTCGGCCATCCGACCTCACACGCCGCCTTCACCGTGCCGCCACTGACCGGTCTCGAAGCTTCCCGTTATGGATTCGACCGCCGCTTTTCGAAGAAGGCGGTTATGCCCGCCTGCGCCTCTGTGGTCTCCCAGCTATCTGCAAGCTGGGAAATCACGCTCTCGATGATCTTTTCCGTGATGGGCGGCGCAAGAGACCGCGCAAGGGCCTTGGCGCGTGTCGCTGCCTCCGGTGAGGCCGCGATGAATTCCGCGATCTCGAGGTCGACAGCACGGTCGAGGTTCGCAGCGGGAACAACAGAGGCGACGAGACCGATGGATTTGGCATGGGCAGCATCGAAGGTTCGACCGGAGACGAAGAGGGATCGTGCCGCAGAGCTGCCGATCCGCGCTACGACGTAAGGGCTGATCGTTGCCGGTATCAACCCAAGCCGAACTTCCGTCAGGCCGAAGCGCGCCGCCTCCGAGGCAATCACTGTATCGCAGACGCTGATCAGCCCGATACCGCCGCCAAAGGCGCTCCCGTGGACGCAGCCAATGAGCGGCTTCGGAAGCTCGTTCAGGGCCTTGAACATCATCGCCAGCCGCCGCGCTTCGGCGATTCTCTTCGCCCGGCTCGCCTTGAACTGGGCTCTCATCCACTCCAGGTCACCGCCGGCACAGAAGCTCTTGCCCGCTCCAGCAAGCACGACGACTCGCACCCGTCCATCCGACCCGAGCGCGCTTGCGGCCTCCGTCAACTCGTCGATCATTTCGGCGGACATGGCATTGTGCTTGTCCTCACGGGTGAGCGCAAGCCGCGCAACGCCGCGTTCGTCGATCGAAATCATCAGCGTTTTCGGCATTATGCCTCGCTCCTTAGGCTCTGGGCAAAATCGGCGGCCTCTTCCAGCTTCTCGGGCGCGAGCCCGGTCCGATAGCCCTTGCGGGTAAGGAACTCAGCGACAGCCAAAGTATCGACATTGCCCTTTGCGCCCGGAGCATAGGGGCAACCGCCCAATCCGCCGACCGACGCGTCGAAAACCCGCAGCCCGTGCTTCAAGGAAACCCCGATATTGTCCAAGGCCCAGCCGTCGGTGTCGTGGAAATGACCCGCAAGCATCGTCGCCGGCGCACAGGAGAGGACCGTTACCAGCATCTGATCGACCTCTTCCGGTCGTCCCTTGCCAATCGTGTCGCCGAGACTGATCTCGTAGCAGCCCAATGCATGCAGGCTCTCGACGACGCGCGCCGTCGCATCCGGCGAAATGGCCCCCTCATAGGGACATTCGACCACGCAGCTGACATAGCCACGCATTGGAACGCCACGTGCACGGCTTGCTTCGGCAACCGGCTTGAAGCGTTCGATACTCTCGGCGATGGAACAGTTGATATTCTGTTGCGAGAAGCTCTCCGAGGCGGACGCAAAGATCGCGACTTCGTCCGCGCCCGCGGCCATTGCAGCCTCAAACCCCTTCATATTCGGGGTCAAAACGGCATAGCGGACCCCCGGCCGGCGCTTGATGCTGGCCATCACTTCGGCGGCGTCAGCAAGTTGCGGCACCCACTTCGGGCTGACAAAGCTCGTCGCCTCGATCCGCTCGAAACCACATTCCGAGATCATGTCGATGAGGGCGATCTTCGTCGCCGTCGGGATCAGGTTCTTCTCGTTCTGGAGGCCATCGCGCGGTGCCATCTCGACGATCGAGACGTCCCGGGGCAGCAATGACGATTCTCCGGGCTGCATCACGTCTCCTCTACCCGCAGCGTCAGAAGTACGGCGCCTTCGTCGACTTGCTGCCCTTCGCTCACCTCGACGGCTTCCACCGTCCCATCGCGGGCTGCGACAAGCGTCAGCTCCATCTTCATGGCTTCCATGACGACAAGCGCATCACCCTTGGCGACCTCCGCCCCCGAACTCGTCCGCACGATCTTCACAAAGCCCGGCATCGGCGCGATCAGTCTGTTGCCATCAGCAACATCCGTGGCACTGAAATCGAGCGGGTTACCGAGATGGAACACATGCGTTCGGTGGTCGACGCTGACGACCAGGTGATGCGCCGCCATACTGGCCTTGACCTGCACCTGCCGGGCATCGACCTCCACCCGGCAACCATCGTCCTGCCGGCTGACGATCTTCACGGGAATGACCCGCCGTCCATCATGCACGGCGAAGAAATCGAAACCCTTGGCCGCAATCCGTAGCGTTGAATGCCCTCCTTCATAGGTCAGAACGACGATGCGCTGCATCTCGCTCCAAAGCTGCCAATGTCCCAGCGTCAGCCAGGGATCGCCATCCGATGATCGCGCAAGCGTACCCAGTGACAACACGCCAGCAAGCGCGATCACCGTGTCCGCAGGCGGCTCGAGCGCGGTCAGAGATTGAAGATTGCGATCGATCAGCCCGGTATCCGGATGGCCAGCGACAAATTCGTCCTGCTCGCTCAATCTGGCGAGGAAGTCGAGATTGGTGGTGACACCGACGACATGCGAGCTCTGCAAGGCCCTGGTCAGTCGCAACAGGGCGACACTCCGGCTGGGCCCGTGTACGACCATCTTGGCGATCAGGGGATCGTAGTGAGCCGAGACGGTATCGCCCGGACGGATCCCGGCATCGATCCGCGCCGTAACCTCCGGAAAATCCAGATGCCTGATCGTCCCCGTCGCGGGCAGGAAGCCTTTGGCCGCATCCTCCGCGTAGATCCGGGCCTCGAAGGCCCAGCCATAGATCTCAAGCTCCGACTGCTTCTTCGGTAGCGGCTCGCCGAACGCCACACGCAATTGCCACTCGACGAGATCGACCCCGGCAATCGCTTCGGTAACGGCATGCTCGACCTGAAGACGGGTATTCATCTCCATGAAATAGAAACGATCCGGCCAGAGGCCGTTCGAGACATCCGCGATGAACTCGACGGTGCCGGCACCACGATAAGAAATGGCACGCGCCGCGCGTACCGCGGCTTCACCCATGGCACGACGCATCTCCGGCGTCATTCCCGGCGCCGGCGCTTCTTCGATCACCTTCTGATGGCGGCGCTGGAGCGAACAATCACGTTCGAAAAGATGCACAACATTGCCGTGCCGATCGCCGAAGATCTGAACCTCGATATGGCGCGGGCGAATGAGGTAGCGCTCGATCAGAACGGCATCGTCGCCGAATGCGGCCTTCGCCTCTCGCCGCGCAGCAGCAAGTGCTTCGGGAAAATCCTCCTCGCTGTCGACGCGGCGCATGCCCTTGCCGCCGCCACCCGCGCGTGCCTTGATCAGCACGGGGTACCCGATCAGGGTCGCCTGATCGGCGAGAAACCCGTCGTCTTGTTCCTCGCCATGGTAGCCGGGAACGACCGGCACGCCCGACTGATCCATCAACGCCTTTGCGGCATCCTTCAATCCCATGGCACGAATGGACGACGGCTGCGGCCCAATGAAGACAATGCCTGCCGCCTCTACGGCTGCGGCGAAGTCTGCATTCTCCGAGAGAAACCCGTAACCAGGATGAATGGCTTCGGCGCCAGTTCGCTGCGCCGCAGAAAGGATCCGCTCGATCGAGAGGTAACTCTCCTGCGCGCTCGCGGGCCCCAGCCGAACCGCTTCGTCGGCCATCTCGACGTGCAGCGCCCCAACATCGGCATCCGAATAGACCGCCACCGTGGCGATCCCCATGCGCCTGGCGGTTCGGATCACCCGGCAAGCAATCTCGCCACGGTTTGCGATGAGAATTTTCTGGAACATCGCTACCTCACATCCGGAACAGGCCGAAGCGCGTCTCTTCAATCGGTGCATTCAGCGCCGCAGACAGCGAGAGACCGAGCACGTCGCGGCTCTTGGCCGGGTCGATCACCCCATCGTCCCATAGCCGCGCCGACGCGTAGAGCGGATGGCTTTGCCGTTCGAAAAGATCGAGCACCGGCTGCTTGAAACTGGTCTCCTCCTCCGGTGTCCATGGCGTGCCGGCACGGGAGAGCGCCTCGCCCCGCACAGTCGCAAGCACGCCGGCCGCCTGCTCTCCGCCCATGACCGAGATGCGGCTGTTCGGCCATGTCCAGAGAAAGCGCGGCGAGAAGGCGCGACCGGCCATCCCATAGTTGCCCGCACCGAAGGAACCGCCAACCAGCATCGTCACCTTTGGCACCCCGGTCGTTGCGACCGCGGTAACGAGCTTCGCACCATTCTTCGCGATGCCTTCGATTTCGTATTTGCGGCCAACCATGAAGCCGGTGATGTTCTGCAGGAAGACGAGCGGTATCCTGCGCTGCGAGCAGAGCTCCACGAAATGGGCGCCCTTCAGGGCCGACTCGGAGAACAGCACGCCGTTGTTGGCGACAATGCCCACCGGGATACCATGGACATGTGCAAAGCCGCAGACCAGCGTCGTCCCGTAGCGCGCCTTGAATTCATCGAAACGCGAGCCGTCGACGATACGGGCGATAACTTCGCGCACGTCGTAGGGCACGCGCAGGTCGGCCGGGACGATCCCTGCGATTTCCGAGGGATCGAACAGTGGTGCCTCAACCGCCTGGCGCTCGACGCCACCCGCCTTGGATCGATTGAGATTGGCGACGGCGCGCCTCGCCAATGCCAGGGCGTGCGCGTCATCTCGCGCAAGATGGTCTGCGACACCGGAGAGCCTTGTGTGCACATCGCCACCGCCAAGGTCCTCGGCCGAAACGACTTCGCCCGTTGCGGCCTTCACCAGCGGCGGGCCGGCGAGAAAGATCGTCCCCTGCCCCTCGACGATGATTGCCTCGTCGGACATGGCTGGCACGTAGGCACCACCTGCCGTACACGAGCCCATGACGACGGCGATCTGTGGAATTCCTGCCGCCGACATATTGGCCTGATTGTAGAATATCCGGCCGAAATGATCGCGATCCGGAAAGACCTCGTCCTGATTCGGCAAGTTCGCGCCGCCCGAATCCACCAAGTAAATGCAGGGCAGATTGTTCTGGGCCGCGACTTCCTGCGCGCGCAGGTGCTTCTTTACCGTCATCGGAAAGTAGGTGCCGCCTTTGACGGTCGCGTCGTTGCAGACGATCATGCAATCGCGCCCTGAAACGCGGCCGATGCCGGTTATCAGCCCAGCACCCGGCGCCTCATTGCCGTACATGCCGTGGGCTGCGGTCAATCCGATTTCGAGAAAAGGCGTAGCCGGATCGAGCAGGGCGGCGATCCGATCCCGTGGTAGCATCTTGCCGCGGGCAACGTGACGCTCGCGCGCTGCAAGTCCGCCCCCATTCGCCGCACTCAAGGCTGCGTCCTCGATGGCACGGATAGCTTCGGCCATCGCCGCGCGATTTGTCCTGAAGCTCTCCGAATTCGTCGAAATCTGCGACTTCAAAACCGTCATTGGTCACCAGGATGGTTGTCGGATGAAACGTTCGGATCAGGCCGTTTCGGAAAAGAGCTCGCGGCCAATCAGCATGCGTCTGATCTCAGAGGTTCCGGCACCGATCTCGTAGAGCTTGGCGTCACGCAGCAACCGGCCGGCGGGATAATCGTTCGTGTAGCCATTCCCCCCGAGCGCCTGGATTGTCTCAAGCGCCAACAGCGTCGCCTTCTCGGCGGCATAAAGAATGCAGCCGGCAGCATCCTTGCGCGTCGTCTCGCCGCGATCGCAGGCCGCCGCAACCGCGTAGACATAGGCGCGCGCCGTGTTCATGGTCACGTACATATCGGCGAGTTTTCCCTGCATCAGCTGGAATTCGCCGATCGCCTGGCCGAACTGCTTTCTTTCGTGAAGATAGGGCACGACGACATCCATGCAGGCGGCCATGATGCCGATCGGTCCAGCGGAGAGGACGACACGTTCATAGTCGAGCCCCGACATCAGAACGCGTGCACCACCGCCGAGTGTGCCCAGCACATTTGCCGCGGGAACCTCGCAGTCCTCGAAGATCAATTCGCAGGTGTTAGAGCCGCGCATGCCAAGCTTGTCGAGCTTCGGGCCAGTTGAAAAGCCCTTGAAGCCTTTCTCGACGAGGAAAGCCGTGATGCCACGCGGACCCGCATCAGGGTCTGTCTTCGCGTAAACCACCAGCACATCGGCATCCGGGCCGTTGGTGATCCACATCTTGTTGCCGTTGAGGAGGTAGCTGTCGCCTCGCTTCTTCGCCCGAAGCTTCATCGAAACGACGTCGGATCCGGCGCCCGGCTCGGACATGGCGAGTGCGCCAACATGTTCGCCGGAGATGAGCTTCGGCAAATAACGCGACTTCTGCTCGTCCGTTCCATTGCGGCTGATCTGATTGACGCAAAGGTTGGAATGGGCGCCGTAGCTGAGGCCGACGGAGGCGGAAGCGCGGCTGATTTCCTCCATCGCAACGCAATGGGCCAAGTATCCCAAGCCGGCGCCGCCATAGGCCTCCTCGGCCGTGATCCCGAGCAGTCCCATCTCACCCATCTCGCGCCAGAGTGGCGTTGGAAAACTGTTGCTGCTGTCCGTCTCGGCAGCGAGCGGTGCAATGCGCTCCGTCGCGAAACGTCGAACGCTGTCACGGAGCGCCTCGATCTCGTCCGCCAGACCAAATCTCAAACCACCGGAATACATGCCTTCCCTCCCAAGTCCGGCGCGCGACTACAACAGCGTCCGGTATGCGTGTGTCGTCATTCTCCCGTCATTGTTCTTCACGCGTGTATCTTGTCGGCAGCTCCTCCACTGCCGGTCGGCCTGATAAATCTCGTTGAAGAACGCGAAAATGGCAAGCATTTCCGGTCGGCCAGACGTTTCTGACCGCCAGTTTGCCCCAGCGACTATTCGATCGATCTTCGGCCGGCATCCGCCCTTCCTCCCGAGATAGGCGACGCACGGGATCTTTAGAGATCCGCGTGAGAATAAAGGGATGCTAGCACCGGGCGCGCGGAATTTCTGAACCAAGACGGTTCATCCTGCGCAAACTATGGAAAGAATTCGCCGCTGGGACGACGCGTTCAACCGCTGAGGGCCGTCCGACAAAATCGACGGCCCAAGTGGCGATATGAGCCACCTATGACGCTAGCGCTTTATGGCGCGGCCACTGCGGCTTTCGGCGATTGCCCGCACTTGATGACGGCGAACCAGCTCGGCCTGTACCTCGGCCTGAAACGTCATGACATGTTCGCGGACCTTAGCTTCGGAGCAGCCAAGCGACGTCAGCTCATCAGCCAGTCGGCGGCATTCTGTCTTCCAGAAGCGTACTGCATCCTCGCCGTGGCGACGGTCCAGTTCGGTCGCGCACCGTTCAATGTCTCCGGCGCGTGAAGCGACCGGGAAAAGTACGATCTCGCTTGTCGTCATTGCTTGCAGATTCTTGTTTGACTGTACTGACATCGACTCATTCCGTTGCGTCCGACTCATTCCTAGCTGACCATGGTTAACGCTTTCCTCTTCGCCCCCACAAACGCGGCGTTCAATTCATCGCGGCGGTCAAAGCGGGCATCGACACGGTCTCCGCCACAAGCAGGACTTCCGAACCATCGGAAATGCCGCTAGGCTTCTGCAGGCTGCTTTATTGATGCAGCGAGGGGGCTGAAATCAGTGAGACGTGTAGTTGCGAAGCCTGTTGCGGCGGCAATCGTGGTGTTCGCGCGCGCCATTACCGCGGTTCGCGCTATCTGGCCGAATGACGGCATTCCCCAGGGCCAGTGTGTTTACTTCGCCAATCACTCCAGCCATGGCGATTTCATCCTGGTCTGGGCCGTCCTTCCGCCGAGCTTGAGACGGAAGACACGCCCCGTCGCTGGCGCGGAATATTGGCTGAAGTCATCGATCAACCGCTTCATCGGCTGCAACGTCTTCGACGCAGTTCTTATCGAGCGGGACCGCGACAAGCGCACACGCGATCCGATTGAAGTCATGGCCGAAGTGGTCGATTCCGGAGCGTCGCTGATCCTCTTTCCCGAAGGAACGCGCAACCAGACAGATGCGCCGCTGCTGCCGTTCAAGAGCGGACTGTTCCATCTCGCCTCGACCCGGCCGGACATTCAGCTTGTGCCGGTCTGGATCAACAATCTCAATCGGGTCATGCCAAAAGGCGAGATCGTCCCGATCCCCTTCATCTGCACCGTGACCTTCGGCAACGCCATTCGGATCGAAGCCGGCGAGACCAAGGAAACCTTCCTCGACAGGGCGCGGACGGCGCTGCTTGATCTGTCACCAAAACACCTGGGCGGTAAAGAATGAACGCAGCGAACGCCGACTTGTGGACACTCGTCCTTGGCATCTTCACGCTCCTGATCGTTTCGTCGACCATCGGCTACCTGCTGCAGCGGCGACTGCCGGCCGGCCAGTCGAATGCCGCGATCGAGAACCTGAACGCACGCATCAAGGCGTGGTGGATCATGGCCATCCTGATCGGCCTTGCCTTTCTTGCCGGTCGGATCGGCGTGCTGCTGCTGTTTGGCTTCTGCTCTTTCGCGGCACTACGCGAGTTCATTACGCTGACCGACACCAAACGCGCCGATCACTGGGCGCTCGCAGCCGCCTTCTTCGTCGTCCTGCCGCTGCAGTATTGGCTGTTGTGGGAGAGGCAATACGGCATCTTCTCGATCTTCATTCCGGTCTACGCGTTCCTCTTGATGCCGATCATCTCCGTACTGCGCGGCGATACCGAGCGTTTTCTGATACGCATTGCCGAAGTCCAATGGGCGCTGATGATTTGCGTATTCTGCGCCTCCCACGTTCCGGCGCTGCTGACGCTGACGATCCCCGGCTACGAAGGCCGCAACGTTCTGCTGATCGCTTTCCTGGTGATCATCGTGCAGCTCAGCGACGTGCTCCAATATGTCTGGGGCAAGCTGTTCGGTCGAACAAAAATCGCACCAAGCCTGTCGCCTTCAAAGACCGTGGAGGGCTTTGTCGGGGGCGTCTTGAGCGCGACGTTGATCGGTGCCGCCCTATGGTGGATCACACCTTTCACGCCGCTCCAGGCCGGGGTCATGGCTTTCGTTATCACCATGATGGGCTTTTTCGGCGGCCTCGTCATGTCGGCGATCAAGCGAGATCGCGGCGTCAAGGACTGGGGTCACCTGATCGAAGGGCACGGCGGACTGATTGACCGGCTCGATTCCGTCGTCTTTTCCGCGCCGATCTTCTTTCACATTGTCCGCTACTGGTGGTCGATCACATGATGACGCCGGTCCGTCGGCTGGCCCAGAGCAGTGCGATACATGTGCTTTTCGCATTTGTCGCCATGGGCGGCTGGGCGGTCTTCGCCAACAGCAGCCATCCGCCGCAGCGAGCCCTATTTGCCGGCCTTGTGCAGGGCGCACTCTCGGCCGGCCTCACCTTCTTTCTCAAGACGGTTATCGAGCGGCTCGCAAAACAGTTCAAAGGGCGCGCCGGTCTCTGGGCACCGCCGCTGATCGCATGTCTGGCATCGACTGCCGTGCTGATCTCGATCCATGCGTTGAGCGGCACCCCGGAAATCCTGAAAACCATAGCGGTGCCGCTAACCGTCTCGACGACCTACGCGGCAGTCTACAATTACTTTGTCTACCAAGAGAGGATCGTGGCATGACGGAAACGGGCGATCGCCGGCCGCTGGCAAGCAGAGACACGCAATGGGCAAAGCGCATTGCGAAATGGCTGGCGACACGGTCGGTCACGCCGAACCAAATCTCTCAGGCAAGCATGGTCGCCGCGGCATTGGCCGGCGGCGCGTTCTTCCTTGCGGGACGGGATGACGGGTGGACAAGACCGCTCCTCCTCGTTCTCGCGGCCGCGTTCTGCCAATTGCGGCTGTTGTGCAATCTCTTCGACGGTATGGTTGCCGTTGAGGGCGGCAAGGGCGCGGCGGACGGCCCCTTCTGGAACGAATTCCCCGACCGCGTCGCCGACATCCTGATCCTGGCCGGTGTTGGGTATGGCATCGGATCGCCCGGCCTTGGCTGGGCGGCGGCATCTTTTGCCGTATTGACGGCCTATGTTCGCGAGCTCGGTCGAGCAACCGGGACGCCGAGCGACTTCTCCGGCCCGATGGCAAAACAACACCGAATGGCGACAATCACGGCTGCGACAATCCTCTCGATCCTCGAGCCGTTTTGGAGCGGGCACAATCAGGTTCTACTCGCTGCCCTCTGGCTGATTACGATCGGTGCTGCCTTCACGGCGCTGCGACGGGGCAGAAACGTCGTTCGGAATCTGAAAGGTGGCCACGCGGGCAATTGACGCCCTTCACTCAATCCTCGTCAGGCGTACCGAAAAGCTCGAAAGTGCGCTTTGCAGTCGAGCGCACCAGCAATACAACAACCGCGCCGCTTCTTCTTTTCCCCGAAGCGGCCTTGGACTAGCCTCGCTTCGGCGAGGCATTTTTCTTCCATCGGCATTTATAAGATTTTTATATCCGCGGCCCGCCGCCGATCTCGAACGCTTATGCGGTTCGACCGCATATTAATGTCCGAGAGATCCAAGGATCATCTCCAGCCAGAAAGCATAAAAGGTGCCATCCTGAGGATGGCGCCCTTTGTCTTGTCTGACTCCAGAAGAACAACAGGAGTCACGATCGATGATGGACATAGTTCTACTCGCCACAGCAGTCGTTTTTTTCGCCCTCTGCTTTGCTTACACCAAAGCCTGCGACCGACTTTAACCGGAGAAGCGCCATGACACTCGACTATATTCTCAGTAGTGCCGTCACCGTGTTCCTCACGGTTTACCTCACCTACGCTCTCATTCGCCCCGATCGCTTCTAGCATCGCGCCTCCTCCCAAGGCGCGACCGGCGAAACAAATCGGGTATTGAAAGTTACCTCCCATGACCCTCAACGGATGGCTTCAGATCCTGCTTTACTGCGGGATCATCACTGTGCTCGTCAAACCGCTCGGCGGTTACATGACACGCGTCTTCAATGGCGAACGCACGTTTCTCTCACCCGTCCTCGTTCCGATTGAACGGGGACTTTATGCGCTTGCAGGCACCAGCGAACGCGACGAACAGCACTGGACTTCATATGCGTTCGCCATGCTGATGTTCAACCTGGTCGGCTTCATCGTCCTCTACGCGCTGCTGCGTATGCAGGACATCTTGCCCCTGAACCCGGCCGGAATGGCTGCGGTTGGCCCCGAACTCTCTTTCAACACCGCCACAAGCTTCGTCGCCAACACCAACTGGCAGAACTACGGCGGCGAAAGCACGATGTCCTATCTCACGCAGATGGCTGGCCTCACCGTACAGAACTTCGTATCTGGCGCGACCGGCATGGCAATCGCCATCGCCCTGATCCGCGCCTTTTCGCGCGCATCCGGTAAGGCGGTCGGCAATTTCTGGGTCGATATGACCCGTGCGACGCTCTACATTCTCCTGCCGATCTGCATCGTGCTGACGCTGGTCTATGTCTACCTCGGCGTGCCGCAGACGCTCGGCCCTTATGTCGACGCGACGACGCTCGAAGGCGCCAAGCAGACGATTGCTCTTGGACCGGTGGCCTCGCAGCTCGCCATCAAGATGCTCGGAACCAACGGCGGCGGCTTCTTCAACGCCAACTCCGCGCACCCCTTCGAAAACCCCGACGCGATTTCCAACCTCCTCCAGATGGTCTCGATCTTCGCAATCGGTGCTGCCTTCACCAATGTCTTTGGACGCATGGTGGGCAACCAGCGCCAGGGCTGGGCAATCCTCGCCACCATGGGCGTACTCTTCATTGTCGGCGTCGGCGTCACCTACTGGGCGGAAGCCGCAGGCAATCCGCTGATGCACGCCTTCGGCCTGCAGGGCGGCAACATGGAAGGCAAGGAAGTGCGCTTCGGCGTCACGTTGTCCTCGCTCTTTGCGGTCATAACAACCGCTGCCTCCTGCGGTGCGGTTAACGCAATGCATGGCAGCTTCACGGCACTCGGCGGGTTGATCCCTCTCATCAACATGCAGCTTGGCGAAGTCATCGTCGGCGGTGTTGGCGCGGGCTTCTACGGCATCATGCTTTTCGTGATCATCGCAATCTTTGTCGCAGGGTTGATGGTCGGCCGCACGCCCGAGTACCTTGGCAAGAAGATCGAAGCCAAGGAGATGAAGATGGCCGTGCTTGCCATTCTTTGCCTGCCGCTTGCGATGCTCGTGTTTACTGCGATCGCCAGCGTGCTGCCCTCCGCCGTCGCCTCGATCGGCACGGCAGGACCACATGGCTTCTCCGAGATCCTTTATGCCTACACGTCCGCTGCGGCGAACAACGGCTCGGCTTTCGGTGGCCTGACCGGCAACACACCCTGGTACAACATCACGCTCGGCCTCGGCATGCTGATGGGACGCTTTCTGGTGATCGTCCCGGCGCTCGCAATCGCAGGCTCCCTGGTCGCCAAGAAGACCGTCCCCGCCTCGGCAGGCACGTTCCCGACCGATGGCCTGCTCTTCGTAGGCCTCCTGACGGGCACGATCCTGATTGTCGGCGGACTGACCTTCTTCCCGGCCCTGGCGCTTGGCCCGGTTGTCGAGCACCTGGTCACGATCGCCGGCCAGACCTTTTGAGGTGAAGCAATGATCCTTCGTCACAAGCTTCGCAAATCCTTCAACGCACGTCCCGGTTCGCCGGGACGTGACAACCAGCGGATGACCCGCGCCTCCGACATCATTCTAGTGATGCTCGCCGGCCTCCTCGTCATCGCCGCGGTACTTCGGATCCTACACGGCTGATCGCAACACGGTCGCCTTACTCTTTTCAAGCTGGAGTCTCTTATGAGCCAGGCAAAATCAGCGAGCATCATGGATTCTCGCATTCTCATTCCGGCCGTGGGCGCCGCCTTCAAGAAGCTGAACCCGCGCACCCTTGCCAAGAACCCCGTCATGTTCGTCGTAGCAACGGTTTCGGCGCTGACCACGATCCTGTTCGTCCGTGATCTCGTCACGGGCGGCGGAAATCTTGGCTTTTCCTTCCAGATCAACCTTTGGCTCTGGTTCACCGTGCTTTTTGCCAACTTCGCCGAAGCCGTTGCCGAAGGCCGCGGCAAGGCGCAGGCGGACTCGCTGCGCAAGGCTCGCACCGAAACCCAGGCAAAACTGCTGACGGCCAACAACGGCACCGGCTACCGCCTCGTTCCGGGCACGAGCCTGAAGGTCGGCGATCTTGTCCTCGTCGAGGCTGGCGACATCATTCCCTCGGACGGTGAAGTCATCGAGGGCGTCGCATCTGTCAACGAGGCCGCGATAACAGGCGAGTCCGCCCCTGTCATCCGCGAGTCCGGCGGCGACCGTTCGGCCGTTACCGGCGGTACGCAGGTTTTGTCCGATTGGATTCGCGTTCGTATCAGCGCGGCCGCGGGGCACACCTTCCTCGACCGCATGATCTCGCTCGTCGAAGGTGCCGAACGTCAGAAGACCCCGAACGAGATCGCCCTCAACATCCTGCTTGCCGGCATGACGCTGATCTTCGTTCTGGCCACCGCGACCATCCCCAGCTTTGCAAGCTATGCCGGCGGCTCGATCCCGATCATCATCCTCGTCGCGCTCTTCGTGACGCTGATTCCGACGACCATCGGCGCGCTTCTCTCGGCGATCGGCATCGCCGGCATGGACCGTCTGGTACGCTTCAACGTGCTGGCCATGTCCGGTCGCGCCGTGGAGGCAGCCGGCGACGTCGACACGCTGCTCCTCGACAAGACCGGCACGATCACGCTTGGCAATCGCCAAGCCACGTCCTTCCGCCCCGTTCACGGCATCTCCGAACAGGACCTTGCCGATGCCGCGCAACTGGCATCGCTCGCCGACGAAACACCGGAAGGCCGCTCGATCGTCGTGCTCGCCAAGGAGAAATACGGCATCCGTGGCCGCGACATGGCCAGCCTGAAGGCCGCTTTCGTGCCCTTCACCGCGCAGACGCGCATGAGCGGCGTGGATGTCGAGGGCTCTTCGATCCGTAAGGGGGCCGTCGATGCCGTACTCGCCTATGTTGGCGCCGCATCGGCACCGGCTTCAGGCAATGCAGCGATCGCCATCCGCACCAACACCGAGACCGTGCGGGAACTGCAGGCAATTGCCGACGAAATCGCCAAGGCAGGCGGCACGCCGCTTTCAGTCGCCCGTGACGGCAAGCTGCTCGGCATCATCCAGCTCAAGGACATCGTCAAGGGCGGTATCCGCGAGCGCTTCGCCGAACTGCGCCGGATGGGTATCCGCACGGTCATGATAACAGGCGATAACCCGATGACGGCAGCAGCAATCGCCGCCGAAGCCGGCGTGGACGATTTCCTGGCGCAGGCGACACCGGAGAACAAGCTCTCGCTGATCCGCGAGGAGCAGGCCAAAGGCAAGCTCGTCGCCATGTGCGGCGACGGCACGAACGACGCCCCTGCCCTCGCCCAGGCCGACGTCGGCGTGGCCATGAATACCGGCACGGTCGCCGCTCGCGAAGCCGGCAACATGGTCGACCTCGACAGCGATCCGACGAAACTCATCGAGATCGTCGAGATCGGCAAGCAGCTGCTGATGACCCGTGGCGCGTTGACGACCTTCTCGATCGCCAATGACATCGCCAAGTATTTTGCCATCATCCCGGCGATGTTCCTGGCCTTCTACCCGCAGCTTGGCGTCCTGAACATCATGGGACTGGCCACGCCACAGAGTGCCATATTGTCGGCCATCATCTTCAACGCGCTAATCATCGTCGCGCTGATCCCGCTCTCCCTGAAGGGCGTGAAATACCGCGCAATCGGCGCCGGCGCGCTCTTGTCCCGCAATCTGCTGATCTACGGTGTCGGCGGTATCATCGTCCCGTTCATCGGCATCAAGGCGATCGACATGGTCATCACAGCCATCGGTCTCGCCTAAGGAGTTGACATCATGTTGAAAGAACTTCGTCCGGCAATAGTAATGATCGTTGCCACCACCGCCATCACCGGACTGCTCTATCCGCTCGCAATGACGGGCGCTGCGCAGGCACTCTTCCCGTCGCAAGCCAATGGCAGCCTGATCGAGAAGGACGGCCACGTGATCGGCTCGACCCTGATCGGCCAGGCCTTCACCGGCGAGAACTACTTCCACGGCCGTCCCTCGGCAGCCGGCGACGGCTACAATGCCGCCAGCTCCAGCGGTTCGAACCTCGGCCCAACCAGTCAGAAGCTCATCGATCGCGTGAAGACTGACTACGAAGCAGCCAAGGCGACCAACCCGAATGTGGAGGTGCCGATCGATCTCGTGACGGCTTCCGGCAGCGGCCTTGATCCGCACATCTCACCCGAAGCCGCCTACTTCCAGATACCGCGCGTCGCCAAGGCGCGCGGCATGGATGAGGCAAAGCTCAAGACGATTGTCGATGCCGCCGTCAATCACCCCGAACTTGGGTTCCTCGGTGAACGCACGGTCAATGTTCTGGCATTGAATCAGTCTCTTGATGCTTCTATCTCTCAGTAAAATTGAAGGCCCCGGGCGTCTGCGCGCACCGGGGCTTGCTCTTCAGAAAGATTGACACGCATGCCGGAAGACAACCGCGACAAGGTTGGAAGGCCCTCGCCCGACGCGCTGCTAGAGAAAGCGCGCCAGGAGACACGTGGCCGTCTGAAGATCTTCCTGGGCGCCGCGCCCGGCGTCGGCAAGACCTACGAGATGCTGGAATCGGGCCGTGCCAAGATGTCCGATGGCGTTGACGTGGTGATCGGCATTGTCGAGACCCACGGGCGCAAGGAAACGCAAGCGCTCGTCAATGGCTTTGAAGTCATTCCGCGCGTCAAGATCGACTACAAGGGCCGCCCGCTTGAGGAGATGGATATCGACGCTATCCTCGCCCGCCAACCGCGCCTCGTCCTCGTCGACGAACTTGCCCATACGAACGCCGAGGGCAGCCGCCATCCGAAGCGCTATCTCGACGTGAAGGAGCTGCTTGACCGCGGCATAGACGTCTATTCGACACTGAACATCCAGCACGTCGAGAGCCTGAACGACGTCGTCTCGCAGATTACCCGCATCCGAGTGCGAGAGACCGTCCCGGATTCGATCATCGATATGGCCGATGACGTCGAGATCATCGACCTGACGCCGGATGATCTGATCAAGCGGCTGCACGACGGAAAGGTCTATGTTCCGAAGACTGCCGAACGGGCTCTGACCAATTATTTCACGCCCGGAAACCTGACTGCGCTGCGCGAACTGGCATTGCGCAAGACCGCGCAGCGTGTCGACGACCAACTCCTGACCCACATGCAGGCGCATGCCATCGCTGGTCCCTGGGCCGCAGGTGAGAGGGTCCTTGTATCGGTTGATCAGCATCCACGCTCGGCCTCGCTGGTACGCTATGCCTCGCGAATGGCCTCGCGACTGCGGGCACCGTGGGCGGCCGTCTATGTCGAGACCGGTCGTTCCATCAATCTGACTGAAACCGACCGTGACACAATTGCGGCCACACTTCGATTGGCCGAACAGCTCGGCGGTGAGGCGATCACCATTCCCGGCCGTGAGGTCTCCGAAGAGCTGGTCCGCCACGCCGCAGCCAACAACGTTACCCACATCGTCATCGGCGCCCCCAACAAGCCGACGTGGCGTGACTGGCTTCACCGCTCCATAGCCGACGATCTGATCCGGACGTCAGGCAATATCAGCGTCCATGTGATTTCCGGCAGCGAGACGGTGGGAACATCCGCGCGCGGCGTCGGAGCCGCACCGTCCGTGCCCGACTTCAACATCCAGCCCTATCTCTCCGCGACAGCCTATGTGGTTGTCGCGCTCATCGCCGGCGTGGTGCTCGATCAGGTTCTTGATGTCCGCAACCTTGCCCTCGTGTTCTTGATGGCGGTGCTAACCTCGGCGGTCATCCACGGGCTGCGCCCAGCGCTCTATACCTGCATCATCAGCGCGCTGTCCTTTAACTTCTTCTTCCTGCCGCCCCGCTACACGCTGACGATCAGCGATCCGGAGAGCGTGCTTGCGTTGTTCTTCTTCCTGGGCGTCGCTGTCATCGCCAGCAACCTGACGGCAACGGTCCAACGCCAGGCGGCTGCTGCCCGGCAGCGTGCCAGGACGACGGAAGACCTCTACCTCTTTTCCAAGAAATTGGCCGGCACCGGCACGCTCGACGACGTTCTCTGGGCCACCGCATTCCAGCTGGCATCGATGCTCAAGGTCCGCGTTGTCCTTCTACTGCCGGAAGAAGGCACCATCGCCGTCAAGGCCGGTTATCCGCCGGATGACACACTCGACGAGGCAGACATTGCCGCCGCCCGTTGGGCCTGGGAGCACAATCACGCCGCAGGCCGTGGCGCCGATACCCTGCCCGGTGCCAAGAGGCTCTATGTACCGCTGCGAACCGGTCGTGCCGCCGTCGGTGTCATCGGCCTGGACAATGACCGACGCGACGGCCCTCTGCTGACCCCCGAGCAGCAACGCCTTCTCGACGCATTGGCCGATCAGGCGGCGCTTGCGATAGAGCGCATTCAACTCGTGGCGGACGTTGACCGCGCCAAGCTGGCTGCCGAGGCCGATCGTCTGCGCTCTGCGCTCCTGACCTCGATCTCGCACGACCTGAAGACGCCGCTCGCGGCCATCCTTGGCGCTGCGGGCACTCTGCGCGATTACCGCGATTCCATGTCGGTTGAAGATCGTCTGGATCTGTTGTCGACCGTCGTCGACGAGTCGGAACGGCTCAACCGCTTTATTGCCAACCTGCTTGACATGACGAAGATCGAGTCCGGTGCAATGGAGCCGAACTATGCGCTTCACTACCCGGGTGACATTGCCGGAAGCGCGTTGCGCCGCGCCGAGAAAATTCTCGCGCACCACAAGACCGTCATAACGATTCCTGCAGATCTGCCGATGATCCGCGTCGATCCGGTATTGTTTGAACAGGTGCTGTTCAATTTGCTCGACAATGCGGCCAAGTATGCGCCGCAGGGGTCGTCGATCCGTATCGATGGGCGGGCGGACGAATACAATGTTGTGATTGAGGTTTCAGACGAGGGTCCGGGCATTCCGCCGGCGGACTTGGACCGCGTCTTCGATACATTCTATCGGGTAAGCAAAGGGGACCAGGTTCGCGCGGGAACGGGCCTTGGCCTGTCCATCTGTCGCGGCTTTGTCGAGGCGATGGGCGGCACGATCACGGCCCGAAACCGCTCCGATGGTTCGGGTGCTGTCTTCACCATCCGTCTTCCAAAACCAAACGAGATTCCGAAATTGGATGAGCTAAAATGACCGGTTCAGCCGTAAAAATCCTCGTCGTGGACGACGAGCCTCCAATCCGCAAGCTGCTTCGCGTTGGCCTCACCGCACAAGGCTACGAGGTGCACGAAGCGCCAAACGGCGTGGCGGCGCTGCAGGCAGCGAAGGATGATCCACCGGATCTGATCGTGCTCGACCTTGGCCTGCCGGACAAGTCGGGCCATGAACTCCTTCAGGAATGGAGAGGCGCGGGCCTTGCCTTGCCGATCGTGATCCTTTCCAGCCGGACCGATGAAACCGGCATCGTCAAGGCGCTCGAAGCGGGAGCGGATGACTATCTGACGAAGCCATTCGGCATGAACGAGCTCGGAGCCCGGCTGCGTGTCGCCTTGCGTCATCGCTTGCAGCAGCAGGGTGAGCGGGCGATCTTTCAGGCTGGTGGCCTGTCGATTGACCTCGTCAAGCGCATCGTCAAGATCGACGGCAGGGAAATCAAGCTCTCGCCGAAGGAATACGACATTCTGCGGGTCCTCGCCCAGCACGCAGGAAAGGTCCTCACCCACCAGTTTCTGTTGAAGCAGATCTGGGGGCCCGCTGCCGACGTACAATACCTGCGTGTCTACGTGCGACAGCTGCGCCAAAAGATGGAGCAGAGCCCGGACCAGCCCCAATACATCACGACTGAAACCGGCGTCGGATACAGGCTGAAAGAAGCGGATCCGCCAGCAGCCTGAATCGGCCTATCGGTAAGCGCGCTCCGACAGTGCGCGCATGCCCAATCCGACCATCACTTCATGAGCGATGCGGCGGCGCATCGGATTGTGCAACCGGATCGCCGTCGAACCGAGGAAATCCGTCTCTATGTGATCGAACGCCTTCAGCTCCTGTGAAGTCATGATCGAATGCGAGTAGAATGCGTGGAAAGCGTTGCGGCAGACATAGGTCTTGTATTTCGTCAGGCAGAAAACCGAGAAGCGGCCGGCCTCTTCACGCAGGAAATCGGTCACCCCGACCGTGACCTCCGGCCAGGCGGGATTGAAGGTATCGTCGAAGACGATGATCCCATGCTCCGCAAGCGACCCGGCAGCAAGACGACTGTCGGCCGCGACGTGGTGCAGCATGTGGCCGCCGTCGATACTGAAAAGGCGGACCTTGCCGGCCCTTTCAATGATGTCCTCCGGCCTGAGCAGCGTGCTGTCGCTCTTGACGACGCGCTCTGCATCCACGGAAAGGCCCAGTTGGCGGCCACCCGCCACGAAACGGTCATATTGCGTCGCGCCGTGCTCGGGTTTCAGGATATCGAAGGGATCGATCGCCACGATCTTCTCGGCCTCTCCGCAGATCTTTCGCATCAGGAAGTAGGATCGGCCGTAGTAAACGCCGATCTCGGCCAAGCCACCTTGCAAGGATGCTGATTGCTGTGCCCGCAGAACGGCAACAAATACCAGCGCGTCAGGCGGATCAATGTATCCTTCAATCGCCTGAAGATCATGGAAGATGAATTTTCTTATCGATGAATTCATTGAACTGTGCTTCCAGATTCATCAACAGAGGCACCGAAGAAGACAATTTCTTGCAGAAATCACGAAGAGAAGTCAATTCTATTTAAAATCATGCGAAAGCAGTATTTATAGATACGCTTGGTTGCAGGAATGATCAAAAGGGGTCTGCTGTTCTATTTAAAAATATTGTCGTGTCGAGCATTGCCGAACAGTAGATCGCGCCTGAAAAGCTTTGCGCGATCAATTTGCTAATGCCATCGTCGACAAAACGAGGCCAGCGTCCCTCCCCCGTTCGTTTCTTTCTTTTTCTTGCCATCGACCTGCCTTAAGTCTTCTCTTCATCCGAAACGAGAATTGAAGGTGGTGCATGGCAGGTGAAACGGTTCTGGTCGTTGGCGGCGCTGGGTATATTGGCTCGCACACGTGTCTCGATCTTGCGAACAAGGGCTTCAAACCGGTCGTTTTCGACAATTTCTCAAACGGTCACCGCGAGTTCGTAAAGTGGGGACCCGCGGAAGAAGGGGATATCAGGGATCGGGCGCGCCTTGACGAGGTCCTGGCAACGCACAAGCCAGCCGCCATCTTGCACTTTGCCGCGCTCATCGAAGTCGGCGAATCGGTCAAAGATCCGGTTGCCTTCTACGAGAACAACGTCATCGGCACACTGACGCTCCTGGCCGCTGCCCAGGCGGCTGGCGTCAAGGCATTCGTCTTCTCGTCGACCTGCGCGACCTATGGCTTGCCGCAGAGCGTGCCGCTCGACGAGACGCATCGTCAGGTGCCGATCAATCCGTACGGCCGCACGAAGTACATCGTCGAGCAGGCGCTTGCCGACTACGACAAGTACACGGGCTTCCGATCGGTCGTGCTTCGCTATTTCAACGCTGCCGGGGCCGATTTCGAAGGCAGGATCGGCGAGTGGCACCAGCCGGAAACGCACGCCATACCGTTGGCGATCGACGCCGCCCTTGGCCGCCGCGAAGGCTTCAAGGTGTTCGGAACCGACTACGAGACGCGCGACGGCACCTGCGTCCGCGATTACATCCACGTCCTCGACCTCGCCGATGCCCATGTCCGCGCCGTCGAGCATCTGTTGCGCGGCGGCGAGTCGGTTGCTCTCAACCTCGGCACCGGCACCGGGACGACCGTGAAGGAGTTACTCGGCACCATCGAGCGCGTCTCCGAGCGTCCGTTTCCTGTGGAATATGCCGGCCGCCGAGAAGGCGACTCGCACACGCTGGTTGCCAACAACGACAAGGCGCGGGAGATTCTCGGTTGGACGCCGCAGTATGATTTGTCTCAGATCATCCGATCGGCGTGGAACTGGCACGCAAAATCAAACCAACACTAAAATGCAACCATGACCGGTCGACCGAACATTCTCCTGATCACCGCGGACCAGTGGCGTGGTGATTGTCTGTCAGCGACCGGGCATGCCTGCGTCAGGACGCCGAACATAGATGCGCTGGCGGCGGTAGGCGTATTGTTTGCACGCCACTACGCCGGCGCCGCTCCATGTTCGCCGGCACGAGCCACGCTCTACACCGGTCTCTATCAGATGAACCACCGGGTTTGCCGGAACGGCTCACCCCTCGATGCCCGATTTGACAATCTGGCGTTGGCGGCGCGGCGGGCGGGCTATGATCCGACGCTGTTCGGTTACACCGACACCGCACCCGACCCCCGCGGCCTGGATCAAAACGACCCGCATCTGACGACCTATGAGGGATTGTTGCCCGGTTTCACGGCCCGGCAACTCCTTCCCGAACATGAAAAGCAATGGCTCTCCTGGTTGCGCTCGCGGGGGCACGCTGAAGCGCATACCCGCGACATCCACATTCCTGTTGGCGCGCGGCGCGGCGAGATCTCGAACGCGGCAACAGCCTATTCGAAGGACGAGACGCAGACGGCGTTTCTCGCAGGAGAGTTTATCCGCTGGCTGGGCGAGCAAGATGCGCCTTGGTTCGCGCATGTTTCGTTCCTGCGTCCCCATCCGCCATTTTCGGCCCCGCCTCCATACAACGACCTGTTCAGCCCGGAGGACGGTCCGCATTTCGCCCGGGCGAAAAACCATGAAATAGAACAGAGCGCACATCCTTACCTGTCCTATGCCATGCCGAGGGCAAGGAAGGGTAACTTCATCTACGGCGCAGCCGGTCGCGTCAACGACTGGGAAGACAGCGACTTCGGCGCGATCCGCGCCATCTATTATGGCATGATTGCCGAGGTCGACGCGCAGCTCGGGCGTGTTTGGAGCGCATTGAAGGAAGCCAGGGCCTGGGATAACACGCTGATCATCTTCACCTCCGACCACGCCGAGATGGCGGGCGATCACTGGACGCTCGGCAAGGGCGGCTTCTTCGACGGCAGCTATCATATCCCGCTTGTCATCCGCGACCCGCAGGCCGCCACGCGGGGCAGCGTTGTCGAGCGGTTTACGTCCGCGGCAGACATCTTCCCGACATTGTGCGACCGCCTGAATATCGAGCCGGAGAATGGTGTGGACGGACAATCGCTCCTGCCGCTCATGCGGCGCGAGCCGGGAAATTGGCGCGAAGCAGCCTTCTGGGAATTTGACTTCCGCGATATCGCCACGCAGGAGCCGGAAACTCATTTCGGATTGCGGTCGAACGAATGCAATCTTGCCGTCATCAGGGATGAGCGCTTCAAATACGTGCATTTCACAGCACTGCCACCGCTCCTTTTCGATCTGCAGGCTGATCCGATGGAATTGAACAATCTCGCGTCAGACGAAGCCTATCTGCCGGTGCGGCTTTCCTATGCCGAGAAACTTCTCTCGCTGCGTGCCCGCCATCTGGATCAGACGCTAGCCTTCACCGAACTTACCGAGAAAGGGCCGGTCAAGCACCGGCCCTGAGCTTCGTCACGCGAAGCGACCGAGATAGTCCATCTTGCCGACCGGAACGCCCTGGTTGCGCAGGATCGCGTGAGCCGTCGCAATATGGAAGAAGAAGTTCGGCAGCGCGAAGGTCATGACATACTCGTCGCCGCGGAACGTGATCTTGTTGCCTCCTGGAGACAGAGTGATCTCACGCGTTTCCGTTCCCTCGAGTGCAGCCGGCACAACGGCCGCAAGGTAGGCTTCTGTCTTGGTAACACGCGCACGCAACTCGGCGATCGTCGCTTCGTTATCCTCGAATTTCGGAGCCTCGCTGGCGGTCAGTCGCGCAATCGCCAACTTGGCGCTGTCGGTCGCGCGCTGATACTGGCCTGCAAACGGCAGCATGTCCGAAGATAGCCGCGCCGCAACGAGATCCGCGCCATCGATGCCTTTTTCTTTGGCGAAGGCCTCGGCTTTGTCGAGATAGGTCTTCAACGTCTCAAGGCCACGTTGGAAGACGGGAACGGTTGATCGATACATCGAGATCGGCATCAGTTTCTCCTTGGAAGGGCAGCGAAACTGCTGCCGCTGGCGCGGCCAATATAGTCATCGACATCGCGCTTTTCAGTGCCTGGCAGCTATCTTGGCGAGATTTTCGCCAAGCGCCGGCGGCCTCATCCTTCAATTGGACTTGACGCCTCCCATAGAAAATGGAATGAATATTCCGTGATACAAATTTCACGGTTCGTTTGTTCCGTTTCTTGACGGATGGCCAACGGGAGATGGCACGCAGCGAACAAGATACTGGCTTACGGGCATGGCCCGAAGCTCCGGCGTGAGGAGGGTGCAGCCGGACACCGCTTTGTGGAGGAAAACAAAATGAAGAAATTTATCATGGGTACTGCCATGGCGCTCGTCCTGTCGACGGCCGCTCACGCTGAAACCGTTGGCGTCTCGATGGCGCTGTTTGACGACAACTTCCTGACCGTCCTGCGAAACGGGATGCAGGACTATTCCAAGACCCTGAAGGGCGTGACGCTGCAGGTTGAAGACGCCCAGAACGACGTCGCGAAGCAGCAGAGCCAGATCCAGAACTTCATCGCATCCAAGGTTGACGCGATCATCGTCAATCCGGTCGACACCGACGCTACCGCCGCCATGTCGAAAATCGCGGCTGATGCCGGCATTCCGCTCGTTTACGTCAACCGCGAACCGGTCAACGTCGACAGCCTTCCGGATAAACAGGCCTTCGTCGCTTCGAACGAGCAGGAATCCGGTACGCTTGAAGCCAAGGAAGTTTGCCGCCTGTTGGGAGGCAAGGGTAAGGCCGTTGTCATGATGGGCGAACTCTCCAACCAGGCTGCACGCATGCGCACCAAGGACGTCCATGACGTCATTGCGACGGACGAATGCAAGGGCATCCAGATCATCGAAGAGCAGACGGCCAACTGGTCCCGTACTCAGGGGTCCGACCTTCTGACCAACTGGCTCTCCAGCGGTCTCGAGTTCGATGCCGTCATTTCGAACAACGACGAAATGGCGATCGGCGCCATTCAGGCCCTCAAGGCGGCCGGCAAGGACCTCAGCAAGATCGTGATCGGCGGCGTTGACGCAACGCAGGACGCACTCGCCGCGATGCAGGCCGGTGATCTCGATGTGACGGTCTTCCAGGATGCCGCAGGGCAGGGCAAGGGCGCGCTTGATGCGGCCCTGAAGCTCGCGAAGGGCGAAAAGATAGAGAAGAAGGTTTACATTCCTTTCCAGCTCGTCACGCCTGAGAACGTCAAGGACTTCGTCGCGAAGAACTAACGTTCGGAGAAATCGGGATGCGGGACAGGGTTCCGCATTCCTTCCCTCAGTCCGTGTCCGGGAGGAGATGAGATGGTTGTCAGCCCGTCTACAATGGCCGCAGTGCGCCAGAGCGGCGCTGTTCCGAATGCGGAATACCTGTTGAGCGCCGAAGGTGTCCGGAAGGAGTTCCCGGGCGTTGTCGCACTTGATGATGTTCAGTTCCGGCTGAGGCGCGGCACCGTGCATGCCTTGATGGGCGAAAACGGCGCCGGCAAGTCGACACTGATGAAAATCCTCGCCGGCATCTATATTCCTGACAAGGGCGAAGTACGCCTCAAGGGCGTTGAGATCCAGCTCAAATCGCCGCTCGACGCCTTGGAAAATGGCATTGCGATGATTCATCAGGAGCTGAACCTGATGCCCTATATGACCGTCGCCGAGAACATCTGGATCCGTCGCGAGCCAACGAACAAGTTTGGCTTTGTCGACCACGCAGCCATGTTCCGCCAGACCGACGAGCTGTTTCGCCGGCTGAACATCGACATCGACCCGGAGATCCAAGTCCGCGAACTTTCCGTCGCCAGCCGGCAGATGGTCGAGATCGCCAAGGCTGTCTCCTATAATTCCGACGTCCTGATCATGGACGAACCAACGTCGGCGCTGACCGAGCGCGAGGTCGAACACCTCTTTCGGATCATTCGCGACCTCAGATCTCAGGGAATCGGCATCGTCTACATCACACACAAGATGAACGAGCTGTTCGAGATTGCCGACGAGTTCTCGGTGTTCCGCGATGGCCGCTATATCGGCACTCATGCATCAACAGATGTCACCCGCGATGACATCATCCGCATGATGGTCGGCCGCGAGATCACCCAGATGTTCCCGAAAGAGGACGTGCCGATCGGCGACGTCGTCCTCTCGGTCAAGAACCTGTCGCTCAACGACGTCTTCCGTGACGTTTCCTTTGACGTGCGATCGGGCGAAATCCTCGGCGTGGCCGGCCTTGTCGGCTCAGGCCGATCAAACGTCGCCGAGACCTTGTTCGGCGTGACGCCCGCAACATCGGGCACGATCGAACTCTTCGGCAAGAAGACGGCGATCGCCTCGCCGACCGTCGCAATCCGGAACCACATGGCGTTCCTGACTGAGGATCGCAAAGACACGGGCTGTCTGCTGATCCTCAGCGTTCTCGAGAACATGCAGATCGCCGTTCTCCAGGACAGGTTCGTCAAGGGGGGCTTTGTGCAGGAAAGCTCGATCGAGGCGACCTGCGAGGACATGGCCAAGAAACTCCGAGTGAAGACGCCCAACCTCGATGAGCGCGTGGAAAACCTGTCCGGCGGCAATCAGCAGAAGGTTCTGATCGGTCGCTGGCTGCTGACGAATCCGAAAATCCTCATTCTCGACGAGCCGACCCGTGGCATCGACGTCGGCGCGAAGGCTGAAATCCATCGCCTGGTGACAGAGATGGCGAAAAACGGAGTGGCGGTGCTCATGATCTCGTCGGAAATGCCCGAAGTGCTGGGCATGAGCGACCGCATCATGGTGATGCACGAGGGTCGGGTGACCGGTTTTCTCAATCGCGACGAAGCAACGCAGATCAAGGTGATGGAGCTTGCCGCGCAGTAACGCGGCCTCCGGCAACCGAAGGGAGGATATCATGAATACCAACGCAGCTGAGGTAGCAGCCCCGCTTGCAACGCGCGCGCGCAGGCGGCGTGTCCCGCCCGAGCTCAGCATTTTCCTTGTCCTGGTCGGCATTGCACTTGTCTATGAAATTCTCGGCTGGATCTTCATCGGCCAGAGCTTTCTGTTCAATTCGCAGCGCCTGACGATCATGATCCTTCAGGTCTCCGTCATCGGCATCATCTCGGTGGGTGTGACGCAGGTCATCATTACCGGCGGCATCGACCTCTCATCCGGCTCCGTCGTCGGCATGACGGCGATGATTGCGGCAAGCTTCGCGCAGGCATCGACCTGGCCACGGGCGCTCTATCCTTCGCTGACCGACCTGCCATTCTTCATCCCGATCGGCGTCGGCCTCCTCATCGGCCTTGCGGCCGGCTTTATCAACGGGCAGCTGATTGCAAAGACCAAGATCCCGCCATTCATCGCCACGCTCGGCATGATGGTTTCGGCACGCGGCATTTCGAAGTGGTACACCAAGGGCCAGCCGGTCTCGGGACTCACCGAGCAGTTCAATTTCATCGGCACCGGCATTTGGCCCGTCATCGTCTTTCTGGTCGTGGCGCTAATCTTCCACATTGCGCTTCGCTATACGCGCTACGGCAAGTTCACCTATGCGATCGGTGCCAACGTCCAGGCTGCGCGCGTTTCCGGTATCAATATCGAAGCTCACCTGATCAAGGTTTACGCCATTGCCGGTCTCCTTGCGGGCCTTGCGGGCGTCGTTACGGCAGCCCGCGCCCAGACTGCGCAAGCTGGCATGGGCGTCATGTACGAACTGGACGCCATTGCCGCGGCTGTCATCGGCGGTACGTCTCTGACCGGCGGCGTCGGCCGCATCACCGGCACGGTTATCGGTACGATCATTCTTGGCGTGATGACCTCTGGCTTCACCTTCTTAAGAGTCGACGCCTACTACCAGGAGATCGTCAAAGGCCTGATCATTGTGGCCGCCGTCGTGATCGACGTCTACCGCCAAAAGAAACGCGCCAAGCACTGATAGAAAACCCTTCGGAACGGGAGCCTCGGCTCCCGTTTCTCGTTTCTGCTAACTATTGCTGCGGAACAGCAAAATTTCTGAAAAAAGAGGTGGCGTATTCTGCCAGCTTTTCTATTCTGCGCTCTTCGTATCGCCCGCCCGGGCACACAGGAACGCAGATGCAATTCGTATTCGACGGCCATAACGACGTCCTCCTTCGGCTTTGGACACATGAAAGGGATGGCGGCGATCCAGTCGCTGAATTTTCAAACGGAACAGATTTGGGCCACATAGATGGCCCGCGCGCCAAAGCTGGCGGACTGGCCGGTGGCCTCTGCGCAATCTACGTGCCCTCCGGCGATCTCGTTTTTGCCGATCCCGACAAGAACGGCCACTACGTCACGCCGCTCGCTGCGCCCCTCGAGCCGCTGTCCTCGCTGAACATCGCCGCGGAAATGGCCGCCATCGCGCTTCGCCTGGACCGCGCCGGCGCCTGGCGCCTTTGCCGCACGGTAAAGGATATCCGCAAGGCCATGGCTGACGGGCTCTTCGCGGCCGTGATGCACATGGAAGGCTGCGAGGCCATCGGACCTGACCTGGCGGCGCTCGAAGTATTTTATGCCGCCGGCCTGCGCTCGTTGGGACCGGTATGGAGCCGCCACAATATCTTCGGACACGGCGTGCCCTTCGCCTTCCCTATGTCCCCGGACACCGCGCCCGGTCTTACCGAGGCAGGCTTTGCCCTCGTGCGCGAATGCAACCGCCTAGGCATCCTGATCGATCTGGCGCACATCACCGAGAAGGGCTTCTGGGACGTCGCCAAGACGACCGATCAGCCGCTTGTTGCCAGCCATTCCAACGCTCACGCGTTGACGCCAGTCGCCCGCAACCTCACCGACAAGCAGCTCGACGCCATCAGGGAAAGCCGCGGTCTCGTCGGCGTGAACTATGCGACCGCGATGCTGCGCAGCGACGGTCGCTCCGATGGCGATACGCCGCTGATCGATATGGTTCGCCACATCGACTACCTCGTGGAGCGCGTCGGCATCGACTGTGTGGCGCTCGGTTCGGACTTTGACGGCGCAACGATCCCCGAAGAAATAGGGGACGCCGCAGGGAACCAGAAGCTGATTGCCGCCCTCCAGCGCGTTGGCTATGGTGCGCGAGATCTCGAAAAATTGGCCAGCGGGAACTGGCTGAGGATTCTGGCTTCGGCGTGGGGAGAAGAAAACGCCTGAGCCCGCCTAAAGCTTTGCATTGAAATGGAAAACAGGGGAACCAAAAACCATGATAGTCAGCAAATTCAACCGCACATTCCGTCAACTTTCGGCAGGCGCTGCGCTGTCGATCATGATGGCAGCTGCACCTGCCGCTTTCGCGGAAACGCCGAAGGACACGCTGGTTGAAGGCTTTGCCTTCGACGACATCATCACCATGGATCCGGGCGAGGCGTTCGAACTGTCGACGGCCGAAGTCACGAGCAACACGTACAGCTTGCTCGTCCGTCTTGACATGAACGACACTTCCAAGGTCAAGGGCGACCTCGCCGACAGCTGGACGGTATCGGATGATGGCCTGACCTACACCTTCAAGCTCAAGCCCGGTCTGAAGTTTGCCTCCGGTAACCCGATCACTGCTGACGACGTCGCATGGTCCTTCGAACGCGCCGTGAAGCTCGACAAGAGCCCCGCCTTCATCATCACCCAGTTCGGCATCAATGGCGACAACGTCACCGAAAAGGCGAAGGCGACGGATGAAAACACCTTCGTCTTTACCGTCGACAAGCCCTATGCGCCGAGCTTCGTGCTGAACTGCCTGACGGCAACCGTTGCCTCTGTTGTCGACAAGAAGCTCGTTATGGATCACGTCAAGTCCGTGACGCCGAGCGCCGATTACAAGTATGACAACGACTTCGGCAACGAATGGCTGAAGACCGGTTACGCGGGCTCGGGCGTTTTCAAGCTGCGCGAGTGGCGCGCCAATGAAGTTGTCGTGATGGAGCGCAATGACAACTACTACGGCGACAAGGCGAAGCTCAATCGCGTGATCTATCGCTTCATGAAGGAAAGCTCGGCGCAGCGCCTGGCGCTGGAAGCCGGCGATATCGACACCGCCCGCAACCTGGAGCCCGGCGATCTCGATGCAGTCGCCAAGAACGCCGATCTGACGACCGTCAGCGCCCCGAAGGGTACGGTCTATTACGTCAGCCTGAACTCCAAGAACGAAAACCTGAAGAAGCCGGAAGTCCAGGAAGCCTTCAAGTACCTCGTCGACTATGACGCGATTGGTTCGACGCTGATCAAGGGCATCGGCGAAATCCACCAGACCTTCCTGCCGAAAGGCCAGCTCGGTGCGCTGGATGAGAAACCGTATAAGCTCGATGTGGCCAAGGCCAAGGAACTGCTGGCGAAGGCTGGCCTGAAGGACGGCTTCTCGGTGACGATGGACGTTCGCAATACGCAGCCGGTAACGGGTATTGCCGAATCCATGCAGCAGTCGCTCGCCCAGGCTGGCGTCAAGATGGAAATCATCCCCGGCGACGGCAAGCAGACCCTGACGAAGTTCCGCGCGCGTACACACGACATGTACATTGGCCAGTGGGGCTCGGACTATTTCGATCCGAACTCGAATGCCGATACCTTCACCACGAACCCGGACAACTCGGACGCCGGTACCGTCAAGACGCTCGCATGGCGCAACACCTGGGAAGCGCCCGAACTCGACAAGGAAACGAAGGCTGCACTGCTGGAACGTGACGGCGCGAAGCGCGCGGCCATGTACGAGGACATCCAGAAGAAGTTCCTCGCCAACAGCCCCTTCGTGATCATCTTCCAGCAGATCGAAGTGGCAGGCGCCCGCAAGAGCCTCAAGGACTTCAAACTCGGCCCGAGCTTCGACACCAACTATGTCGGCCCGGTCGGCAAGGAATGATCCGGCAGGATTGATCCGTTGAGCATCGTTGAAACAAAGATGGAGGCACGGCCCAAACGGGGCCGTGCTGTTCCCATTGCCAAGGCGGTCGGGCGATTTCTTGTCGCCGCCGTCACGACTTATCTTGGCCTTCTGGCCGTAACCTTTTTCATCGGCCGCGTCGTACCGATCGATCCCGTCCTTGCCATTCTCGGTGATCGTGCGCCTACGCATGTCGTCGAGCGCGTCCGTCGCGAGCTCGGTTTCGACCTGCCGCTCTACCAGCAGTTCTTTATTTATCTGAAGAGCATCCTGTCGGGTGACTTCGGGACCTCCGTCCTGACCACCAATCCCGTCATGGTCGACATTAAGCGCGTGTTTCCAGCAACGATCGAGCTCGCGACACTCGGGACCATCATCGGCTCGGTCATCGGCGTGCCGCTCGGCGTGCTGGCTGCCGTTCGGCGCGGCAGCGTCGCCGACCAGGTTGTCCGCGTCATAGGTCTGATCGGTTATTCCGTTCCGATCTTCTGGCTTGCGCTGATCTCGCTCGTGATCTTCTACGCGCAATTGCGATGGGTGGCCTTCCCGGGCCGCATCGATATCGTATTCGAGTACAGTTTTACGCCGGTAACTGGCTTCTATCTGATCGACAGCGCCATGCAGGGGCAGTGGGACGTCTTCTACGATGTCTTCCGCCACATCATTCTGCCGGCCTCGCTGCTCGGCTACTTTTCGCTTGCCTATATCAGCCGCATGACGCGCAGCTTCATGCTCAATGAGCTCAGCCAGGAATATGTGGTTGCCGCACGCGCCAAGGGGTTGTCGGAGACCCGAGTGATCTGGGGCCATGCACTGCGCAACGCCGCCGTGCCGCTCGTCACCGTCATCGCGCTTTCCTACGCCGGTCTGCTCGAGGGTTCGGTACTGACAGAGACGGTTTTCTCTTGGCCGGGCATCGGGCTCTACATCACGAATTCCCTTCAGAACGCCGACATGAACGCTGTTCTCGGTGGCACCATCGTCATCGGCACGGTTTTCATCGGCATCAACCTTTTGTCCGATCTTCTTTATCGGACGCTCGACCCTAGGACCCGAAGCCGATGACGGTTCCCGCAAATCAATCAGCGCCGATGAGCCGCCGCGAGTGGCTGCTTTCCGATCGGCCGCAGTCGCGCAGACAGGCGCGATTGGGCCGAGCCTACGTGACCTGGCGCCAGTTCACCGCAAATCGCCTGGCCGTCGTCGGTTTGCTGATCATCATCGCCCTCCTGTTCGTGGCTGCGTTTGCGAACGTGCTGGCAACCCATTCGCCTATCGTTGGCGACCTGAAGAATGCGCGTCTTCTGCCGCCCGGCTCTGAGGGCTACTGGCTTGGCACAGACGACCAGGGCCGTGATATCTATTCGCGCCTTGTCTATGGCGCCCGCTTGACGTTGCTGGTCGTCGTTCTCGTTGCTGCCATCTCGGCGCCGATCGGTCTGATCGTCGGTACGGTGTCGGGCTACGCTGGCGGCTGGGTCGACGCCACGCTGATGCGCATCACCGATATCTTCCTGGCTTTCCCCAAGCTGGTTCTGGCCCTCGCCTTCGTTGCGGCGCTCGGACCTGGTATCCAGAACGCGATCATCGCGATTGCGATTACATCTTGGCCGCCCTACGCTCGCATTGCACGCGCGGAAACGCTGACCGTTCGTCGCTCTGACTACATCTCCGCGGTCAAGCTGATGGGCGCATCGCCTCTGCGGATTGTGGTCCGGCATGTGATGCCGCTTTGTCTCTCCTCGCTCATCGTGCGCGTGACGCTCGATATGGCTGGCATCATCCTGACAGCCGCCGGTCTCGGTTTCCTCGGTCTCGGCGCGCAGCCCCCGCTTCCGGAATGGGGCGCAATGATCGCGTCTGGCCGGCGTTTCATCCTGGACCAGTGGTGGGTGGCAGCCATGCCGGGCTTTGCGATTCTCATCGTCAGCCTCGGCTTCAATCTTCTCGGCGACGGCCTGCGCGATGCGCTCGACCCCAAGGAGAGCGGCCAATGACCGATCTCCTCACCGTTCAAAACCTCAAGGTCAGCTATCCCACACGCACGGGCGTGATCGAAGCCGTTCGCGGCGTCTCGTTCACCCTTGGCAAGGAACGCCTCGGCATCGTCGGCGAATCTGGTTCCGGCAAGTCCCAGACGGGGCGCGCCATTATGGGCCTGACGCCGAAGCACGGCATCGTGTCGGCCGACAAGCTGGATTTCAACGGCATCGATCTTCTCGCCACATCCGCCAAGCAACGTCGGCAACTGCGCGGCAAGCGCATCGCGATGGTCCTGCAGGATCCGAAATATTCACTCGATCCCGTCATGTCGATTGGCCGGCAGATCTGCGAAACGCTGAGGACGCACGAGAAAGTCGGCAAGGCGGAGGCGCGCGACCGCGCTCTCGCGATGTTGGAGGCAGTGCAGATCCGCGATCCGAAGCGAGTGTTCGACCTCTATCCGCACGAGGTCTCGGGCGGCATGGGTCAGCGCGCCATGATCGCCATGATGCTGATCGCCGATCCGGAACTGTTGATTGCCGACGAACCGACCTCCGCACTGGATGTCACGGTTCAGCTCGACGTCCTCAGGATTATGGACCGGCTTGTGTCGGAGCGCGGCATGGGGCTGATCTTCGTGTCTCACGATCTGCGTCTTGTGTCGTCCTTCTGCGACCGAGTCATTGTTATGTATGCCGGCAAGGTCGTCGAGGAACTCAAGGCATCCGATCTCAAGAATGCGCGCCACCCGTACACGCAGGGCCTGTTGAACTGCATGCCCCAAATCGGAGAAAGCAGGCATCCCCTGCCGGTTCTGGATCGCAAGCCGGAGTGGGCCGCATGAGCATTGCACTTTCTGTCGACAAGCTGAGCGTGATCTATGATCACTTCCACGCCCTGAAGGACGTCAGCGTCGATATCGAGACCGGCGAGTCATTCGGCCTGGTCGGCGAATCCGGATCCGGAAAATCGACGCTGCTCCGTGCCGTTGCCGGCTTGGCGCCGGTAGCAAGCGGTTCCATCAAGATCCATGGCGATCCGCTCGTCGGCACGAAGCGATCGAAGCCCTTTTACAGGCAGGTGCAGATGGTCTTCCAGGATCCATACGGATCCCTGCACCCGCGCCAGACCATCGATCGCCTCCTGCTCGAGCCGCTGGCAATCCACGGCATCAGCGACAGCGACACGCGGATCGCGCGCGCCCTCGACGAGGTCGGACTTGGAAACGGCTTCCGCTTCCGCTACCCGCACCAGCTTTCCGGCGGTCAGCGCCAACGCGTTGCGATCGCCCGTGCGTTGATTGTCGAGCCCTCCATCCTCTTGCTTGACGAGCCGACCTCGGCGCTTGACGCTTCCGTGCAAGCCGAGGTTCTGAACCTCCTCGAACAAGTGCGGCGTGATCGCAATCTGACCTTCGTTATGGTCAGCCATGATCTCGGCGTCGTCACCCATATGTGCGATCGCCTTGCTGTGATGCGAAATGGGACCGTCGTCGAGCGCCTGACCTCGGCCCAGCTGGCGCAGGCGGCCGTGACCGAGGACTACACGCGAAATTTGATGGTTGCCAGCAAGGGCTTCGTCAAAGCCTGAAAGGCAATCCTTTCAACGAATTGATTTTGCTGAGGCTCGCCGGGCCTCAGCGTTAACAATTAGCTAAAACACGACCATTCAACTAGACTATTGACACTCGCCTTACTTCTGTCATGATCCGGTTAACGCCCGTTAATTTTCGTGATCATGGAGATCAGGCATGTTTTTTCTCGGCGGCATGACCATGGGATACCTGCACCCCCCGGCCAAGACCGATAGAGAAGCTGCAACCACGACATCCATTCCCGCGGAGAAGGATCGGCGGCTTTTGGAAACACAGGCGGCAACGGTCAAGCCGCACCAGGGTGCAATAGAGGACCGTTCCTTGCTTTGGGCGTGGCGAACCCTCGTCTGATCACCGGAGGCAGATTTTTTATCGCGCACTGGCAGGACAGAATTTTATCTCTACTTATCAGATAGAGAAAATACGAAAATACGATCTACAAAAAAGAAAAGCGGAGAAAACGGAGGCAGCACATGGCAGATCTGGGTATCTCGCACGCTCATGTAAATCAGTATCGTCCCGCGCAGACCGCGCGACCGGTCACGAGGCGCGGCAAGATTCAGCTTGTTGTTCACGCTACGCTTGTTACGGCGGCATTTGTCTTCGTTGCTGCTCTCGTCTTTGGCATCTTAGGATAAGGCAAGAGCGCTGCGGCTGCTGCGCTGAAGATGCCGCTTCGGGAACCATCCGTTCCCCCGTTCATTCCCTTAGCACACTCGATGTGAGAAGGAGAATGACGATGAAAGGCATTTTACTCTGGTTGATCGGCATCCCAATCCCTGTGATTATTCTGCTCTATCTCTTCCATGCCTTTTAGAGCGGCGTTCTTTTCCCAGATTTTTGTGAAGGCGCGTCCATCTCGGCGCGCCTTTTTCGTTGACGGATCCAGCGGGCCTGAAGTTCCGACGGAACCAATAAGGCGACCTGCCGTTATTTGAGCAGCAAAAACAAAGGAGATCGCCATGCTTTACTATGCACTCGTATTTCTCGTAGTGGCGCTCATTGCCGGCGTATTGGGCTTCGGCGGTATTGCAGGTGCATCCGCATCCATCGCCCAGGTTCTTTTCTTCCTGTTCCTGATCCTTTTCGTTGTCTCGCTGATCATGCGCCTCGTGCGTCGCACCTGAGGACGAATAATATAGGAGTTGAAAGCCGGCGCTCTTGAGCGCCGGTTTTTTCGTCGGCACGCGAGATTAGCCGAGCGAGCTCCGCATCCTTTGAAACATCTTGACTTGAATTATCGCAATGGTGTCCAACTTTCCCGGAATGGCTTCAGAAGGGTGGAGGGCGCAGCGGAGCCGTTTACGCAAATAGCCCACACAGGTCGCGTTTAAACCGATTCGCATCGTCGGTTGATCGTCGTTTTGATTGTGTTGTCCGGGATCAAGAAACCCCGGCGCTGTTCATGCGGCAGTCATATTTGGCAGTGCAAAAGGCTACGCAAATCATCATAACTTTGCTTGGATCCAGAACCGAACCCATGTCAATTTCCGCCACGTCTCCGAGCCCGTCCCGCGAGTCCGAACCGAAGCAGATCGACCACAACGACTCGATCCGCTCGACCTACCTTTCCATCGAGAACATCAAGGCGATGGCCGCCACCGTGGCCGCCCGCGGCGTCGACTCGCTGCCCGCCTTTGCGCCCTTCGATTTCTTCGCGCGGCATAAGGAAAACGAGAAGGAGATCCTGCGGGTCTACCGCACCACGGCAACGGACGTGGAATCCGGGGAAACGATCACCCCCGCGGCGGAATGGCTGCTCGATAACCACTACATCGTTGAGGAAGCGATCCAAGAGATCCGTCGCGACTTCCCGCGGCGCTTCTATCGGGAACTGCCGACGATCAACGTGAACGGCGTCCAGATCCCACGCACCCTGGCGTTGGCTTGGCTTTATGTTGCCCACACTCAAAGCACGATTTCGCAGGAAAGCCTGACGGCCCTTGTCGATGGCTTCCAGCAGGGTGAAACGCTGAGGATCGGTGAGCTCTGGGCCCTGCCGTCGCTCGTGCGCTACGTGCTCGTTGAAAACCTGCGCCGTATTTCGATCCGCGTCGAACGCAGCCGCCGGATGCGCCGGCGCGCCAATGAGGCTGCAGATGAGCTTGTGCGGCTGACCGAGCCGGCACAGGCGGCCGACTATCTCAGGTCGCTCGAGTCGCTCGCCGAAGACAATACCTTCGCGACGCAGTTCCTCTACCGCATGCGCGATGGCTCCCAGGCGTCGAGCGTGGCGATCGCATGGCTGGACGAACGCCTTGAAGCGCTCGGTCGCGACACCGAAGAGACGACGATGGCGGAGCACAGCCGCCTGTCCTCCGGCAACGTCACGATGGGCAACATCATTCGCAGCCTTCGCGAGATCGACGACACCGAGTGGTCGGTCTGGGTTGAACAGGTCAGCCACGTCGACAAGCTGCTCTGGGATCATTCCGACTACGGCGATCTCGATTCCGGCTCACGCAACAAATATCGCAAGCAGATCGAAAAACTGGCCAAGCGCTCGCAGCTCTCGGAAATGGAGATCGCCCAGCTGGCGCTCGACATGACCGAGGAGGCAAAGGCCTCCGACGAGCCACAACCGCACGAACCGAACGTCGGTGGCTTCCTGACCGGCGCGCAAAGACCCAAGCTCGAAGCACGGTCGAACTATCGCCCAACGCTGACGCAGCATTTCGTCCGCACGGTCCGCCGATTCAATTGGCTGTCGATCGCCGTTCCGGTGATCCTGCTCACCATCATCGCGATGGCGATTGTTGGGAAGTTCATGGCGCATGCGGGCATGGGACCGCTTGAGATCGCAATCCTGCTGATCATGTTCTCCCTTCCGGCTTCCGAAGGAGCAACCGGTCTCTTCAACACCGTGCTGTCGTTCTTCGTCACGCCGGCCCGCTTGGTCGGCTACGAGTTCAAGGAGGGCATCCCCGAGGAAGCCCGTACGCTTCTGGTCGTTCCCTGCCTCATCTCGAACCGCGACAGCGTCGATGAACTGGTCCGCAATCTGGAAGTTCATTACCTCGCCAACCCGCGCGGCGAAATCTACTTTGCACTGCTCAGCGACTGGCCGGATAGCCAGGTCGAAGAAACCTCGGCCGATCTCGAGGTTCTGGACTATGCCCGCCGCGAGGTCGCGAACCTCTCGGCACGCTATGCCTTCGATGGCAAGACGCGCTTCTACCTCTTGCACCGCCGTCGTCTTTACAATCCATCCGAGGGCGCCTGGATGGGATGGGAGCGCAAGCGCGGCAAGCTGCACGAATTGAACCTGCTGCTTCGCGGCGACCGCGATACGACTTACCTTCCCGGTGCAAATATCGTACCCGCAAACATTCAGTACGTAATGACGCTCGATGCCGACACGCGCCTCATGCGCGATACGGTCACGAAGCTCGCCGGCAAGCTCTACCATCCGATCAACCGTCCGGTCATCAATCCGGCAACGGGTCGCGTCGAAAGCGGCTACGGTGTGCTGCAGCCGCGTGTCACCCCATCGCTGACTACGGGCAAGGATGCATCGGTCTTCCAACGTGTCTTCTCGATCAACCGCGGCCTCGACCCATACGTCTTCACCGTCTCCGACGTCTATCAGGATCTGGCAGGTGAGGGCACGTTCACCGGCAAGGGCCTCTATCATGTCGACGCCTTCGAAGGGTCCTTGAAGGGTCGCATCGAGGAAAACTCGGTGCTCAGCCACGATTTGCTCGAGGGCTCGATGGCCCGGTGCGCGCTCGTCACCGATCTAGAACTCGTCGAAGATTTCCCGACCCGCTACGAGGTCGAGACGTCACGCCAACATCGCTGGGCGCGTGGCGACTGGCAGCTGCTGCCGTACATGTTCAACCCGACGCACGGTGTGACCGGGCTCGGCCGCTGGAAGATGTTCGATAACCTGCGGCGCTCGCTGACGCCGATCGCATGGTTCTTCGCTTCGGTGCTCGGCTGGTATTTCATGAGCCCGCTCGGCGCGCTGGTCTGGCAGATCCTTTTGATTTTCTGCCTTTTCGTCGCTCCAACCCTCTCGCTGATCCATGGCATCATTCCGCGCAGCAGCGATATCGTTGCCAGTGCTCACCTTTACACGGTCTGGTCTGATATTCGCGCGGCCAACGCTCAGGTAGCCTTGCGGATCGTGTTCATTGCCGATTCCGCTTGCATGATGGCTGATGCCATCGCTCGTTCGCTCTATCGCCTGCTTTTCAGCCACAAACTGATGCTGCAGTGGCGAACGGCAGCGAGCGTTCAGGCCGGCAAGCAGGGAACGATCCCGTCTTACTACAAGGCAATGTGGCACGCGCCAGTGCTGGCCCTCCTCGCACTCGGTTTCGCGGCCCTCTCCGGCGACAACGCCTACCTCGTCGGCGTTCCTTTCGCGTTCCTCTGGATCATCTCGCCGCTGGTCGCCTACTATGTCAGCCAGTCCGCCGAGACCGAGGACCGGCTTGAGGTTGCCGATTCCGTTTCCAGCGAGCTCCGCAAGATCGCGCGCCGCACCTGGCGCTATTTCGCGACGTTCACCACCGCCGAGCAGAACTATCTACCGCCGGACAACGTTCAGGAAACGCCGCACGTGATCGTGGCGACGCGCACGTCGCCGACCAACATCGGGGTCTATCTGCTGTCGGTCGTCTCGGGCCGCCATTTCGGTTGGTTTTCCTTTGAGGAAACCATCGAGCGGCTCGAACAGACGATCGCAACAATCGACAAGATGGAGAAATTCCGCGGGCATCTCTTCAACTGGTACCACACGGATACGCTGGAGACGCTTGGACCGCGTTATGTTTCCGCCGTCGACAGCGGCAACCTCGCCGGCCACCTCATCGCGATCTCGTCTGCCTGCCGCAACTGGGCGGAAGCGCCTTCGGCGCATATGCAGGGCAATCTCGATGGCGTCGGCGATACTGCCGGCATCCTCGCGGAAGTGCTGTCGGAGCTGCCGGACGATCGCAAGACGGTCCGTCCGCTGCGCCGTCGCCTGGAGGAACGGATCATCGGCTTCCAGAATGCGCTGGCTGCGGTCAAGCGCGAGCATGAGTTCGCATCCATCCGCATCATCAACCTGGCCGTACTGGCGCGCGACATTCAGAAGCTCGCCGCCAACCTCGATCACGAGGTGAAGTCTGCTCTGAGCGCCGAAGTCACGCGCTGGGCGGAGTCTCTGGTCAAGGTCTGCGAAGCCCACATTTCAGACAGCACCTTCGATCTGTCCAACATCGATGCATTGCGTCCGCGCCTGATTGCCTTGCGCGACAAGGCCCGTGACCTCGCCTTCTCGATGGATTTCGGCTTCCTGTTCAGACCTGAGCGACGCCTGCTCTCGATCGGATATCGCGTGGAAAGCGGTGAACTCGATCAGGCCTGCTACGACCTCCTGGCGTCGGAATGCCGGCTCACCAGCCTGTTCGGCATCGCCAAGGGCGATCTGCCGACGGAACATTGGTACCGCCTCGGCCGCCAGGTCGTCCCGGTTGGCTCGCGCGGTGCGCTTGTCTCCTGGTCCGGCTCGATGTTCGAATACCTCATGCCACCGCTCGTCATGCAGGAGCGTGGCGGCGGTATCCTCAACCAGACCAACAATCTGGTCGTGGTCGAGCAGATGAACCATGCGCGCAAGCTGGGGATTCCGTGGGGTATTTCAGAAGCGGCCTTCAATGCCCGCGACCATAACCTGAATTACCAGTACACCAACTTCGGCGTACCGTCGCTCGGCCTGAAGCGTGGCCTCGGCCACAACGCAGTCATCGCGCCCTATGCGTCGATCCTTGCCAGCCAGTACGATCCTGACGCGGCGCTGGAGAACCTGCAGCGTCTGCGCAAGCTCGGCGCGCTCGGCAAGTTCGGCTTCCACGATGCCGTGGACTTTACGCCGACGCGCCTGCCGGAAGGCAAGACTTGCGCGGTCGTCTATAACTATTATGCTCACCACCACGGCATGTCGATCGCCGCTGTCGCGAACGTTGCCTTCAACGGCCATCTGCGCGAACTATTCCACTCGGATCCAGTGATCGAGGCTGCCGAGCTCCTTCTGCAAGAGAAGGCACCGAGGGATATTCCGGTCATGAGCGGCAAGCACGAGTCCGATACCCCAGCCAGCATCCAGGACGATCTCTTGCGCCCTGAACTGCGCAAGATCTACGACCCCGCCTCGCGCGATCGCGAGCTGGTCTTCCTCTCGAACGGCCACTACTCGCTGATGCTGACCGCAACAGGCGCCGGTTATTCGCGGTGGAACGGCCAGTCGGTCGCCCGCTGGAAAGCCGATCCGACAGAGGATCGCTGGGGCACCTTTATCTTCCTTCGCGATACGGCGACCAACGAATGGTGGTCGACAACGACGGAGCCAAAGAGTGTCGAAGGCGAACAAGCTAAAGTTCTCTTCGCCGACGAAAAGGCGGAGTTCACCAAGACTGTCGGAGATATCACCAGCGAAGTCGAATGCATCGTTGCGACCGAGCATGATGCCGAGGCTCGACGCCTGACGCTCGTCAACACCGGAACGGAAGATCGCTTCATCGAGGTGACGTCGTATCTCGAACCGGTTCTGGCGACGGACGATGTCGATAACGCCCATCCGGCATTTGCGAGGATGTTCGTCAAGACGGAGATCGGCAAGCGTGGTGACGTCATCCGGGTCGAGCGCAACAAGCGTGATCCGAACGAGCCGAATATGGCCGTTGCCCACCTTATCGTCGACAACTCCGGCTCGACGCGGGACACGGAGTTCGAAACCGATCGCCGCAAGTTCCTCGGTCGGGGACGCAGCCTCGCAAACGCTGCTGCCTTCGATCCGGGCGCGACCCTTTCCGGCACGGACGGCTTCACCCTTGATCCGGTTCTCTCGCTTCGCCGCATCGTCCGCGTACCGCCCGGCAAGAAGGTCACGGTCACTTTCTGGACCATTGCCGCCCCGAGCCGCAATGAGGTGGACCAGGCAGTTGATCGCTACCGCCACGCCGACGCCTTCAACAACGAGCTCGTCCAGGCCTGGACCCGCACGCAGGTGCAGATGCGCCACGTCGGTGTCACGTCGCAGCAGGCAGCAGCCTTCCAGCACCTCGGCCGCCACCTGGTTTATCCGGATATGTATTTGCGAGCCGATGCTGCCGCGGTCGCGGCCGGGATGCAGTCGCAGTCGTCGCTTTGGCCGCTTGCGATCTCAGGCGATTTCCCGATCTTCACGTTGCGCGTCAACGATGACATGGATCTCGAAATCGTCAGGGAGGCCTTGCTTGCGCAGGAATACCTGCGCTCGCGCGGCGTCACCGCCGACTTGGTCATCATGAACGAGCGCGCGTCGTCCTACGCACAGGACATGCAGCACGCCGTCGACCAGATGGCCGAGAATGTCCGCCGCTTGGGTCAGGCCGATGGCTTGCGCCAGCACATCTTCACGGTCCGCAAGGATCTGATGGAAGAATCGACGTATCACGCGCTGATCTCGGCCTCCCGCGTGACGCTCCATGCCAAGAACGGCAAGATTATCGATCAGATCAATCGTGCCGCCGCACTCTTTTCTCCAAGCAAGGAAGAGCAGCAGGAACTGGAGCGCGCCGATCGCACGAGGACGTCAATCAAGCGGAGCGCCCCGAAACGCGCCGCACGGCCATCGAAGGTGGTCATCGAGGAAGAAGGCGATCTCAACTACTGGAACGGCATCGGCGGTTTTGCCGGCGACGGTCGCGAATACGTCGTGCGCCTTCCCGGGGGCCACGCAACGCCGCATCCGTGGATCAATGTAATCTCGAACGAAAAGTTCGGCTTCCATGTCTCCGCGGAAGGTGCGGGGTTCACCTGGAGCGCAAACTCCCGCGATTATCAGCTGACGTCGTGGTCGAATGATGCAGTCATCAACCGCGCCGGTGAAGCGATCTACGTCGTCGATCAAGAAAGCGGCGCGGTCATGACCCCGTTCGCAAACCTCTCAGATCGCCAAGACATACGATTCGAAGCGCGACATGGTCTGGGCTATTCGGCCTTCTCCAGCGTCCAGAACGAGATCGCACTCGAGGTTACGCAGACCGTCGATCGCGAGAAACCGGTCAAGTTGCAGCGAATCCGGCTACGCAATACAGGCTCCAAGCCAAGAAAGCTGCGGATCTACGGCTACGTCGAATGGATTCTCGGCAACAATTCGCAAAAGTCCGCACCGTTCATCCTCTCGGAACACGACGCGGAAACCGGAGCGCTGTTTGCAAGCAATAACTACAGCATCGACTATTCCGGTCGTGTCGCTTTCTTTGTGGCCAGCGAGAAACCATCGAGCTTTACCGCCAGCCGCCGGGAATTCATCGGCAAGACAGGTACGATCCAGGCACCGCGTGCACTGAGCTTGGGAACTAGCCTTTCAGGCGCTACAGAACTCGACGGCGACCCGGCAGCGGTTCTGGCGTTCGATATCGAGATCGCACCGGACGAGGAGCGCGACGTCTGCTTCTTCCTCGGCGATACCAAGACGAAGGCGGAAGCGCGGGCGGTGATCAACGATATCCGCAAGGTCGCCTTTGACGACGTTGTCCAGGCAAATCGTTCGTTCTGGCAGGCGTTCACCGGAAAGGTGCAGGTTTCCACGCCCGATCAGGGCATGAACAATCTGATCAACACGTGGCTCCCCTACCAGAGCCTCGGCTGCCGCATCATGGCGCGCACGGCCTTCTATCAGGCAAGCGGTGCCTTCGGCTTCCGCGATCAGCTGCAGGACACGTTGGCATTCGTCATCCATGAGCCGTCGATTGCTCGCAAGCAGATCCTGAACGCCGCCTCGCGTCAATTCCGCGAGGGCGATGTGCAGCACTGGTGGCTGCCAGGCACTGGTGCCGGCGTTCGGACGATGATTTCAGACGACGTGGTTTGGCTCGCTTACGCGATCCATCACTATTGCAGCGTTACGGGAGACAAGAGCGTCCTCGACGAACAGCTCGCTTTCCTGGAAGGGCCGGCACTCCTCGAAGGGCAGCACGACTCCTTCTATCTGCCGGAAGTCTCCGAAGACAAGGTGAGCGTTTACGAACACGCGGCCCTCGCGCTCGATCTCGCCATCGCCCGAACAGGCAAGAACGGCCTGCCGCTCTTCCTCGGAGGCGACTGGAACGACGGCATGAACCGCGTCGGTATTGGCGGACAGGGCACCAGTGTGTGGCTTGGCTGGTTCCTGGCGGGCGCGCTCCGTTCATTCTCGGCGTATGCTGAGGAACGCGGCGACAAGGCGCGCGTCGAGCGGTGGACACAGCACCTGACCACCCTCAAGGCCGCACTCGAGACCGTTGCCTGGGATGGCGCTCACTACCGGCGTGGCACGTTCGACGACGGCAGCTTGCTTGGCTCCAAGGAAAGCCTCGAATGCCAGATCGATTCCATCGCCCAATCCTGGAGCGTGCTATCAGGGGAGGGAGATCCGGCGCACTCGGCGAAGGCGATGAATTCCGTGCTGGAGAAATTGGTCGATCCGGAAGCGCGGATCATCCGGCTCTTCACGCCGCCCTTTGCAAACTCGGCTAAGGATCCTGGTTACATCAAGGCCTACCCGCCGGGTGTTCGTGAAAACGGCGGGCAATACACCCATGCCGCGACCTGGGTTGTGCTGGCACTGGCTGAACTTGGCCGCGGCGATGATGCCCTCCGTTGCTTCGATCTGCTCAATCCGATCAGCCATGCGCGCGATCCGGCTTCGGCGGAACACTATCGCGTCGAACCCTACATCATCGCAGCTGACGTCTACGGTGAGGGCGCGCTCAGCGGGCGCGGCGGTTGGACCTGGTATACTGGCTCGGCCGGTTGGCTCTACCGCTCGGTGATCGAGGGCATCCTCGGCATCAGGGTGAGGGATGGCCGCTTGTACGTGCGTCCAGCACTGGCAAGCACATGGGACGGCTTCTCCGCCGATATTGAACGCGCAGGTGCTAAATACCTCATTTCGGTCTCAAAATCGTCCCATCCGAGGGGTTACGATGTGACCATCAACGGACGCGAAGTCACCGATCCCGACGAGGGATATCCGGTCGGATAACAGCATTTTTCCTGGCTAATGATCCGGCGATTCGTTGCGGCCAAAAGGGAACCCTTTTGGCCGCAACTGTGTTTGCATATCGGAAGAGCAGGAGAATTCCATGGCAATAGCGCGCGGGGCACCGATCGGCGCCAAGCAGAGTTCTGTGACGGTAGCGCCGGCGAAACGCGATACGCGGTTGGACGTTCTGCGCGGGCTCGCGCTCATCACGATTTTCATCAATCATGTTCCCGGTCAGATTTTCGAGAACTTTACAACCAAGAATTTCGGCTTCTCGGATGCCGCCGAGGCGTTCGTCCTGATTTCAGGCATTGCCGTCGGCTTGGCCTACGGCACGCGGTTTGAGCCAGGCGCGTGGCTCCAGACAGCAGTGAAGGCCACGAAGCGGGCGTTCACTCTTTACCTGGCTCACATGATAACGACGTTCATGACGCTTGCCTTGTTCCTGACGGGCGCCTGGGTCTTCCACCGCCCCGGCCTGCTGTGCGAGATCAACATTCTTGCCGTCCTCACCAATCTGAAGGCTGGTATTCCCTCGCTCGTGCTGCTGGGACATCAGATCGGCTACAACAACATCCTCCCGATGTATGGGGCATTGATGCTGATGGTGCCAGTCATCCTTCTGCTCAACGCGGCAAGCCCTCTTCTCGCTTTGGCCGTCTCCGGCACCGTTTGGCTCTTTGCAGGCACCTACGAGATTGCGCCCCATAACATGCTGATCGAGGGCTATTGGTTCCTCAATCCACTGTCCTGGCAGTTCCTCTTCACGATCGGCATCGTCGGTATGATGCATGTCCGCCGCGGCGGCAAACTGCCGCAGCACCCGGTCCTCTTTGCCGCTGCCGCCGCTTACGTCGCATTGTCCTTCGCCTGGGTGGTCGGTCAACTCTGGAGCTTCGGGACTGCGTTGGCAGCGCTCGGTCTGCCGCCGGTGCTGACCGGTTTCGACAAGACGTTCCTGTCCCTGCCAAGACTGTTGCACGTTCTGGCGCTGACGTATCTCGTCATCAATATTCCGGCAATCTCGCGCCTGCTTCGCCGGTCCGCAGACAATCCGCTGACCATTCTCGGCCGCCACTCGCTGAACATCTTTGTCGCCGGCACCATTCTGGCGATGGTTGGCCAGGTGGTGCTCTACATCAACAACCACGACCGGATCGTCGGCCCGGTCTTCGTGGTTATCGGCATCGCCATCCAGTTTGCCTACGCCTACCATCTTGAGCGTAAGCGCAAGCTCGAGACAGGCGGCCGAGACAGGTTGCCCAACCGAACGCTGGTGCCGGTTCCTGTCCGCGTCGATCGTTCGCGGGATCGGCGCTAGACGGCGGTGGCATCAGGCTGCTGGAAGATCGCAAGTCCGCCGCCACGCCGCCGCATCTGATCGCAAAAACCTTGACTCCTGTGGAAAACCTTCTAAGAGCAACGGCGGAAAAGGAATATCCATGGTTCGCGACGAACACGCCATTGCTGCATGCAATGACCGGGCACAAGGTGCCGGGATGGATATTGCCGTTCCGGTTTCTTCCAAAACCAAGGCCAAAACGACGACGAAAACCGTCTGACGTCTCTGGCCTGCCGCTCTCTCCCCGGCCCGGCTGGGGACAAGGAAGCCGCGATATTTGCGCGCTTTCCCCCTCACCGGACAAGAGGAGAGAAGAGAAAGAGAGCTTGAGAAATGGGTTTTAAAGTTGCAGTTGCGGGAGCGACCGGGAATGTTGGCCGGGAAATGCTCAATATCCTCTCCGAGCGCGGTTTTCCTGCCGATGAAGTCGTGGCGCTTGCGTCCGCGCGCTCGCAGGGCACCGAAGTGTCCTACGGCGACAAGACGCTGAAGGTCGCCAACCTCGAAAACTACGATTTCTCCGATACTGACATCTGCCTGATGTCGGCCGGCGGCGAAGTTTCCAAGAAGTGGTCGCCCAAGATCGGCGCCCAGGGTTGCGTTGTCATCGACAACTCCTCGGCGTGGCGTTACGACGCAGACGTGCCGCTGATCGTTCCGGAAGTGAACCCGGACGCTGTTACCCAGTTCAGCAAGCGAAACATTATCGCAAACCCCAACTGCTCGACTGCGCAGCTTGTCGTCGCTCTCAAGCCGCTGCACGACTTCGCCAAGATCAAGCGCGTCGTCGTTTCGACCTACCAGTCCGTTTCCGGCGCTGGCAAGGACGGTATGGACGAGCTGTTCAACCAGACGCGCGCCGTCTTCGTCGCGGATCCGATCGAGAACAAGAAGTTCACGAAGCGTATTGCCTTCAACGTCATCCCGCACATCGACGTCTTCATGGAAGACGGCTACACGAAGGAAGAGTGGAAGGTTCTCGCCGAGACCAAGAAGATGCTCGACCCGAAGATCAAGGTGACCTGCACGGCAGTTCGCGTTCCAGTCTTCATCGGCCACTCTGAATCGGTCAACATCGAATTCGAAAGCGAGATCACGGCCGATCAGGCACGCGACATTCTGCGCGAAGCTCCCGGCTGCCTCGTCATCGACAAGCACGAGAACGGTGGTTACATCACGCCTTACGAATCCGCTGGCGAAGACGCGACCTTTATCTCGCGCATCCGCGAGGACGCGACGGTCGAGAACGGCCTGAATATGTGGGTGGTTTCCGACAACCTCCGCAAGGGTGCCGCTCTGAACGCGATCCAGATCGCCGAGTTGCTTGTCAATCGCGGACTTGTGAAGCCGCGCAAGCAGGCAGCCTGAACCAGTTGTTAACTATGGTTTGTTAAGCCCGGCTAAATAAGGTAAGGGCTTTTCTTGGCGCGGGTTGGTCGTTTCGGCTTCCCGCGCTTGCCAAATCAAAGACGGTGACAATATTGCCGAAAGCGGGGCCGCCGGCCCGGTTTGAAGGCCAGTCAGATCGGGATATCTCCATGCGCATGACGAAATTTTTGCTGGCAGCTGCCGCCGCCTGCATGCTCCACGCAGTTCCTGCAGCCGCCACGGCAGCCCAGTGCGGCAACAACGGCGCCGGCTTCAACGCCTGGGTGGACGAGTTCAAGCAAGAAGCCGTTGCAAACGGTGTCAGCCCCTCGGTTCTGGATCGCGCCTTCGCAAACGTCTCCTACAACAGGCCGACCATTGCCGCCGACCGCGGCCAGAAGAGCTTCAAGCTTTCCTTTGATGCCTTCATGCAGAAGCGCGGTGGTGCCGCGATCATCTCGCGCGGCAAGAGCATGAAGCGCTCCAATGCAGCTCTTTTTGCATCGATCGAGCGTCGCTTCGGTGTTCCTGCCGGCCCGTTGATCGCGATTTGGGGCATGGAAACCGGATTCGGCAGCTACATGGGCAACCAGCATACGCTGTCGGCCGTCTCCACGCTCGCCTATGACTGCCGTCGCTCCGACTATTTCACCGACCAGCTTTATGCCGCGCTGCAGCTGGTCTCTGAGGGTTATCTCAATACGCAGGCGCGTGGAGCAGCGCATGGTGAAATCGGCCAGACGCAGTTCCTGCCGCGCAATGTCGTGCGCTTCGGCGCCGATGGCGACGGCGACGGCCGCGTCGATATGGTCGGTTCTCGCGCTGACGCGCTTGCCTCGACTGCCAACTTCCTGAAGGGCCATGGCTGGCAGGCCGGTGCGGGTTATCAGCCGGGCGAGCCCAACTTCGCGGCCATCGCCGGCTGGAACGCGGCGACGGTCTACCAGCAGGCGATCGCCTACATTGGACAGCAGATAGACGGAAATTGAGAACAGCGTAGCGTAAGCCAAAAGCGCCGAACCGAAGTTCGGCGCTTTTTTTGTTTTGGGCTTAGACGTCCGGGCGAATGAAGTCGCGAGTTTCGGAATCCATCACCCAGAGTTCGCCGGTCGAGATGTCGAACCAGGCACCGTGAAGCGCGATCTTGCCTTCCTCCTCCAATGCCTTGATGTTCGGGAAGGTCCTGAGATTCTCAATGGAGTTGCGGATCGATACGCGCTCGAGCGCGGTCTGACGCTCGGAAGGCGTCATGACATCGTTGGCGCCGATCTGCTCTGCGGCAGGCTTCACGAGCGACATCCAGCGTCCGATAAAGTCACCGGGTGAAAGGGGTTCGGCACTTGGGTCGAGAGCGGCCCTGATGCCCCCACAGCGCCCGTGACCCATGACCACGATGTCCGTAACCTTCAAGGCCTGAACCGCGAATTCCAGCGCAGCCGAGGTGGCATGGAAATGGCCGTCCGGCTCGTAGGGCGGCACCATATTGGCCACGTTGCGGATGACGAACAGTTCGCCGGGACCGGCATCGAATATCAGCTCGGGCGCAGCGCGCGAATCCGAACATGCGACCACCAGCGTACTTGGGTTTTGGCCGTGCTCGGCCAGCGCTTTATAGCGATCACGGGCGTCCGTGTAACGCCCGTTCATAAAGTTGCGATAACCGTCGAGAAGGGTGTTTGGAAAACGCTGCATGATCTTCGATTACAGCTTGCGCCCGGCAAGATCAATATCGCACTGCAAGATAGGAAGCGTCGTCAGCTTTTGCGCCTTTGCGCCGGATGCATCAAGCGCCGCATCTGGACCATCGCCATCGGCGTTGCCAGGCTCGACGAGTCGCTTGCCAGCGTCAATTCATCGCTGCCCCGCTTTACGGCGCGGGCAAGCACCTCGTAGACGCTTGCCGTTGCAAGCTGAAGCGCCTTCTCGTCCTCCATGCCGGAAAGAAGTCGCGACAGAAACAGCGCGGCAAGAAGATCTCCGAGACCATTCGGCGGCTTGTCGATAAGGCGATGCTCCGCCAGCAGCGCATGACGCCCCGAAAGATAGAGGTTCCCTGTGCCGCCGGCCATCATCGGCACCGCTGACGTCACCAGCATGCGGGAGGGCCCCAGCGACAGGGCGGCGTCCATAATCGCCGTATTGTCCTCCAGCGGGGCACCTACAAGCCAGGCCAGTTCGTATCGATTGGGCGTCGCAAGCGAAGCCAGTGGTATCAGATGATCCCTGATCGCCTCCGCCGTTGCCTGTGGTACGTAGAGACCACCCAGATCCCCCATAACCGGATCGCAAACATAGAGCAGGTCCGGCTTGTGCTCGCGCAAACCCGTCACGAGCCGAGCAACCGAGCGCGCCTGCGCGGCATTGCCGAAATAGCCGGAAAGAACCGCCTTCACCTCGCCGATCCAAGGCGCGCGAATGAGATCGTCGATAGCCGCGTCAAAATCGCTTTCGGTGAACGTTAGCCGCGTCGACCGACCGTGACCGGGATGCCACGGAAGCACGATCGTCGGCAGCGCCCAGACCTGGTGACCAAGCGTCTCTAGTGCAAAGACCGCTGCACGATTTCCGACGGAGCCGCGCACAACGTGGCTAGAGATAACGATGACAGTTCCTGCGGCATTTTCCGACATGATGCTCGACTCGGCTTCCAATGAGTGTTGATCCCCTTTTTGCAGCTTCACTGTCAACTGCCCTTCATGCAGGCATGCCAACGTCGCCCCTCAAGAATTTCCACGTACTTACGGCAAACCAAAAATCTTTCGAAAATTTGCGTCCCGGCGGCCAAAAACGCATGAAAGCTGCCTCGGGATGCCGTCTTTTAGAGATTCTTTCGTCAAATCTTCTGCTAACTTGCGCCAAATCGAGGAGATGAGGAGTATCTGCGATGGCTGGCCGAAACAATCCGAAGCGCGAAAAACAACTGGAGAGCGCGACCAAGATCGCGACGGCAACGGGGGAAGCCTACCTCAATCCCGAGTTCCTGTTCGGTCGCGCCAGCGGCGACGACCTGGAACGCTACACACCGGAGATGCTGGCGCTTTCGGCCATCCATTCCGCCAAGGAGCTCGCGGCCTGGGGCAGCAATTCGGCACGGATCACCATCGAGACCATCGTCGATGTGGAGCCCGACGGCGTTGCCGTATCCGTTCTCACGGTCACCGACCACAACATGCCGTTCCTGTATGAATCGGTAATGGGCGAAGTTACCAGCAGCTATCGCGACCTCTACATGGCCGTGCATCCGATCCTGGTGATGGAGGATGGCAAGGCGCCGGAACTTTACTCCGCCGATCTCCCGAGCGAGCCGGCCAATCGCGTCAGCCATATCCAGCTGCATCTTGCCCCTCTAACGACAGCCCAGGCCGCAGACCTCGTCAAGCGGATAAAGACGGTGGTCGAGCAGGTGCGCGTGACGGTTTCCGACTGGAGGCCCATGCTGGACAAGCTCGGAACCGTGATCGATGAGCTTTCCGCTTACAATGCCAGCCGCCGGAAAGCGGAAAGGGATGAAGCGCTTGCCTTCCTGACGTGGCTGCGCGACGCGAACTTCACCTTCCTCGGAATGCGCGAATATGTCTATTCCGGAAAGGGCGCGAGCGCGAAGGTTGAGCGCGACAAGGGCACCGGTCTCGGCATTCTCTCCAACCCAGACGTACTCGTTCTGCGCACCGGCAGGGACGCCGTTACGACCACGCCTGAAATTCTGGCATTCCTCGATGGTCCGGATTTCCTGATCGTCACTAAGGCCAACGTCAAGTCGATTGTCCATCGCCGCGCCTATATGGACTATGTCGGTGTCAAGCGCTTCGATACCAACGGGAATGTGACCGGCGAGTTGCGCATCGTCGGTCTCTTCACCTCCACTGCCTACACGTCGCTCGCCAGCGATATCCCGTTGCTCCGCTCCAAGATCGAACGAGTGAAGGAACATTTCGGCTTTGACCCCATGAGCCACTCCGGCCGCATGCTGGACAACACGCTGGAATCCTATCCGCGCGACGACCTCTTCCAGATCGATACGACGCTTCTGGCGAGCTTTGCCGAACAGATCAATGATCTCGCCGATCGGCCGCGCGTGCGGGCGCTGCCGCGCATCGATCACTTCGATCGTTTCGTTTCCGTGATCGTCTATGTGCCGCGCGAAGAATACGATTCGATCGTGCGTGAGAAGATCGGAGCCTATCTGAAGACCGTCTATGACGGCCGTGTCTCGGCCTACTACCCGGCCTTCCCCGAAGGCGGAGTTGCGCGCGTCCATTTCATCATCGGTCGGTCCGGAGGCAAAACCCCACGCGTGCCACAGGCAAAGCTGGAGGAGGCCATCCGCGCGATCACCGCGCGCTGGGATGACCGCTTCGAGGCGCTTGCCGGACCGAAGGCGCCGCGCCTGCAGGTAAGCCATGCCTTCCAGGATCTCTTCCCGCCGGAAGAGACGTACTATGATCTCGAGGACATCGCCGCCTGCGCGGCTGGCGAACCAATCCGTATTGCGTTCTACACGCGGGAAAAGGATGGGATCGAACTGCTGTGCCTGAAGATTTTCCATTCCGGCGGCCAGCTCGCTTTGTCCCGCCGCGTGCCATTGCTTGAAAACCTCGGCTTTAATGTCATCAGCGAAGGAACATTCGATATTGATGTCACCCTACCCGGCGGCTCGGAAAAGCTGGTCGTGCTGCACGACATGGAGCTCGAGGCCCGAGGCGGTATCGAGATCGACCTTCACCGCCACGGAGCAACCTTGGAAGAAGCCTTCCTTGCAGCGTTCGGCGGGCTGATTGACAATGACACCTTCAACCGGCTGATCGTCTCGGCGGGCCTGACCGCACGCGAAACCAGCGTTCTTCGCGCCTACGCACGCTATCTGCGCCAGGCCGGCATCCCTTATTCGCTCGACTATATTGCAACGACGCTCGATAAATACCCGGCAATCGCGGCGATGATCTTTCGGCTGTTCCACGACACGCTTGATCCCAAGATCACCGACAAGGCGCGGATGAAGAAGGCAAGCGAACAGCACGAAAAGATCGAAGCAGCACTCTCCGACGTGCCGAGCCTCGATGACGATCGGATCCTGCGGCGCTACGTCAACGTCGTGGACGCAACCCTGAGAACCAACTACTTCCAGCGCAATCCGGACGGCTCGCCGAAAGCGATGCTGGCCTTCAAGCTTGATCCCAATCTGGTCGACGGGTTGCCGGAACCCCGACCATTCCGCGAGATGTTCGTCTATGGTGTCGAAGTCGAAGGCGTGCACCTGCGGTTCGGCAAGGTGGCGCGCGGTGGCTTGCGTTGGTCCGATCGTGCGGAAGATTATCGCACCGAAGTCCTCGGGCTCGTGAAGGCACAGCAGGTCAAGAACGCCGTCATCGTGCCAGTCGGCGCAAAGGGCGGCTTCTATCCGAAGAAGCTCCCGATCGGCGGTAACCGGGACGAGATCTTCAACGCCGGCCGCGAAGCCTACAAAACCTATATCCGCACGCTGCTGTCGATCACCGACAACATCAGTGGCGCCGATATCGTGCCGCCGAAGGACACGGTAAGGCTTGACGGCGACGATCCCTATTTTGTCGTGGCCGCCGACAAGGGGACGGCCACATTCTCGGATACCGCCAACGCGCTCGCCCAGGAGGCCGGCTTCTGGCTGGACGATGCCTTCGCCTCGGGTGGCTCGGCTGGCTACGATCACAAGAAGATGGGCATCACCGCCCGTGGTGCTTGGGAAACCGTGAAGCGCCACTTCCGCGAAATGGACATCGACATCCAGACCACGCCGTTCACCGTTGCGGGCGTCGGCGACATGTCCGGCGATGTGTTCGGCAACGGCATGTTGCTGTCGCCAAAAATCCGGCTGGTCGCCGCTTTCGACCATCGTGATATTTTCATCGACCCCGACCCGAATATGGAAAAGACGCTTACCGAGCGCCGGCGGCTTTTCAATCTGGCCCGATCGAGCTGGCAGGATTTCGACAAGGGGGTCCTTTCGAAAGGCGGCATGGTCATTTCGCGATCGGCGAAGTCCGTGACGCTGACGCCGGAGGCACTAGCCGCAATCGGTATAGACAAGGCCGTTGCGACGCCTTTCGAAATCATGACGGCCATTCTGAAGAGCCCCGTCGATTTGCTGTGGTTCGGCGGTATCGGCACCTACGTCAAAGCGCCGTCTGAAACAGACGCCGAGGTCGGCGATCGCGCCAATGACCCTATTCGTGTCGCGGCGGAAGACGTGCGCGCCAAGGTGATCGGCGAGGGCGCGAATCTTGGCGTCACACAGAAGGGACGTATCGCCTATGGCCTGAGAGGCGGGCGCTGCAATTCCGACGCAATCGACAATTCGGCCGGCGTCAACACGTCGGACGTCGAGGTCAACATCAAGATCGCTCTTGCCGCGGCAATGCACGATAACCGTCTCACACGGGCGAAGCGCGACCAGCTGCTGTCGTCAATGACCGACGAGGTCGGCAAGCTTGTGCTCCGGAACAACTATCTGCAGTCTCTGGCGATTTCGCTGACCGAGCGTAAGGGTACAGCCAACGGGCTGGAACTTGCCCGGCTCATGACGGTGCTCGAAGGCGCCAAGCAGTTGAACCGGAAGGTCGAGACGCTACCCGACGACACCGTCCTTGCCGAGCGCTATGCAGCAGGCAGGCCACTGACGAGACCCGAGATCGGCGTCCTGCTTTCCTATGCCAAGATCGTCTTGTTTGACGCTTTGGCGGCCAGCGATTTGCCTGATGATCCCTATTTCGCCGCAACGCTTTCCAATTACTTCCCTGCGAAGATGCGCAAGACGAACGCGTCCGATATCGACGCCCATCGTCTGAAACGGGAGATCATTGCCACGGTGCTCGCCAACGAAGCCATTAACCGCGGCGGCCCCGGCTTCGCCGTCAGCATGATGGATGCCACGGCGGCATCCGCGCCGGAGGTCGTTCGGGCGGCAATCATTGCCCGTGATGGCTTCGATCTCGGACGCCTTTGGACGGACACGGATGCGTTGGACGGCAGGATTGGCGGCCAGATGCAGAACCGCATCTACGAGGAGATCAGCCACACCTTCACCGTCCTGACGCGCCTCCTTCTGAAGACACAGATGGCCAAGGGCGATATCGCCACCACTATTGAGAGGCTTCAGGCAGCCCTGAAGAAGCTCAAGCCGATATTCGCCAACCAGACAGTGCCCGAGCTTGAGGCACGTCAGCAGGAGTATCGCGAGGCTGGGGTGCCGGATAAGCTGGCCGCCGAGATTTCGGGGCTGCTTGGCTTTGCGCTGGTACCCGAGATCATGCAGATCGCCGAACGCACGGGCGAACCGCTGGCGCGTGCCGCGGAAAGCTATTTCGCCGTCTCCCAGACATTCCGGATCGGACGGTTGCTCGCCGCCGGATCTCGCATCGTCACGGCCGACCACTACGAAAATCTGGCGTTGGCGCGCAGCATCGACCAGATCGCAAGCGCGAGACGCGATATCGTGATTTCGGCACTTGCTAACCATGGGAAGGACAAGCTTCCGGTCCAGGCTTGGCACGCCGGCGATCGCATCAGGATCAACCGGATTGCCGAGGAATTGTCGGGGTTGAGTGACAGCGGCGATCCGAACCTTGCCCGGATTACCGTGGCTGCAGGCCTGTTGACTGACCTTGCGCGAGACGGAGCGAGGTGAGACAGTTCCGCTCGAAATCAGGAGCGGACTGTGAATCGCATCGACTGGACGGGAACTCAGCCGGCTAGAGCATCGGAGAAGGGCATCTGGGGCTGGATGCTCTTCGACTGGGCAGCTCAGCCGTTCTTCACTGTTGTAACGACCTTCATTTTCGGCCCTTACTTCGTGTCGCGTCTGACAGACGATCCGGTATCGGCCCAGACGATGTGGAGCAACATGGCGACGATCTCCTCGGTGATCATTGCCATCTTGTCGCCTGTCCTGGGGTCGATCGCAGATCAGTCCGGCGCGCGAAAGCCGTGGATCGCCTTCTTCGCCGTCATCAAGATTGCGAGTCTCTTCGGTCTCTGGTTCGCCGCACCCGGTTCGCCTCTGATCTACCCCATGACATTCATGATCCTGGCTTCGGTCGCCGCCGAGTTCTCCATCGTCTTCAACGATTCCATGATGCCGCGGCTCGTCGGCAAGGAAGAGGTCGGCAAACTGTCGAATACGGCCTGGGGCCTCGGTTATCTCGGGGGCATGATCGTCCTGATCGCGGTCGTGGTCCTGCTTGCGGGAAGCCCCCAATCAGGGAAGACAATTCTTGGTCTTGAGCCCTTGTTCGGCCTCGATCCGTACAAGGGCGAGGATGCCCGCATCACTGGGCCGATTTCGGCCATCTGGTACCTGATCTTTATTCTTCCGATGTTCTTTTTCACGCCTGATGTCAGCAAGGGCCTTCCGTTTGGCGCCGCTGTGCGCACCGGCCTTGCGGAGCTGAAAAGCACGCTTGGCGAACTCAAGCGTCGTCGTGGCATCGTTCGTTTCCTGATCGCCCGCATGATCTATCAGGACGGCGTCAACGGACTGCTGATACTCGGTGGTGCCTTTGCTGCCGGAATGTTTGGATGGGCAACGGTCGAGATCGGGATCTATGGGATCATACTCAACGTCGTTGCGATCTTCGGCTGCATCATTGCAGGCAGGGTCGATCGGCGGATCGGCTCCAAATCGACGATCGTAATCAGTCTGGCGATGCTGTTGCTTGCCACCATCGGCATCGTGTCGACATGGCCGGGATACACGCTCTTTGGCTTGCTTGCGCTGCCAACTGCAGATTCCGGCGGCCTCTTCGGTACGGCAGCGGAGAAGGCATATGTTGCCTATGGTCTGCTGGTCGGCCTTGCCTTCGGTCCGGTGCAGGCGTCGTCGCGCTCCTACCTCGCCCGAAGCGTGAGCCTGAACGAGGCCGGCCGCTATTTTGGCATTTATGCGCTTTCGGGGCGCGCCACCAGCTTCATGGCAACGCTGTTTTTTTCCATCGTGACCTTCACGACTGGCTCGTCGCGGCTTGGAATGGCAACCTTGGTGCTCTTCCTGGCGGCGGGACTGATCCTGCTTGTCCGTACGCCCTATCCCGCGGACAGGGCGTAACGGCAGAGGCTACAGGTCAGTGGCGGAAGTGCCGCATACCGGTAAAGACCATCGCGACATTGTGCTCGTTAGCAGCGTCGATCACTTCCTGGTCACGCATCGATCCGCCCGGCTGGATAACAGCCGTCGCGCCGGCTGCGATCATCGACAGCAAGCCATCGGCGAAGGGCAGGAATGCCTCCGAGGCAACAGCCGAACCGCGCGTCAACGGCTCTGCGAGACCGAGCGCCCTGGCCGCTTCCTCGGCCTTCAGGCCAGCAATCCGCGCAGAATCGACGCGGCTCATCTGGCCCGCGCCGATGCCAGCCGTCTGGCCGTCCTTCGCATAGACCACGGCGTTCGACTTGACGTGCTTGGCAACCTTGAAGGCAAATTTCATGTCTTCGAGTTCCTGCTGGGTCGGTGCACGCTTGGTAACAACCTTCAGCTCCAGATCCTCGACCATGCCGTTGTCGCGGCTCTGCACAAGCAGGCCGCCTGAGACGGTTTTCGCCGTCAGGCCCGAAGACCGCGGATCCGGCAGGCCGCCTGCGGTCAGAAGCCGGAGGTTTGCCTTGCGCGCGACGATGGCTTTCGCCTCTTCAGTCACGTCGGGCGCGATGATGACTTCGGTAAAGAGCTTGATGATCTCCTCGGCGGTTTGGGCGTCAAGCGTCTGGTTGAGCGCGATGATTCCCCCGAAAGCAGAAACGGAATCGCAGGCAAGCGCGCGCCTGTAGGCGTCGAGCAGGTTGGAACCCGTCGCCACGCCGCAGGGATTGGCGTGCTTGATGATCGCGCACGCCGCCGACTTCTCCGGCAGGAACTCGGCAACGAGTTCATAGGCCGCATCGGTGTCGTTGATGTTGTTGTAGGAGAGCTGCTTGCCCTGAAGCAGTGACGCCGTGGCAACGCCGGGGCGGCGCTCGCCCGTAACATAGAACGCCGCCTTCTGGTGCGGATTCTCGCCATAGCGCATCTCTTCCTTGAGCACACCGCCAATGACGCGATGGCGCGGGGTGTCGATCGAAAGAACCTCGGCAAACCAGTTGGAGATCATGGCGTCGTAAGCGGCGGTCCGGGCGAAAGCTTTGGCGGCCAACCGCTGGCGGAACGCATAAGCGGTCTGTCCGGCGTCCGAGGCAAGCTGCTCGAGCAGTTCTGGATAGTCCGCCGGATCGGTCAGGATCGTCACGTAAGCGTGGTTCTTGGCCGATGCGCGGATCATCGCAGGACCGCCGATGTCGATGTTTTCGACGGTCGTCGGATAGTCGCCGCCGGCGGCACGGACATCCTCGAATGGATAAAGATTGATGACCACGAGGTCGATGCCCTCGATACCGTGCGCCTTCATCGCCGCTTGATGATCAGCATCGTCACGGATAGCAAGCAGGCCGCCATGCACTTTGGGATGCAAGGTCTTGACGCGACCATCCATGATCTCCGGAAAACCTGTGACATCGGAAACGTCGGTCACCGCGAGCCCGGCCGCTGCAATTGCCTTGTGAGTGCCACCAGTTGAGAGAAGGCGGATGCCCTTGTCGTCAAGCGCGCGCGCGAGTTCGACGATACCGGTCTTGTCGGATACGGAAAGCAACGCGGTCTTGATGCTGACTTTGTCGGGTGCAGGGATTTTCTTGGAAACAACGGCCATGAGGCTTCTCCGTTTGGTCTTCAGGAGATATCCAGCGAGGGATAAGCGGATGATGGGGCCGCGTTAGCACAGCTTTGCGCCCGCGGAAACAGCCGCTAGCTCTTGCGCGATAAAAACCAGCGTATTTCCGGCCTGTCGGGGTAGGAGAGGCCGATCTCGATCTGATCGGATCCGCAAATGCCCGAGGCATCGGCAAAGAAGACGTCCTCGCCGATCAGCACTTCGTTGCCAGGCGAGGAGAACAGCCATGTTTCTCCGTCGGGCGCCGTCATCATGATCGACTCTTTGTCGATTTGCTTCAGGTTGATGGAGGGGTGGGCGTGAAAGCGCGCCACGGCCCGCACTGCCTCATCGACCTTGCCCTCCGGCGCGACCAGCCGATCACAGCCGGTCACGATCAGCCCTGTGGCGTTCAGGGTCAGCTCGCGCTCATGCAGGACGCCAAAGGCATTGAGGTAGCCATCGTGGCTCGCCTTGATCACGTCGCGGCCGTCATCGGCGAGCCCGCGATCGACATTCACGGTCTTCACGCCGTCTGTAATCACATTCGCAATGAAGTCGGACGGGGCGAAGCGGCTGGACGAGGTGTCGTTGACGGTCACCGTGGTATGGGCGGCAGTCGTTCGAGCAATCTGCACGTAACGCCGGCCGGCAAATTTGGGCGATCCGGAATTGACGATAAAGCGATGGCGTCCAGACGACATCTCGAATGACAGGCAACCGGCATGGGCCGTGCGGGACAGACTTCCGGTGGGCGGTAATCCGGTATCGGCAATGACCACCGTTTTCCCCGCTGCCAGCCGCTGATAGCGCGAATGGGGCATCGCCTTGAAGGGATCTCCCGCCGTCTCGTCATATCGCAGCAAGGACATCAACTCTGTCGCAAGGGTCGACGTCGCGCCGTTGAAAAGGGCGAGATCGCCGTCCTGATGCCTGAAGAAGCGCAGGGCTGGGTACATGCGGTCGATGCCCGAGATCAACTTCTGCGGCAGATCGTGGCCGAGATTAACGTAGGTTTGCCGCAACGGGAGGAGATCAAGAAGCAGTTCCAGCCCTACCCGGGGATTGCGCGAGACATGACCGCCGTCAGGCAGGATCTGGCTATCGAACTCCTGATCCAATGCTTCGGCAGCGCGCCGCAACGCGCCTGCGCGCGTCGGCATTGCAATCGAGGCCATCGCGAGGGCAATCCGCAGCCGAAAGCGAACCTCCCCCGGCGGCGCGTACTTGGCCATTCGCCGCAGGAACCGGACCTGAAAGGCAAGCGACCGCAAGAAGCGGCGATAGAAGCCGCGGTCGGCATTGTGAAGAACCACAGGCGAATGCGAGAGCCAGGAAATAACGCGCTGCGCCGTCACATTGATTTCCCAGGCGATGCCCTCGATGCGGCCGCCATGCAGCGACAGCCAGTCGTTGACAATGGAGCGGGCAACGCTCGAGTGAAGGTCGCTTTTCTTGGTCCGCATATGGCGAAGCCAACCGAAGCCATGAAGCCGCAGTGCGAAGGAACGGGACGGAAGGCTGAAATTGAAGGGCGACTTGCCACCGGTTTCGAGAAGCCGCCCGGCAAGCGGGAAGCGACCGTTCAAAATCTCTTCAGCGACATGCGGATCAACCGCACGCAGATCGGTGGGGGCCACAATCAGGCGCTCGGGGGCGTGGGTCGTGTGGCGGAAGAGACGCAACCGCATGATTGCTCCGCGGCACAGCGTGCGCCGCCAAGCCTCTCTCACATAAAGAGTCGAGAACCCGGACCACATGTTTATTGTCTATTGACCCGCGTCGTTAAGAATAAGTGAATAAGCCCGGAATCCGTGACACTTGCGTATCAAATTATGACAGGTGCTCAACTATGCCAGTTGCCCTGCGATCAAGCAACACGGCGCAACACGACAGCGTAGAAACCGTCAAGACCGCCCGCAAAACCAGCGGGAACCTCCAGCATGTCTGGTGTCGTGCGGAATTCGCCAAGCGCACTGATTGCTGCTTCGAGCCCGGGCCAGCGCTCAGGATCAACGGCCGCTCGCTCGACTGAAGGCGTATCCGAAAGGACGCGAGCCACGACGTCTTCGCCTTCGGCGGGATCAAGGGAACAATTGGAAAAGACGATCGTGCCATCCGGCTTCAGCAAAGTGATCGCATGGCGCAGCAGCCGCTCCTGAAGCGCAGCAAGCTTCGCTATATCTTCCGGCCCCTTGGCCCAGAGAACATCCGGATGCCGGCGCGTCGTTCCCGTCGATGAGCAGGGCGCATCCAGCAGGATCGCGTCGAACAGCTCTGCAGGCTCATATTTCGTCAGGTCGCTGGCGACTGTCTCGGCTTTCAGTCCAAGCCGATCGAGGTTCGCGCGCAAACGCTTGATGCGGTTTTCAGACTGCTCAACCGCAGTAACGTCACCACCGGCAAGAACCAGCTGGGCAGTCTTTCCGCCGGGCGCCGCACATAGATCGGCAACTCGCTTTCCTGTCAAATCACCAAAGAGCTGAGCTGGAATGCTGGCGGCCGCGTCCTGGACCCACCAGTCGCCCTCCGAAAATCCCTCGAGTGAGGGGATGCTGCCCTCGAAGGCAGCCAGACGCACACCACCCGTCGGCAGCGCGAAACCACCCAAACGTTCCGCCCAGCGCTGCGCATCAGCTTTGACGGTAAGATCGATCGCTGCCGGCTCGAGCTGCGATTCAGATATCGATTGCGCCCTTTCCTTGCCGTAAGCCTTTTCGAGCCTTTGAAGAAACCATTCCGGCATCACCGGAATGGTCGCGATCTCAGCAAGGATTTGGTCCTTCTCGCGTCCAAGTCGGCGCAGAACGGCGTTCACCAGCTTTGCAAAGCGACGATTGCGCGGGTCCTGATTTGATTGCTCGACTGCCAGGTCGACCGCAGCATGATCCGGAACATCAAGGTAGAGGATCTGCGCTGCGGCAATCGCAAGAACATGGTGCAGCGCTCGCGCACCTTCGGGAAGCGGCGATTCAAGCAGGCGGGAGATCGCGGCGTCGATGCGCGGCAAATGCCGAAGCGTTGTATTCAGAATGGCGCGGACGAGGGCGCGGTCACCCTCGTTGAGCGCCTTATAGGCCGGATTGCCGTGTTCATTGTCCAAGGCGCCGTCCAGCGAAAGCTTACGGTCCACGACCGCTGCCAGGATCTTTGCGGCGGCGGCACGAACCTGGAATCCGGGCTTTGCCGGACCAGCCACAACGCCCGGATTGGACGACTTTGGTTTTCGAAATGGTTTTTTCTTGCCGTCTGAATTCAAGACCACGGACCTTTCGGCGGTTGTGAACCACCGCGATCAAGACCGGTATTCGGAACCGAGCGCGATTTGCGCATCGGATTAGCAGCGCGCGCCGGCGCCGTCGAGCCATTCATGCCGCCGCGCGCCATTTCCTGCAGCGCCGCAATCCGGTTTTCCGTGTTCGGGTGCGTTGAGAACAGGTTGTCCACGCCAGCACCGGTCAGCGGATTGATGATGAACATGTGGGCAGTTGCCGGGTTTCGCTCGGCATCGTAATTCGGCACGTGCGAGGCGCTACGTGCAATCTTGCCCAGTGCCGAAGCCAGCCACAGAGGATTGCCGCAGATTTCCGCGCCTCGGCGGTCGGCGGAATATTCGCGCGTCCGGCTGATGGCCATCTGAACCATCATCGCGGCAAGCGGCGCGACGATCATCGCCAGCAATACCCCGATGAAACCCAGGGGATTGTTGTTGTTTCCCCGGTTGCCGCCGAAGAAGAAAGCAAAATTGCCCAGCATTGAGATTGCACCGGCGAGGGTCGCCGTAATCGTCATCGTCAGGGTGTCGCGATTTTGCACGTGAGCCAACTCATGGGCCATGACGCCTGCGACCTCTTCCGGCGTCAGTGCGCTCAGTAAGCCGGTGGACGCGGCAACAGCAGCGTTCTCGGGATTGCGACCAGTCGCGAAGGCATTTGGTTGCGGACTGTCGTAGAGGTACACCTTCGGCATCGGCAGGCCAGCATTGCGCGTCAGATCCCTGACGATCGCGAAGAACTCGGGCGCATTACGCTCGTCAACCTCCTGCGCGCGATAGGCCGACAGCACCATGCGGTCCGAATTCCAGTAGGAAAAGAAGTTCATCCCAGCGGCGATCACGAACGCGATCATCATGCCGCTCCGCCCGCCGATCAGAAAGCCGACGGCCATGAACAATGCGGTCATGAAGGCAAGCAACATGGCTGTACGGACGAGGTTCATTGCTATCTCCAAAACACCCCTAAGCGGGCCGCGCAAAACCGGAGGGTTTCAATTGAGGCGCCGGCGCTCTATGATTTGGTCATTCACCAGCCATTTTCAATATATTTCGGGCGGAATCGCGTGATGCAGGCAGCGGACAACGACAACAATGAAACCCTGGCGACTGAAGCCGCCGAGGCGCCACGCAAGTTGCTCTCGCCAGCCGCCAAGCGTGCGCTCGCCGAGGCCGAAGAGCGGCGCCGAAACGAAAAGCCGGTAGAAATGCCAACAGAGATAGGTGGCCGCGGCGGCGCTGATCCTTCCCGCTTCGGAGACTGGGAAATCAACGGCAGGGCCATCGATTTCTAAGTAAATATTCCTATTGACTTTCGCTCGTGATCGGAATTTATTCCTTTCGTGAGAGAGATTGCTTCGTTTGTTGCGCTGACCCTTCTTGTGACTGCGGTAAACGCCGCGGCGCGCGACGAAATTGAAGGGCCAGTATCAGCCGAAATCCTGAGAGTGATCGATGGAGACACACTGCTGGTCGAAGCGCGCCCTTGGCCGCAGCAGACAATGGAAGTCGATGTCCGTATTCGCGGGATCGACGCGCCCGAGATGCACTCGAGCTGCGCTGACGTAAGGCGCGGGAATCGACGCCCGTCACGCCCTGGAAAGCCTTACATCCGGGTCCTCCGAGATCCAGCTTACGTAGATCGCAGGCGACAAGTATTTCGGTCGCATCCTCGAAATATAACCCTTTCGGATGGCAGGAATCCGGCTCAGGACCTCTTGGAGGAAGGGATCGTCCGGGCCTTTAACGGCGGCCGAAAGCCACGAGAAACCTGCCCGTAGAGAAGTGAAGCCGCCCCGATCGCTCGGAGCGGCTTTTGCTTAGGCAGTCGCCTTGTTCTGGCGGTTCGCGATCAGGTCGTCGACAACCGCCGGATCGGCAAGCGTCGAGGTGTCGCCCAGAGAGCCGAAATCGTCCTCGGCGATTTTGCGCAGGATGCGGCGCATGATCTTGCCGGACCGGGTCTTCGGAAGACCCGGTGCAAACTGGATCTTGTCAGGTGCAGCGATTGGGCCAATCTCGCCGCGAACATGCTTGACGAGCTGTTGGCGCAGATCATCCGAACCCTCATTGCCGGCCATCAGGGTGACGTAGCAATAAATGCCCTGACCCTTGATCGGGTGCGGATAGCCGACGACAGCAGCCTCCGAGACAAGATTATGCGAAACGAGTGCGGACTCGACCTCGGCGGTACCCAGGCGGTGGCCCGAAACGTTCAGCACGTCGTCAACGCGACCGGTGATCCAGTAGTAGCCGTCCTCATCCCGTCGGCAGCCATCGCCGGTGAAATACTTGCCCTTGTAGGTCGAGAAGTACGTCTGGATGAAGCGCTCGTGGTCGCCATAGACGGTACGCATCTGCCCCGGCCAGCTGTCGGTAATGCAGAGGTTTCCGTCGGCGGCACCCTCAAGCACATTGCCTTCGTTGTCGACCAGCTGCGGTTTCACGCCGAAGAACGGGGTCGTCGCCGAACCCGGCTTCAGATCGGTCGCGCCCGGCAGCGGCGTGATCATGTGGCCGCCGGTTTCCGTCTGCCACCAGGTATCGATGACGGGGCAGCGCTTGTCGCCGACAACATTGTAGTACCATTCCCACGCTTCCGGATTGATCGGCTCGCCAACCGTTCCGAGCAGGCGCAGGCTGGAGCGCGACGAGCGGGTGACGAAGTGGTCGCCGGCACCCATCAGCGACCGGATCGCCGTCGGTGCCGTGTAGAAGATGTTGACCTTGTGCTTGTCGATGACTTCCCAGAATCGGCCCTGATCCGGAAAATTCGGCACGCCTTCGAACATTAGCGTCGTCGCGCAGTTCGCAAGCGGACCGTAAACGATGTAGGAGTGTCCGGTAACCCATCCAACGTCGGCGGTGCACCAGTAGATATCGCCGGGGTGGTAATCAAACACATATTCATGGGTCATCGCTGCATAGACGAGATAGCCGCCCGTGGTATGCAACACACCCTTCGGCTTTCCGGTAGACCCCGAGGTGTAGAGGATGAACAGCGGATCCTCCGCCTTCATCTTCACCGGCGGGCACTCCGGTTTAACCGTGGCGATTTCCTGATGGTACCAGAGGTCGCGACCCGGTGCCCAGCCGGTCTTGCCGCCTGTACGCCGTACGACGAGAACCTTGTCGACGATGACATGCTGACGGGCGGCAATGTGAATTGCCGTGTCTGTATTGTCCTTCAGCGGCACCGGCTTGCCGCCGCGCACCCCTTCATCGCAGGTAACCACGAAGGTGGATTCGCAATCGACGATACGGCCGGCCAGCGCCTCCGGAGAAAACCCTCCGAACACCACCGAATGGACCGCACCAATGCGCGCGCAGGCGAGCATTGCATAGGCAGCCTCGGGTATCATCGGCATGTAGATGGTAACACGATCACCCTTCTTGACGCCATGCTTCTTCATGACGTTCGCCATGCGACAAACATGCTCGTAGAGCTCGTTATAGGTGATCTTCTTGTCGACGTAGGGATTGTCGCCCTCGAAGATGATCGCCGTCTGATTGCCGTTGGTCTTCAGGTGCCGGTCGATACAGTTGTACGAAACGTTCGTCTGCCCGTCCTCGAACCACTTGATCGAGACTCGGCCAGTGAAAGACGTGTTCTTGACCTTCGTGTAGGGTTTGAACCAATCGATCCGCTTGCCATGTTTACCCCAGAACTTGTCGGGGTTCTCGACGCTTTCCTCGTACCATTGCTCGTACTTGGCCTTATCGATAAGCGCATGGTTCTTCACCGGCTTTTGCACCGGGTAGATCTTTTCGGACATGGAACTCCTCCTCACTCGGGCACCGGGCGACCAAAAAGCGAAGCAGCCCGGACTGGCTATAGGCATTCATAGCAGTTCACATCTGCCCGGCAATTAGACAAAGGTCATTTCATTCGTGATCAATTGCAATTCTGCATCACTGCGGTTATATAGCGCCATATTTCCCGGACATAGTGGTGACAATCCACGGACCGCGACACCGGCGCGGACGACAGAAGGACTATATCCATGGCTCAACAATTGCTCATGCCGAAGGCGACTGCCATCTGGCTCGTCGACAACACAGCCCTGTCATTCGACCAGATCGCTCAATTCTGCAGACTGCATCCGCTCGAAGTGAAGGCAATTGCCGACGGCGAAGCCGCACAGGGCATCAAAGGTCTCGATCCGATCGCAACGGGTCAGCTTTCGCGCGATGAAATCGCCCGCGCTGAAAAGAACCCGGCGCACAAGCTGAAGCTCTCGGAACCGAAGGTTCGCGTGCCAGAATCCAAGCGCCGCGGCCCGCGCTACACGCCGGTTTCCAAGCGCCAGGATCGTCCGAACGCCATTCTCTGGCTGGTGCGCAATCATCCGGAATTGAAGGACGCACAGATTTCCCGCCTCGTCGGCACCACGAAGTCGACAATCGAACAGATTCGCGAGCGTACGCACTGGAACTCGGCTAACCTCGCACCGATGGATCCGGTGACACTCGGTCTTTGCAGCCAGATCGATCTCGACATGGAAGTCGAAAAGGCGGCAAAGGGACGCCCGCTGCCGACAGCGGCCGAACTCGGAGCGACCTTGGAGTCGGCGCATGAAACCGAGCGCCTGACCCGCCATGAGCGCGAAGAGGAGAAGGAAATCGATGCCGATGCCGTCTTCGCAAAGCTCAAGTCGCTGAAATCCTCTCCGAAGGATGAGGACGAAGACGACCAGTATTGATTGCCTACGGTGATCGATCCACAAGGCCCTGCGTAAGCGGGGCCTTTTCTTTTTGTACCTACATCGGCAGGGAACCATACCCACGCTTGCGCAGGGCTTCGGCTATTTCCTCAAGAATAGTGGGGTCGTCGATCGTCGCCGGCATTTTCCAAGGCACACCGTCGGCGATTTTCTGGATCGTGCCGCGCAAGATCTTGCCGGAGCGCGTCTTGGGGAGGCGCTCGACGGTTATCGCCGTCTTGAACGAAGCGACCGGGCCAATCGCATCGCGGATCAGCTGCACGACCTCCGATTCAATGGCCGATGTTTCCCGTGAAACATTCTTCTTCAGAACGAGAAAGCCGCAAGGGACCTGACCCTTAACCTGATCTGCGATTCCGACCACCGCGCATTCGGCAACATCCGGATGCGTGGCACAAACCTCCTCCATCGCTCCCGTCGACAGCCGGTGGCCTGCGCAGTTGATGATGTCGTCCGTGCGCGACATGATGAAGAGATAGCCGTCGTCGTCGATATAGCCGGCATCCGCCGTTTTATAATAACCGGGAAATTCGGCCAGATAGGCCGAGTGGAAACGCTCGTCGGCGTTCCACAGCGTGGGCAGGCAGCCAGGCGGCAGGGGGAGTTCGACAACGATATTACCGAGCGTCCCTGGCTCAACCGCGTGGCCGGCATCATCAAGAACATGGATACTATACCCGGGCATAGGCATCGAAGGGGAGCCATGCTTCACCGGCAGAGCTTCGAGGCCGAGCGGGTTTGCCACCATCGGCCATCCGGTCTCCGTTTGCCACCAATGATCGATCACGGGTACATCAAGCATGCGCTCTGCCCACTTCAGCGTTTCCGGATCTGCGCGCTCTCCCGCAAGGAACAGGGCACGAAAATTCGGCATCGGATAGGCCTTGAGGCGAACACCATCGCTATCCTCCCGACGAATGGCCCGGAAAGCGGTAGGCGCCGTAAAGAGAACGCGGACATCGTGCTCTGAAGCGATGCGCCAGAAGACGCCGGCATCCGGTGTACCAACTGGCTTTCCTTCGAATATCACGCTGGTCGCGCCTGCCAGCAGCGGTGCATAAACGATGTAGGAATGGCCGACGACCCACCCGATGTCCGAAGCCGCCCAGAACACTTCGCCCTGCTTGATGCCGAAGATATTTGCCATCGACCAATTGAGGGCGACCATGTGACCGCCATTGTCGCGCACGACCCCTTTCGGCTGGCCCGTCGTGCCTGAGGTGTAGAGAATGTAGAGTTCGTCCGTCGCACAGACGGGAATGCACTCAACGGTCACACCACGATTTCTCGCGACAGTAGTGTCGAAATCCTCGTCGCGACCGGCTGTGAGATCAGCTGCAAGCTGCGGCCTCTGCAAGACAAGGCAGTGGGCCGGCTTCGACTTCGCGATGGCAATCGCCTGATCGACCAAGGGCTTGTAGGGCACGATCCGTCCCGGCTCGAGCCCGCAACTTGCCGTGATGATGAGCTTCGCCCCCGAATCGTCGATACGGGCCGCGAGCTCATTTGCCGCAAAGCCACCGAACACGACGGAATGGACCGCGCCGATGCGCGCGCAGGCAAGCATTGAGAAAACTGCCTGCGGGACCATCGGCATATAGATGATGACGCGGTCACCCTTTGCGATTCCACGTTGCCGGAGCGTTGCTGCAATGGCACTGACTTCAGCAAGGACGTCACCATAGCTAAACACAGCCTTGGTGCCGCTAATCGGGCTATCGTAGATAAAGGCAGTATCGTCACCACGGCCCGCTAGAACGTGCCGATCGAGACAATTGTAGCAGGTATTGGTTTCGCCCCCGGCAAACCAGCGGCCGTATGGACCACCTTCTCGCGAAAAGGTCTGCGCCGGCGGTTTGAACCAGCTGATTTCTGCCGCCGCCTCGCGCCAAAAAGCCTCCGGATCGTCCTTCCACCTGGAATAGGTCTGGCGATAGCTTCCCTGCATCTGCTCCTCCCCAGGACACGCAAATTATCCTATCAATCTAGGAGAGGCATGGCAGGAGAGAAAGCCCGACGAAAGGAGCGTATCAGCGGGCACCGAAGATCGCGGAGCCAACGCGAACGCTGGTCGCGCCAAAGGCAATCGCGGTTTCGTAGTCGCCGGACATTCCCATCGAGAGTTTCTCGACGCCGCAAGCCTTGGCGAGCCTGGCAAGCAACGCGAAATGCGGACCTGGATTCTCGTCCGCCGGCGGAATACACATCAGGCCTTCAATGGCGAGGCCGAGTTCGTCGCGGCAAAGAGCGACAAACGCTACTGTATCATCAGGGGCGATTCCTGCCTTCTGCGGCTCAAGCCCGGTATTCACCTGAACATAGAGGCGAGGGGTCTTCGCCTGACGCTTCATTTCGTCGGCGAGCACACGGGCGATCTTTTCCCGGTCGATGGTTTCGATGACATCGAACAGCGCGACCGCCTCGGCCGCCTTGTTCGACTGCAGAGGGCCGATGAGATGAAGTTCAATGCCTGACGTCTCGGATTTCAGTTCAGGCCACTTTCCCTGGCTTTCCTGAACCCTGTTTTCCCCGAAGATCCGTTGCCCGGCCTGAAGCGCCGGGCGGATCGCGTCTGCGTCGAATGTCTTTGAAACGGCGACAAGCTGAACCGAACCGTCGGGCCGTTTCCCCTGCTGCTCGGCCGCGGAGATACGCGAGCGCACGTCGTTCAATCGCTCTTCAAGTTCCATCACTCGCCTCGACATGACTGCATGAGAAGATGGTAATGCACTAAACGCCCCGGCTGTGCTTGCCAAGGCCCACGCGCCCGAAATAGTGGCCGGCGGGCCGAGATCGGACGCTTGCGGCGCCCGTAAAACTTGACGCTACCGTGGTTTCATGGTGAAGGTCACCACCAACTTCCCCTGATCTTTCGGAAATACGAATACCATGGCAACCGAACGTTATAACCCGCGTGATGCTGAACCTCGCTGGCAGCAAAAATGGAACGAAGCGAAGGTCTTCGAGACCGACAACAGCGATCCGCGCGAGAAGTATTACGTCCTCGAGATGTTTCCGTATCCATCCGGCCGCATCCACATGGGCCATGTGCGGAATTACGCAATGGGCGACGTCGTAGCTCGCTATAAGCGCGCTCGCGGCTACAACGTTCTACATCCCATGGGTTGGGACGCCTTCGGCATGCCGGCTGAAAATGCGGCAATGGAGCGCGGTGTACATCCGGCCTCCTGGACCTACCAGAACATCGCATCGATGAAGTCCCAGTTGAAGGCGATGGGCCTCTCACTGGATTGGAGCCGCGAATTCGCAACCTGCGATGTCGCCTACTACCAGCACCAGCAGCATCTTTTCCTAGATTTCCTCGAGAAGGGGCTCGTCTATCGCAAGCAGTCGAAGGTGAACTGGGATCCGGTCGACAACACCGTTCTCGCCAACGAACAGGTGATCGACGGACGCGGCTGGCGTTCCGGTGCCCTGGTTGAGCAACGGGAACTGACGCAGTGGTTCTTCAAGATCACCGACTTCAGCCAGGATCTGCTCGAGGCATTGGACACGCTTGATCAGTGGCCGGAAAAGGTCCGATTGATGCAGAAGAACTGGATCGGTCGCTCGGAAGGCATGATGCTGCGCTGGGAGATCGTCCAGGAGACGGCTCCGGCCGGAGAAACCGAGATCGAGGTCTACACGACCCGTCCGGACACGCTATTTGGCGCCTCCTTCCTGGCTATCGCAGCCGACCATCCGCTGGCCAAGGATGCCGCAGCGAAGAATCCGGCTATCGATGCTTTCTGCGAAGAATGCCGCCGTGCTGGAACCTCACTTGCTGCGCTTGAGACTGCGGAGAAGAAGGGCATCGATACCGGCATTCGCGTCAAGCATCCGCTCGATCCGTCATGGGAATTGCCTGTCTACGTCGCAAACTTCGTCCTCATGGACTACGGCACCGGCGCGATTTTTGGTTGCCCATCCGGTGACCAGCGTGACCTGGATTTTGCACGCAAATACGACCTGCCGGTGGTTCCCGTTGTTATGCCGGCGGATGACGATGCCGCGACCTTCAGCGTCGGCGACGTTGCCTATGACGGCGATGGCGTCATGATCAATTCGCGCTTCCTTGATGGCAAGAGCACAACTGAGGCATTCGAGATCGTTGCCGACCGCCTGTCGTCAATGACGCTTGGCAATGCTCCGCAGGGTGAGCGCAGGGTGAACTTCCGCTTGCGTGACTGGGGTATCTCGCGCCAGCGCTATTGGGGTTGCCCGATCCCTGTCATCCATTGCGACGATTGCGGCGTTGTCCCGGTTCCGAAGAAGGACCTGCCGGTGCAGCTGCCGGAGGATGTAACCTTCGACCAGCCCGGCAATCCGCTCGATCGTCATCCGACCTGGCGGCACGTCGCTTGCCCGCAGTGCGCCAAGGATGCACGGCGGGAGACCGACACGATGGACACGTTTGTCGATTCGAGCTGGTATTTCACCCGCTTTACCGCTCCCTGGGAGAGCAAGCCGACCGACCAAAGCGCTGCCAATCGCTGGCTGCCAGTCGATCAGTATATTGGTGGTATCGAGCACGCGATTCTGCACCTGCTTTATTCGCGCTTTTTCACCCGGGCGATGCGCGAGACAGGCCACGTCGATGCAAAGGAGCCGTTCAAGGGTCTCTTTACCCAGGGCATGGTCGTGCACGAGACCTACAGCCGCGGCACGGGCATGGGCCGCGAGTGGGTTGCACCGGCGGATATTCGCATCGAGGAGCTGGACGGGAAACGCCGCGCCTATCACCTTTCCAGCGGGGAGGAAGTCGCGATCGGCTCGATCGAGAAGATGTCGAAGTCGAAGAAGAACGTCGTCGATCCGGACGATATCATCGCTTCTTACGGTGCAGACACTGCCCGCTTTTTCGTTCTTTCGGACTCGCCGCCTGAGCGCGACGTTATCTGGTCGGAGGCAGGCGTAGAGGGCGCCCACCGCTTCACCCAGCGGCTCTGGCGTCTGATTGCCGAGGCATCGGACAAACTTCGCGATGTTGCGCCGACTCCGGCTAAGGATGGGGAAGCTCAAGCAATTTCGCAGATCGCGCACAAAACCTTGAAGGCCGTCCAGAACGATTATGATCGTCTCTGGTTTAATAAGGCCGTCGCGAGGATCTACGAGCTCGTCAATGCCCTGGCGTCGCCATTGACCCGCGTCGCTGCAGGCGAAGGCGATACGGCGTATCGCGCCGCAGCGCGGGACGCGGCCGAGATCCTTATCCAGTTGGTAGCACCAATGACGCCGCATCTGGCTGAGGAGTGCTGGGCGGCGCTGGGCAACGGCGGATTGCTGGCGCACACTGATTGGCCGCGTTATGACGAAACCCTCGTCGTTGAAAACGATGTGATTTTGCCGGTTCAGATCAACGGCAAGAAGCGCGCCGAATTGACAATTTCTCGCGACGCAGATCAGAATGCCGTCACCGAGGGTGTGCTCGCATTGGATGACGTCAAGAAGGCGCTGAACGGTCAGACGCCTAAGAAGATCATCGTGGTTCCACAAAGGATTGTGAACATTGTCGTTTGATATCGCTTTTAAGCTGGTGCGCGGCACCGGCATTGCCGCAATCCTAGCGTCCACGGCTTTTCTCGCATCCTGCCAGGTTCGCCCTCTTTATTCCGAAAGTTCCGGCGCTGCGGGCAAGCTGGCGTCCGTCGGTTTCTCGGAAGCGGGGGGTCGCGTTGAGCAAGAGGTTCGCAATCGACTGATTTTTATCGCTTCGCGTGGCGCCGGCGAGCCTGAGAATCCCGAATACAAGGTTGAATTCAGCGCTCGCTCGAATGTCATCAGCACGCTGCTGGTGGCGTCGTCAGACGAATCGCTTGCCGGACGTGCGACCGTCAGCGTCGACTACACTCTGAAGTCCACAAAGGACGGCCACGTCATCAAGGCCGGCAATCGTTATGCCACTGCGCTCGTCGACTTCCCAGCTCAGGAATTTGCCAAGCAACGCGCCATCCGCGACGCCGAGAACCGCGCCGCACGGCAGGCTGCTGAGTTCGTTGGTGCCGATATTGCGGCTGCGCTTGGCCGCTGAGGAGCGGATGCATGGCGGAAATCAAATCGCACGAGTTTGAAGGCTTTCTTGAGCGATCCGCCCGCAACTACCGGCTCTTTGTGATTTATGGGCCGGATCGCGGTCTCGTTTCGGAGCGCGCCACCTCGCTGGCCGGCAGGACGGGCGTGGCATTGGATGATCCGTTTTCGCTGATCAAGCTCGATATCGGCGACCTACAGCGCGATCAAGGTCGCCTCTTGGACGAGGCGGGAGCAATTGGCCTTTTCGGAGGTGACAAGCTCATCTGGATCCGTGGTGCAGCCAACGAGAAATATCTTGTCGACTCCCTCCAGGTTCTTTCAGCGAACATGCCGGACGGCACATTCGTTCTTATCGAGGGCGGTGACCTCAAGAAGGGCTCGCTGCTGCGGAAAGCCGCCGAGACAGCACGCACTGTCATGGCGATACCCTGCTATGCCGACGATGCCCGCGCCCTCAACGGCCTGATAGATAGCGAACTTTCAAGCGCTGGCCTGGGCATCACGCCCGATGCACGCCAGGCCCTGCTGGAGCTGATAGGGGGGGATCGGATTGCCTCTCGCAACGAACTGCGAAAGCTGGCGCTCTATTGTCGGGGAAAATCGACCATCGAAGAGCACCACGTTACGGAAATAATAGGCGACGCCAGCGCCATCTCGGTGGACGACGCCGTCGATGCCGTCCTTAGCGGAAATCCAAGCAGCTTCCTGCATGCAATGCAAAAGATCATATCGTCGAAGACAGCGGTGTTTCTCGTGATCCAGGCCTGTCTGAAGCAGTTTCAGTTGCTGGACGCCATGAAGACGGAGATGGAGGAGAAGCGATTGCCGGCCGCTCAGGTCATGCAGACGCATGGTCGTCATCTGCATTTCCGACGCAAGCCGATTATCGAGCAGGCATTGCGTACCTGGTCCGCTGAAGCGGTGGCACGAGAAGCAAACCGTCTGCAGGCGGCAATCTTGCAGACGCGCAAACGGGCGTCGTTGGAAGACAGCATCGCCCTACAGACCCTGCTATCGACGACACTGCAATCGGCGCGCCGATAGCGATTCCATTTAGCGGCGCTCGAGCAGCCGGCAGATTTCTTCCAATTGTTCCAACGACTTATAGGAAATTCTGATCTGGCCGCCGCCTGCCTTGTGATTGATCGTCACGTCCAGGCCGAGCGTATCCGACAAGGTGCGTTCCAGGGCGAGCGTATCTGAATCCTTCTGATCCTTCTGATGCCCCGGGATCTTCGGCTCCGACTGAGCCTTGATATCATTCTGCGCCAAACGCTCCGCGTCACGGACCGACATGCCTTTCGAAACGATCGTGCGGGCGAGGGCGGTCGGATCGGAAGTCGGCACCAAGGCGCGGGCATGACCGGCCGAGAGGCTTCCCGCGGCCAAAAGGTCCCGAACGGGCTCTGGCAGTTTCAAGAGACGCAGCGAATTCGCCACGTGACTGCGGCTCTTGCCGATAATTTCGCCGAGATCGTTCTGGGTATAGCCATACTCCGCCATCAACTGCTCGTAGCCGAGGGCCTCTTCCAGCGGATTGAGGTCGGAGCGCTGAACGTTCTCTACGATTGCAATCTCAAGAGCGGTTTTGTCATCGACATCGCGCACGATCACCGGGATCTCAACGAGGCCTGCAAGCTGTGCCGCGCGCCACCGTCTCTCGCCGGCTATAATCTCGAACTGGCTGGCGGCCAATGTGCGAACCACAATGGGCTGCACGATACCGTGCTGCCGGATCGAGCCCGCGAGCTCATGCAATTCGCCGTCGTCGAAAAACCGTCGAGGATTGCGCGGATTGCGAGTGACGAACTCGATCGGGACCATCCGATCGGCGCTGACCCCTGGCTTGGCCGCATCAACGGGCATCGGTTGATCCATCTCACCAATCAATGCGGCCAGGCCACGGCCGAGCCTTCTTTTCGAGATGTCATCGCTCATATCTAAACTCGCCATTCTCTTTCAAATCACGCCGCGAGACGCTGCCGTTCGCGCTGAATAACTTCCGACGCCAGCTGGAGATATGCCTGACTGCCGGCGCACTTCAGGTCGTACAGAATTGCTGGCTTGCCATAGGAGGGTGCCTCAGACACGCGAACATTTCGAGGAATCAATGTGTGGTAGACCTTCTCCCCTAGATGCGTGCGAACATCGTTAACAACCTGTTGCGCCAGATTGTTGCGGGAATCGAACATCGTCAGCACTATCCCCTGGATATCGAGGCGGGGGTTTACGGTACGTCGAACCTGATCGACTGTCTCCAGGAGTTGGCTGAGCCCTTCCAACGCAAAGAATTCACATTGAAGAGGCACAAGCACGGAATGGGCAGCCGCCATTGCATTCATCGTGAGCAGATTGAAAGAGGGAGGGCAGTCAACAAGGATGTAGGAGAAGCGGAAAGCCTCCTCTTTGGCGAGGGCTTTCTTGAGCTTGAAAACGCGATCGCTTTGGCTTGCAATCTCCATCTCAATGCCGAGCAAGTCCATCGTGGACGGCACGATGTACAGGTTTGGAACAGCGGTCTCCTGCGACACCTCTTCGATGCCATAGTCACCAAGCAAAAGATCATAGGAAGATAGCCGGCGATGTTTACGATCGATCCCCAAGCCGGTGCTGGCGTTACCCTGCGGGTCGAGATCGACGATCAAGACCCGCTCGCCGATCGCCGCCAAAGCTGTTGCCAAGTTGATGGCAGTCGTGGTCTTGCCGACGCCACCTTTCTGATTTGCAATGGTGATTATACGATTTCGTTCGCCAGCCATAGCCAAAGCCCGATCTGTTAAGCCACACGCTGGAGATTGAAGATTTCCAAAACGACAGAATCCTGCTCGACAGCGCTCTTATGTTCTAACAGATCGAATCTCCAGTCACCATGCGCTTTCTCGATCTCGCTCCGGTAATCCCGGCCTTTGTGAAAATAAGCTCGGAGACTTGCATTCCGTTTCGACCACGGTTCAATAAAACCCAGCAACTTCCCTAGGTCGGCGAGGGCCCGAGCGGAAACAAAGTCGCAATTCTCTACGATTGCAGGTGCGTCTTCTATTCGCACAGCGTGAATAGAGCCTCTACCGGCGGTTTCCCGGAGCGCCGTGCGCAGAAAGGCCGCCTTCTTATGGTTGCTCTCCACGAGATGGACCCATCCATCATCGAGCTCCGCCAGCATGATGGCCGTCACAATGCCCGGAAAGCCACCCCCGCTGCCTAGGTCGATCCACGTGCGAGGAAGAGGCTGGAGCTGGAAGATTTGCACCGAGTCTGCAATGTGCCGGCTCCAGGCATCGGCAAGCGTTGACGGCGCAGTCAGGTTGATCGACTTCGCCCACTTTTGAAAGAGGGCCACAAAGTGTTCGAGACGCTCCTGTGTTTCACGTGAAACACGTCGGCCGTTCAGTTGCATGGTAGGACTCTCGCAGATTGCAATAGGACAACGTTAAGCAGATGCCGCAACATCCGCCGCGCCGCGACGCAGGTGCACGAGCAACAGCGAAATCGCAGCGGGCGTCATCCCATCGATCTTTGTTGCCTGTGCAACGTTGTAGGGTCGGATATTACGCAACTTCTGCTTCAGTTCGTTGGACAGCCCGGACAGCAGATCGAAATCGAAGTCAGACGGTATCACGCGGTCTTCATCTCGCTTCACGTGCGCGATATCAGCTGACTGCCGTTCCATGTAAACCGCGTAGCTCGCTTCTATTTCCAGCGCTTCAGCCACGCGGCCATTCAGCCCATTTAGTTCAGGCCAGATCGGCGCAAGAGCCGGCAGGCTAATATCCGGGTAGGACAGAAGCTCATAAGCCGACCGCCGTTGCCCATCCTGGTTCAGCTTTAGACCGAATCGCCCCGCTTCGCTTGGCGTCACGGAAAGTGATGTCAGCTGAGCGCGCCCCGCATCCAGCGCCTCGCCATAGGCTTCAAAACGGTCCCGGCGACCAGCCGAGACTGCGCCGATCCGTATTGCCAACGGCGTCAGCCGGACATCCGCATTGTCAGCCCTCAACGATAAGCGGTATTCGGCCCGGGATGTGAACATACGGTATGGTTCAGCAACGCCGCGCGAGGTCAGGTCATCCACCATCACACCGATATAGGAATCGGTTCTGCTGAAACGAACCTCGTCCTGACCGCCAGCCAGGCGCGCAGCATTGATGCCAGCGACGAGGCCTTGAGCTCCAGCCTCCTCGTATCCCGTCGTTCCATTGATCTGCCCAGCCAAAAACAGGCCTGGCATCTTCTTCACTTCGAGCGATGGTTTCAACTCGCGCGGATCGACATGATCGTACTCAATCGCATAACCCGGCTGCACAATGCGGACCCGTTCGAGACCAGGAATGGTATGAATGAACGCATCCTGGATCTCGGCGGGGAGGGATGTCGAGATACCGTTGGGATAGACTGTGCTGTCATCCAGGCCTTCCGGCTCAAGAAAGACTTGGTGTCCGTCACGTTCGCCAAACTTAACCAGCTTATCCTCGATCGACGGGCAATAGCGCGGTCCGACGCCTTCAATCTGCCCCGAATACATGGCCGAACGCTTCAAATTCTCGACGATGATGCGATGGGTCGCCTCCGTCGTGCGCGTAACGCCACAGGTGATTTGTGGGTTCAAGATATGATCTGTCATGAAAGAGAAGGGGACAGGATCCTCGTCCGCTCCCTGTTGGCCGACACTCTCCCAATCGATCGTCGTCCCATCCAGCCGCGCCGGCGTTCCGGTCTTCAGCCGCCCGAGACGAACGCCCAAATTCAAGAGCGTTTGAGAAAGCCCCACCGATGGCTGTTCACCAACGCGACCTGCGGGTATCTTTTGGTCGCCGATGTGAATGAGTCCACGCAGGAAGGTCCCCGTTGTCAACACAATTGATGCGCACTTGAGAATCCGGCTATCTTTCATGACAACCGCGGCGATCCGACCGTCTTTAATGGATAGATCGAACGCGTCGCCCTCGACCACAGTGAGATTCTCAATGCTCTCGATCTCCGCAAGCATAGCCTGCCGATAGAGCTTCCGATCCGCTTGGCTACGCGGGCCGCGAACAGCCGGCCCCTTCTTTCGATTCAGCATCCGGAACTGAATACCGGCCGCATCAGCAACGCGGCCCATCAGACCGTCCATGGCATCGATCTCTCGGACCAGGTGTCCTTTGCCAAGTCCTCCAATCGCCGGATTGCAAGACATGATCCCGATGGTATCGCGACGATGAGTCACCAGCGCCGTGTTCGCGCCAAGGCGCGCGGCGGCGGCAGCGGCTTCGCATCCAGCATGCCCGCCTCCGATGACGATGACATCGAACCGTGAGGTATCCATTATTTAAGCTCCTGAGATCGTCAGGTGATGAGCGATGTCGCCCAGGGAGTCAAGGCGTTTCACGTGAAACCAGACGACAGGGCATGATTCCGATGTTTCACGTGAATCATTTTCCGATGCAGAATTCACCGAAGATGACATCAAGCAAATTCTCGACATCCACACGCCCAGTCACTCGTCCCAGGGCGTCACTCGCGACACGCAGGTCCTCGGCCCGTAGATCCAGACCGCGATGGGAGTCGTGAAGGGACGTTCGCAGCGCAGCCAATGCCTGTGTCAGCGTTTCCTTGTGGCGTGCGCGGCTCGGGATCGCCATGGACTGGGGGTGGACTTTTGTTTTTAGGCGCTCAACGATCAAGGCTCGGAGTGCATCGAGACCGGTCGCATGCGTGGTCGAGATCAATAGATCATACGCTCGAGCGCTTTGACGCGGCAAATCGGATTTCGTCCCCACCAGAACGGCATCGTCGGCCAGTTCCTCTGCTCCGCTTTCAATCGACACGTCCTCGATGAAGATCACCAGGTCGGCCTCTGCGATGATCTTCTCGGCCCGTCGAATGCCCTCGCGCTCCACGATCTCATCCGTCTCGCGCAGACCGGCAGTGTCGTAGAGCCTGACAAGATAGCCATCCATGCTAAGATCGACGTGGAGCACATCCCGTGTCGTGCCAGCAATGTCAGTGACGATCGCAACATCGCGCATCGCCAGAGCGTTCATAAGGCTCGATTTGCCGGCATTCGGCCTGCCCGCTATGACGACCTTGAACCCATCGCGGATGATCTCTCCGGCTTCGAGTTGCTCCAGATGGTTCTTCAATTCGTTGACCAGGCTCGCCACATCCGCCCAAACCTGATCTGAGACCGAACCCGGAACATCTTCTTCGTCGGGAAAGTCCAGTTCAGCCTCGATCAGCGCGCGTGCACGCGTCAGCCTATCTGACCAGCCGTAGTAGATTGACGATAATCCCCCGGAGCTTTGCTCGACAGCAAGACGCCGCTGCATCTCCGTTTCCGCAGCGATAAGATCTGCTAGGCCTTCAGCCTCGATTAAGTCCAGCTTCCCGTTCTCAAATGCTCGCCGTGAAAATTCGCCTGGTGCCGCCGCCCGCAAATTGCGGAATTGGGCGAGCTCACGATGCAAGGCGTCGACAACCGCGCGGCCGCCATGCAGGTGCAGCTCTGCAACATTCTCGCCGGTAAAGGAATGGGGTGCCGGAAAGAACAGAATAAGGCCGGTGTCGATGACAAGACCATTACGAGTCCGAATCGATCGTAATGCTGCCTGGCGCGCAGGCGGCACGTCGCCAACGAGGGCGGTGACAACCGCCGGCACTTCCTCCCCACTGATTCTAACGACGGCCAAGCCGGCCGGGACAGGACCACTCGATAGCGCGAAGATGGTTTCGTTGCTCGACGACATTTTCCTACTCCAGTTCAAGGCTGAAGAGAGTTTTCGCTAGAAATGGAAAAGCCGGCCACAGCAGTGACCGGCTTATCAAAGAATCCGGCTAAGGATCACGTATTCATAGAATCGAAGAAGTCGGGATTGTTCTTCGTCTGTTTCAACTTGTCGATCAGGAATTCGATCGCGTCGGTCGTTCCCATCGGAGCCAGAATGCGCCGCAGCACGAAGATCTTCTGGAGATCCTGACGCGGCACGAGGAGGTCTTCCTTACGCGTGCCGGACTTCAAAATGTCCATGGCCGGGAAGATACGCTTATCGGCAACCTTACGGTCTAGAACGATTTCCGAGTTACCGGTTCCCTTGAACTCTTCGAAAATCACTTCGTCCATGCGGCTGCCGGTATCGATAAGCGCGGTCGCGATGATCGTAAGCGAACCACCTTCTTCAATGTTGCGCGCTGCGCCGAAGAAGCGCTTCGGGCGCTGCAGGGCGTTCGCATCGACGCCACCCGTGAGAACCTTACCGGACGAGGGGACAACCGTGTTGTATGCGCGGCCGAGGCGCGTAATCGAATCCAGCAGGATCACAACATCACGGCCGTGCTCCACAAGGCGCTTTGCCTTTTCGATAACCATTTCCGCCACCTGCACATGGCGTACAGCGGGTTCGTCGAACGTCGAGGAGATGACTTCGCCGCGAACGGAACGCTGCATGTCCGTGACTTCTTCCGGACGTTCGTCGATGAGAAGAACAATCAGATAGCACTCGGGATGATTCGCCGTAATCGAGTGCGCGATGTTCTGCAGCAGAACCGTCTTACCGGTACGCGGCGGAGCGACGATCAGTCCGCGCTGGCCCTTGCCAAGCGGCGCGACGAGATCGATGACGCGCGGCGAAAGATCCTTCGAGGTCGGGATATCCAATTCCATCCTGAAGCGTTCGTTCGGATAGAGCGGTGTCAGGTTATCGAAATGCACCTTGTGACGGATCTTCTCGGGATCGTCGAAATTGATGGTGTTGACCTTGAGCAGCGCAAAGTAGCGTTCGCCTTCCTTAGGCCCGCGGATTGGACCCTCTACCGTGTCGCCGGTCTTCAAAGAGAAGCGGCGGATCTGGGAGGGTGAGATGTAGATATCGTCCGGGCCCGGGAGGTAGTTGGCGTTGGCAGAGCGCAGGAAGCCAAAGCCATCCTGGAGCACTTCAACGACGCCTTCGCCGATAATCTCCACATCCTGGCTGGCAAGCACCTTCAGGATCGCAAACATCAATTCCTGTTTGCGCATCGTGCTCGCATTTTCGACCTCGAGCGATTCGGCAAATGCCAGCAGATCCGTCGGGGACTTACTCTTAAGTTCTTGAAGCTTCATTTCAGCCATGAAGTGACCATTACTCTTAAATTCGGGGGGAGGCGATGTCGAGGGCTGTAATCGGTCCTGCGAAGGGATCGCAGACGATCGAACTTTACATACATGCCACAAGGATGAGGTGGAGCGAAAATAGCGAGTAAGGCTCACCGCCGCAAGGGGGCTGCTTAAAATCAAGCAAATTTAACCGAACCCGCTTTTTCTCAGAACGGCTTGACCACGACGAGAATGACAATCGCGATCATCAGAACCGTCGGCGCCTCGTTCATGAAGCGCCAATAACGCGCTGAATGGCGGTTCTCATCGCGCTCGAACGCCCTTGCCGCCCGCGAGAAAAAAACATGAACGGCAGTCAGAAGCACAACCAGGCCGATCTTCGCGTGCAGCCAACCGCCCTGGAAACCATATACGGACCAAGCGAGATAAAGACCAAAGATCCAGGTCAGCATCATAGCCGGGTTCATGATCACCCTGAGCAGGCGGCGCTCCATCACCTTAAAGGTCTCCGACTGCGTCGAGCCCGGTTCCGCATCGGTATGGTAGATGAAGAGCCGAGGCATATAGAACAGACCAGCCATCCACGAGATCACCGCGATAACATGAAGAGCCTTTATCCAGAGATAGAGATTGTCCGGGTTCCAGAGGAATAGTCCCAGGCCGAGAAGCACGAAAAACAGGATCGCAAAGTGGGCACGGCGACGCGCATAGGTGCCCGGCCTCTCATCCGTCTGCTTTGCCATGTGCTAGCGTCTCCAACCGCGGACCTGCTCGACGAGCAGCGCCACGTTCCGAGGGTCCGCCTGTGGCGTGATCCCGTGACCGAGATTGAATATCAGCGGACCATTGCCGAGCTTGTCGAGAATATCATTGATCCCCTCCGACAGCGCCGCACCGCCGGCGACCACACGCATCGGATCAAGATTGCCTTGCACGGCTCCGTCCTTCTGCAGCTCCGCGGCAAAATCCAAAGGCACCGACCAGTCGAGCCCGATCGCATCAGCCTTCGTCTTCTGCCGGTAATCTCTCAGCAGGAACCCAGCGCCTTTGGCAAAGGCAATCACTCGAGCGTTCGGACGCCGCGCCTTGATAGACGCGATCATCCGTGCAACAGGCTTCACGGCGAAAGCCTCGAATTCCCGCTCGCCGAGAACACCAGCCCAGGAATCGAAAATCTGCACGGCATCGGCACCCGCGTCGATCTGCGCGACCAAATAATCGGCCGACACCTCGGCCAGGACTGCAAGCAAGCGTTCGAAGGCCTTCGGATACTTGTAGGCAAATAGCCGCGCTGGAGCCTGGTCAGGCGTTCCATGGCCAGCGATCATATAAGTCGCAACCGTCCACGGTGCGCCGCAGAAACCGAGCAGGGTCGTCTCGGAAGGCAGTTCCCGTCGCAGGCGCTCCACCGTTTCCAGAACCGGCTTCAGGTAGGCGATGACATGCTCTGTCTCGATCCCGTCGATGCCAGCTTCGTCGATCGGATCCATTTCCGGTCCATGTCCTTCCGTGAAGCGAACGTTGCGCTTCATCGCATCCGGAATCACAAGGATATCCGAGAAGAGGATGGCTGCATCAAAGCCATAACGGCGGATAGGTTGGAGCGTTACCTCAACTGCGTGATCAGGCGTATAACAGAGGTCAAGGAAACTCCCGGCTTTCGCGCGCGTTTCTCTGTACTCGGGGAGATATCGTCCCGCCTGTCTCATCAGCCAGATTGGAGGAGGACTGAGCGTTTCGCCGTCCAAGACTCTCATGATTTTCCGACCGCTTTCACCCACGCGCTTCTTCCCTATAAAAATACAAAGATATTTTAAAAGGTTTCTATTTCTTAGAGTCTGTTTCTATCAAGGATTAAAATCTGTCCACGACCGGAGCGTTTTGTCGCGCCATCGCCGATTCCAATGGACCGAATAACAGCTTATCAAGCCGATATCGTGGATAACTAAGAAAACGCAAATGATTCCAATCAAATAAAAGGCAGCCTTTTGGCGTTTAACTGTGGAAAAGCCTTGGAAAGGCGCGGAACTTTCAGAAGCTGTCCACAGAACCAACAAAGCGCGTTTAGCAGCTCCCACGAAATTCCATTTGTGGAAAAGGCGGCATGTTTTCCCTTGCCTTACCCGTGCCGCGTCTCTTAGCTCTCCGTTGTCCAGTCTTTTCAACAGGCCCCGGAAAATAGCGTGGAGAACCGCACGAACTTCTTCCATCTGCATCTGATTTCTGACTCGACCGGCGAAACGTTGATTTCGGCCGGGCGCGCCGCGTCGGCACAATTCAAATCCGCTCAGCCGATCGAACACGTCTATCCGCTGGTCCGAAATCGCAAGCAGCTTCTGCAGGTTCTGCAGACGATTGATAGTCAGCCTGGGATCGTTCTCTATACGATCGTTGACCGTGAACTCGCGACGTTGGTCGATCAGCGCTGTGCGGAGATGGGTGTCGCTTCCGTGAACGTGCTCGAGCCCGTCATGGACGCCTTTCAGATCTATCTTGGCGCACCGTCACGCCGGCGTGTCGGTGCCCAGCATGTGATGAATGCCGGCTATTTCGCTCGCATCGAAGCGCTCAATTTCACGATGGATCACGACGACGGCCAGATGCCCGATGATTACAATGACGCCGACGTCGTGATTCTCGGCATCAGTCGGACGTCGAAAACGCCGACGAGCATCTACCTCGCCAATCGTGGTATCAAGACCGCCAACATCCCCGTCGTCTATGGCGTGCCGCTCCCGGAAAGCCTGTTCGCGACCACCAAACCCTTGATCGTCTGTCTGATCGCTACCACCGATCGCATCTCTCAGGTCCGGGAGAACCGTATCCTCGGAGCGACACCCGGTTTTGATCGCGGGCAATACACGGACCGAGCCGCCATATCGGAGGAGTTGAAATACGCACGGTCGCTCTGCGCCCGGCACAATTGGCCACTCATCGACGTGACGCGCCGCTCCATCGAAGAGACCGCGGCGGCGATTGTTGCTCTCCGTCCGAAGCTGCGTTAAGCGCTGCCGCACCAAACCTGTTCGAGGCTCCATGACACCGAAGCTTATTCTCGCATCCTCCAGCCCGTTCCGTCGCATGTTGATGCAAAATGCCGGCCTCACCTTCGAGGCTCGTGCGGCTCATATTGACGAGCGGTCTGTCGAAGCGCCGCTCGAACGAGAAGGCGCAACACCGGGTGCCGTGGCCCTCGTTCTCGCCAAGGCGAAGGCGAAACAAGTCAGTGATCGGTTTCCGGCCTGCCTAGTGATCGGCTCGGACCAAACGATGTCTCTTGGCCCGCAGACCTTTCATAAGCCCAGGGATATGGCTGATGCGGAGAACCACCTTCGCATACTGTCGGGCCAGACGCACCGGTTGAACAGTGCGATCGCGATCGCCTACGACGGCGACATCGTCTGGGAGCATGTTTCACACGCTGAGCTGACGATGCGTCCGCTGGATGCGGATTTTATCCAGCGGCATTTGAAGCGCGTCGGAGAGAGGGCACTCACGAGCGTCGGCGCTTACCAACTCGAGGGGGAGGGGCTTCAATTGTTTTCGCGGATCGACGGGGACTATTTTACAATCCTGGGATTACCGATGCTACCTCTGTTGGAAAAGTTGAGAGAATTGGGTGCGATTGATGGATGATTCACGTGAAACATTTGGGCCGCGGGCTTTCGTCACGGGATTTCCTGTCAAACACTCCCGGTCGCCTCTGATCCATGGCTATTGGCTCAAGACACTCGGACTACCGGGATCGTATCGCGCCCATGAAGTCGCACCAGCCGATTTTCCAGCCTTTATCGCATTGCTGAAGAGCGGCCAGGCTGGCTTCCTAGGCGGCAACGTCACGATCCCGCACAAGGAAATGGCGTTCAAACTCGCTGACGATCCAGACGCGCTTTCTAAAGAGCTTGGTGCATCCAATACGCTTTGGATGGAGGGGGGCCGGCTCAAAGCGACGAACACGGATGGAGGCGGCTTCACCGCAAATCTGGACGAGCGTCATCTTGGCTGGGACAAGGCGCACTCGGCCGTGGTCCTCGGTGCCGGCGGTGCGAGCCGCGCCATCATTCAGGCGCTGCGCGATCGGGGCATCAAGGAAATTCATCTGGTCAACAGGACGGTCGGACGCGCTCAGGAATTGGCGGATAGGTTTGGCTCGAGCGTAAAAGCGCATTCGATGGCAGCCCTGGCGGAAGTCATGCACGGCGCCGGCCTTTTCGTGAACACGACTTCGCTTGGCATGGACGGCGAGGATGCGCCGGAGATCGATTTTTCGCCGCTGCTCTCCGATGCCGTCGTAACGGATATCGTCTACGTCCCCCTGAAGACTCCTTTCCTTGTCCAAGCCGAACGGCAAGGATTTGCCGTTGTCGATGGTCTCGGCATGCTGTTGCATCAGGCCGTTCCAGGTTTTGAGAAATGGTTCGGGCATCGCCCGAAGGTTGATGACAAGCTGCGCGCGCTGATTATCGAGGATATGGACAAGCACTGATGTTGCGGATCGGACTGACCGGCTCGATTGGAATGGGCAAATCAACAATGGGAAAGCTCTTCGCAGAAGCGGGGGTGCCTGTGAATGATTCCGATGCCGTCGTCCATGATCTTTATGCGGGGGAGGCGGCGCCCCTTGTCGATGCTGCCTTTCCCGGAACCATGAAAGAGGGTGCCGTCGATCGGCAGGAACTGGCTCGCCAGCTGGCTGGAAGTGCCGACGGGTTCAAGCGCCTTGAAGCCATCGTCCACCCGCTCGTGAGGAAACGTGAAGCAGAATTCATCGAACGCGAGCGGCAGCGTGGCTCGCCGATGGTGCTGCTCGATATCCCGCTGTTGTTCGAAACAGGAGCCGAGAGCAGGGTCGATGTGATCGTGGTCGTTAGCTGTGATCCACAGATACAGCGCGAACGCGTACTTGCGCGGCCAGGCATGACAGTGGAAAAATTCGATATGATTCTTGCGCGCCAGACGCCGGATGCGGAAAAGCGCGCAAGAGCCGATTATGTGATCGATACCGCGCATAGCATCGAAACGGCCAGAAAACGGGTCGCCGAGATCGTCTCGGATCTGAAGCGGCGGCTCACCAGCGGGGACTTCCTGAATGCGTGAAATCATTTTCGATACGGAAACCACGGGCCTGGATAACCGTGTGGACCGCATTATCGAGATCGGCGGCATCGAGCTTTTCAATCATTTTCCGACTGGGAATACGCTCCACATCTACATCAATCCGGGCGACCAGAAAGTGCACCCGGACGCGCTTGCCGTGCACGGCATCACCGATGAGTTTTTGAAGGACAAGCCTTCGTTCGCAGATGTTGCGCAGCAAATTATCGACTTCTTTGGCGACGCGAAGTGGATCGCGCATAACGCCACGTTCGATATGGGCTTTATAAACGCTGAGCTCGCAAGGCTCGATTTGCCGCCGATCCTGCCCGACCGCGTGCTCGATACGCTGTCGATGGCGCGCCGCAAGCATCCGATGGGACCCAACTCCCTCGATGCACTTTGCCGCCGCTATGGCATCGATAATACGCATCGAACGAAGCACGGCGCGCTTCTCGACTCCGAACTGCTGGCCGATGTCTACATCGAGATGATCGGTGGTCGTCAGGCCGCCCTTGGCCTCGGCACCGTCGCGAGTAATTCGGCAGGTCAGGAAAGCTTGGTGGAGGAGATTATTATCGGGACGCTTGTGCGTCCGCGGCCCCTTGCGCCACGTCTCAGCGAAGCAGAGCAGCAAGCCCATGACGCGCTGATTGCCAAACTCGGCGCGAAGGGCGTCTGGGGAAAATACGATCTCGCAAACTAAAAATGCCCGGGGCGACCCGGGCATTTCATTTTGTGGCAGCGTGCTATGCGCGAACTGTTAGTTCGTGGTTGCCTGTACCTTGGCACGGGCCTGCTCTTCGGCAACCCGCTGCGCAAACATCTGAGAGAAATCGATCGGATCGATCATCAGGGGCGGGAAGCCGCCATTGCGCGTGACGTCGGCAATGATCTGACGTGCGAACGGGAACAGCATGCGCGGGCACTCGATGAAGAGAACCGGCAGCATGTGCTCCTGCGGGAACCCGGCAATCCGGAAGACGCCGCCATAGACGAGTTCGGTATGGAATACCGTTTTGTCGCCATCCTTGGCTTCGGCGTTCAGAGACAGAACGACATCGAAATCCGTATCGGAGAGCGGATTGGCGTTGACGTTGACATTGATATTGATGGCCGGAGCCTTGTCACGCGCCTGCAGCGAACGCGGAGCACCCGGATTTTCGAAAGAGAGATCCTTGGTGTACTGCGCAAGGATGGTAAGGCTCGGGCTCGTTGCACCGTTATTGCTGTTTTCGTCGGCCATTGGCTTTTCCTCGAGGGCATTGGATGGTGCCGCTCTATCATTTCGGGCATAGTGTTACAACCCTGGGCCAGTCGGCCGGCGGGGACGGTTCCTCACTTGCCGAGATGCTTCCCTGACCAGGGAGAGTTGTCGTTGGGTTCGCGTCGATAATCCTCGTCGTCGAGGTCGACGATCTTGGAGTCCTTGGGGCGGCTCGACGTGTCGAAGCCGCTCGTTGAGCCGACGACGACGAAACGGCGGCTGATATATTGCCAGGCAAGATCGCGCACAGCCGGAATGAAGATCAACAAAGCCACGATGTCGGTGATGAAGCCGGGGATCATCAGCAACAGGGAAGCGATCACGAACATCGCCGGTCGAAGCAGCTCGCGCCCCGGCACCATGCCGCTTCGCCCCTCCGCAGACATACGGCGGAGAATCCCGATGCCCTGGCGCCTGAGCAGGCCCATGCCCACCATGAAGCTCAATATGACAAGCGCCAGCGTCGGCCAAAGCCCGATCGCCTTTCCGACAAGCACGAAACCGGCAATCTCGGCGAGCGGAAGCAGCAGCAGAAAACCAGGCAGGATCTTCAAGGGCATCGTTTTATTCCGGCTGAGCCGGACTCCGTTGGAGGGTCGCGTTGTCGACCCTATTTGAATCATCTGTATAGGCGGACTATATGGGAGTACAAATCAGGGATGTTAACAGCGGCAGCGGCGGGATATGGGTTCAAACGACTTCATCACATTGTTTTTTCTTGTGGCGGCGGTGCTGATTTTTTTGCAGCTGCGCAGCGTTCTCGGCCGCCGTACGGGCAATGAGAAACCCCCGCGCGATCTTTATACGCCGCGGGATGCCGTTGGACCTGATTCTCCTGATGCCGGGAAAGTGGTGACCCTGCCGCGCCGTGACGCAGCGACTGAGGAAGACGATCGCTTTGCGGCAATCGATGCTTTCGCACCAGCCGGCACCTCACTCAATGAATCGCTGCGCGAAATCAACAAGGCAGACGCTTCCTTCAATCCGAAGGAATTCGTCAATGGCGCCCGCATGGCCTATGAGATGATCGTGATGGCGTTTGCGGACGGCGATCGTAAGACGCTGAAGAACCTGCTGTCGCGTGAAGTCTATGACGGCTTCGACGCAGCCATTACCGAGCGCGAGTCCAAAGGCGAGAAGGTGAAATCGACCTTCGTCGGCATCGACAAGGCGGAAATCGCCAGCACCGAGATTAAGGGCACGGAGGTGCAGATTACCGTTCGTATCGTCAGCCAGTTGATTTCCGCCACTTACGACAAGGTCGATAAGCTCATCGATGGCGACGCGGAGAACGTTGCCGAGGTCAATGATCTCTGGACGTTTGCGCGCGATACCCGCTCCCGCGATCCCAACTGGAAACTCGTGGCCACCGAATCGGAACATGAGTGAAGACACTCCGGGCTTTGCCCTTCAAGCAATAAGCTTTGACGATCTGCAAGGCTGGAAGGATGATGATCCTTCCAGCCTTTTTGAAGCGATGGAAGCATGCCGGCGGCAGGTCATTGACATCAAGCCGTATCGGACGGGCTCGCTCGGCCTGACGGCTCAGGACCTTCTACCGTTGCTTGAAGCAGCGCGCAGCGAGAATATCTCGTCGGCAGCCGATGCCCGAACCTTCTTCCAATCCCACTGTCGACCCTTCAGAATTCGTCGCATCGACGGCAATCCGGGCTTCGTCACCGCTTTCTACGAGCCTGAGATTATGGTCTCGGCCGTGCCGGATGATGAGTATCGCTTTCCCTTCTATCGCCGCCCCGAAGACCTGATCGACCTTGATGAGGGTAATCGCCCTGTGGGTCTGCCGGACAGCTACGCTTTCGGCCGGCTGACCTCCGATGGCATTGAAGCCTACCCGGATCGGCGGGCAATCGATGAAGGCTTCCTGGCGGGCAGGGGATTGGAGATTGCCTGGGCAAAGTCGAAGGTCGACGTCTTCTTCGTCCATGTTCAAGGTGCGGCGCGTTTGCGCTATCCTCATGGCAGGGTTGGACGCATCACCTATGCGGCAAAGGCGGGACATCCTTTCTCGGCGATCGGCAAGCTACTCATCGAGCGCGGGGAAATCGAACGATCCGAGATTTCGATGCAGACTATTCGGCGCTGGCTCGGCGACCATCCTCGGCAGGTGGATGAGGTCCTGTGGCACAATCGCTCCTACATTTTCTTCCGCGAAGTCCCGAGCGCAGATCTGAACGCCGGGCCCGTGGCCGCAGCAAAAGTGCCGCTGATTGCCGGCCGTTCGCTCGCCGTCGATCGGCTCATCCATACTTTTGGCTTCCCGTTTTTCATTCGGTCCGAGAATCTTGTCCATCTCGATGGCGACAAGCCGTTCGCGCGAGTGATGCTGGCTCTCGACACGGGCTCTGCCATCGTCGGTCCGGCGAGGGGTGATATTTTCACCGGGTCAGGGGATGATGCAGGAGAGCTCGCTGGAACAGTGCGCCACGACGCCGACTTCGTCATTCTGCTTCCGAATGCCGCCGCCGCGAGGTTCGCCTGATGGCTCGAGACCGGAAGCTCAACACGGATGAAAGGATACTCTGGGGCAAGGTGGCACGGAGCACGCGTCCAATGCCCGGCAAGAAGGATCAGCTAGCCGAGCTCGATGCCTTTCTGACAGAGGTGGAGGTTGAACAGCAAACGGCCGCCGCCGCGAAGCGACCTTCCGAAACTGATGCCGGGCCCACTGTCCCGGTTGTTTCCAAAACACGCTCGGGTATCCATCACCCGCTCGAAAGGCCGGTCAAGCGCAAGATCGCCAAGGGCCGCGTGCCATTGGAAGCCCGGATCGACCTGCATGGGCTGGTCCAGAGCGAAGCGCATATATTGCTGCTCGAGTTCCTCATGCGAGCTCATGAACGAGGGATGAGGCATGTGCTTGTGATCACCGGTAAGGGCAGTTCGCTTGGCAGCGAAGGCGCCCTGAAACGCGCCGTCCCGATGTGGTTCTCGAAGCCGGAGTTTCGGTATTTCATCTCGTCCTATGAAACAGCAGCCCACCATCACGGAGGCGAAGGCGCCCTGTATATCCGGCTGTCGCGCCGGCATGGAGAGAGATCGTGACGCCGTTCGGTGAGGCCGTCCGCAAGCTGCGAGAGCGCAAGGGTGTCTCGCAGAAGCAGATGGCGGCAGCCCTCAATGTGTCCCCGGCCTATCTGTCGGCCCTCGAACATGGAAGGCGCGGCTTGCCGACCTTCGATCTGCTCCAGCGGATCGCCGGCTACTTCAACATCATCTGGGATGAGGCCGAAGAACTCTTCCTTTTGGCCCGTTCTTCGGACCCTCGCGTGGTCGTCGATACATCAGGTTTATCGGCCGAACATACCGCTTTTGCGAACCTCCTGGCGGGTCGCATTCGCGATCTCGACCAAACAACGCTTGGCCAACTGACAAGCATTCTTAAAAACGGCGGAAAAGCGGACGGAAAACGGTCATAATCCCCTGATTTATGGCCAGTTTAAGCGCGCTGGCATTGGGAACTTGGATCAAAAACCCTATATTCTGGCATGTATAAGGCAGGTGATTCGCAAGTCTCACTTCAGCCCCGACAACAGGGAAATTCTCGAAAAGTATGACCGATATACCCACGACGGAAAACGGCGTTAGTACCGAATATGGCGCAGACTCGATCAAGGTTCTGAAGGGCCTTGATGCAGTGCGTAAGCGCCCGGGTATGTATATCGGTGACACCGATGATGGCTCGGGTCTTCATCACATGGTTTATGAAGTCGTCGACAACGCGATCGATGAAGCGCTCGCAGGCCACGCCGATATCGTGACCGTGACGCTCAATCCCGATGGGTCGGTCACCGTTACCGACAATGGCCGCGGCATCCCGACGGACATTCATACCGGCGAAGGCGTGTCGGCAGCCGAGGTCATCATGACCCAGCTGCACGCTGGCGGCAAGTTCGACCAGAACTCCTACAAAGTTTCCGGTGGTCTGCACGGCGTTGGTGTTTCTGTCGTCAACGCGCTCTCCGTCTGGCTGAGGCTGAAGATCCGCCGTCAAGGCAAGATTCATGAAATGAGTTTCACGCACGGCGTAGCCGATGCGCCGTTGAAGGTGATTGGCGACGCTGGTGATGAAACCGGCACCGAAGTCAGCTTCATGCCGAGCACTGAAACCTTCACGATGACCGAATTCGACTACGCCACGTTGGAGCATCGTCTTCGCGAGCTCGCCTTCCTGAATTCGGGCGTTCGCATCCTTCTGAGCGACAAGCGTCATTCGGACATCAAGCAGGAAGAGATGCTCTACGACGGCGGCCTGGAGGCCTTCGTTTCCTATCTCGACCGCGCCAAGAAGCCGCTTGTCGACAAGCCGGTGGCAATCCGTGGCGAGAAGGATGGGATTACGGTCGAAGTCGCAATGTGGTGGAACGACAGCTACCACGAGAACGTCCTGTGCTTCACCAATAACATTCCGCAGCGCGATGGCGGCACGCACATGGCCGGCTTCCGCGCCGCGTTGACCCGCCAGATCACCTCCTACGCCGATACGTCGGGCATCACGAAGAAGGAAAAGGTGACGCTGACCGGTGACGATTGCCGCGAAGGCCTGACCGCCGTTCTTTCCGTCAAGGTGCCGGATCCGAAGTTTTCGTCGCAGACCAAGGACAAGCTGGTTTCCTCGGAAGTTCGCCCCGTTGTCGAGAACCTCGTCAGCGAAGCGCTGAGCACGTGGCTGGAAGAGCATCCGACGGAAGCTAAGGTTCTGGTCGGCAAGGTGGTCGAAGCCGCCGCGGCGCGCGAAGCGGCCCGTAAGGCGCGTGAGTTGACGCGTCGTAAGGGCGCTCTCGACATTGCCTCTCTGCCCGGCAAGCTCGCCGATTGCTCGGAGCGCGATCCGGCCAAATCCGAAGTCTTTCTTGTCGAGGGCGATTCGGCGGGTGGATCGGCCAAGCAGGGGCGTTCGCGCGAGAACCAGGCGATCCTGCCGCTGCGTGGCAAGATCCTCAACGTCGAGCGTGCTCGCTTCGACAAGATGCTGTCCAGCCAGGAAATCGGTACACTGATTACCGCGCTCGGCACAGGCATCGGCAAGGACGAGTTCAATGCCGAAAAGCTGCGCTACCACAAGATCATCATCATGACGGACGCTGATGTCGACGGCGCCCACATTCGTACGCTGCTGTTGACCTTCTTCTTCCGCCAGATGCCGGAACTGATCGAGCGTGGCCATCTCTACATCGCCCAGCCGCCGCTTTATAAGGTCTCGCGCGGCAAATCGATCCAGTACGTGAAGAACGAGAAGGCCCTTGAGGACTACCTAGTCGGCCAGGGTCTCGAAGATGCTGCCTTAAAACTCGGCAGCGGCGAAGTGAGGACCGGCCAGGATCTTGGCGAGGTGATTAGCGATGCGTTGCGCCTCCGCGCGCTCCTTGACAATCTGCACTCGCGCTACAATCGCGCTGCCGTCGAACAGGCAGCAATTGCTGGTGCTCTCAATGCTGAAGCCGTTAGCGACCGCTCGAGAGCTGAACAGCTCGCCGGTGAAGTCGCCAGACGTCTTGACCTGATTGCCGAAGAGACAGAGCGCGGTTGGGAAGGGGGCCTCACGAGCGAAGGCGGCATCAAACTTGAGCGTATGGTGCGCGGCGTGAAGGAAGTTGTCGTTCTCGACATGGCGTTGATCGGCTCGCAGGACGCGCGGCTTCTCGATCAGCTGTCGGCTCGCTTGAAGGACATCTATCAGGCGCCTCCGTCACTCTCCCGACGCGACGGTGATGTCGAGATTTCCGGACCACGGGCACTGCTGGACGCGATTTTTGCGAGCGGCCGCAAGGGTCTGACGATGCAGCGTTACAAAGGCCTCGGTGAGATGAATGCCGAGCAGCTCTGGGAAACCACGCTCGATCCGAACGTTCGTTCGCTGCTGCAGGTGAAGGTTGCCGATGCAACGGACGCTGACGGCTTGTTCGCACGCCTGATGGGTGACGAAGTCGAACCTCGCAGGGAGTTCATCCAGGACAACGCGCTGAACGTTGCAAACCTCGATATCTAGCGAGCGGAGCTCGTTTCCGCCTAGAGGCCGCATAAAAAAGCAACGGTGTTAGGCGTCAATCACCGTTGCTCGATAGTCTCTCATTTTGGCATTGAGGATTATGATCATCCTTCGCATGACCGCGACGAGAGCGACCTTTCCGGGCTTTCCTTTCGCTTTCAGTCGTTCGAAGANGGCCTTCATGGCTGGATCGAAGCGGATGGCGGGCAAGGCGGCGATGTAAAGGGCGTCGCGCACTGGTTTGCGGCCGCCGGCAATCATCCTCTTGCCACGCATCAGGCCACTGTCGCGATTGATAGGGGCAACACCGACCA